>NZ_JARVSN010000018.1:0-387026 GCF_030209165.1 Pseudomonas sp. fls2-241-R2A-110 | reverse complement strand
ATGGCCGATGGCGGCGGGCCCACGGAGCAGGACCGGAGTGAGGGAATGCCGAGCCTAAGCGAGGCACCGTACGTCAGGGGCGCAAGCGCTTGGTTACTTGGCGCTTTTCCAAGTAACCCGCCGTCAGGGCGGAACCAATAGCCGCCGTTACCCCAAAAACGGATATGTCCCCAACCCCAACCCCAACCCCAACCCCACCCCCAAAACCGCCACCATTCAAGACGCCAGACTCTTGCGAAACCGCATCAACGCAATCGCAAAGAACAGCAGCCCGATGGCGCTCAATGCCAACAGGTCCGGCCAGACCACGCTCAGCCCGGCATCGCGAAACAGGATGGCGGCGCCGAGGCTGACAAAGTGCGTTGATGGTGACCCCTGCATCACCCATTGCAGCCATTGCGGCATGCTGTCGAGCGGCGTGCTGCCACCGGACAGCAACAGCATCGGAATGATCACCGGAATGGCCAGCAGGCCGAATTGCGGCGTCGAGCGAGCCAGGGTCGCGAGGAAAATCCCCAGCGCCGTGCTGGCGAACAGATAAACCGCGGTGACCATCAAAAACAGGCTCATGGAGCCCGCCAATGGCACGCCCAGTGCGCCTTTGACGATCACTTCCAGCGAAATCCAGGTGCACACCACCACCACCAGCATGTTGCTCCAGATTTTCGCCAGCATGATTTCCAGCGCGGTCAACGGCAGCACCAGCAAATGGTCGAGGGTGCCATGTTCACGCTCGCGCAGCAGTGCCGTGCCGGTCAGGATGATGGCCAGGATGGTGATGTTGTTGACGATCTGAATCACCGCCAGGAACCAGCCACCTTCCAGATTGGTATTGAACAGCGAGCGGGTGGTCAGCAGGACAGGTGCCTGATTGGCGGGATCGTTTTGCCCACCGTAGTTGAGCAGTTCGCGCTGGAAGATCCGCCCGATGTAACCCGCGCCCATGAACGCTTGGCTCATGGCCGTGGCATCAACGTTCACTTGCACCGCCGGTTGGCGACCGGCCAACAGATCCGCCTGGAAATTCGCCGGCACATTGATCACGAAGGTGTATTTCCCGCTGTCCATGACCTGATCGAGTTGCGCGTAAGGCAACAGCACCGGTCGCTGGAACTCCGGCGGTTGCAGGGCTTGCGCCAGTTGGCGGGACAGGTGGCTGTGATCTTCATCCACCATCGCGACGCTGGCGTTGTGCACGCCAATCACCGAGCCGGCGGCTGGCATATAGATCGCCACGGTAAAGGCGTAGAACAGGAACACCAGCAACACACTGTCGTGCCGCAGGCTGGTCAGCTCCTTGAGGCCCAGCCGAAAAATATGCGCAAGCTTGTGCATCAGGCCTCCTGCTTTTTCAGCATCACCAGGCTCAGCCCGGTGAAGGCAAGAAAGAACCCGAACAGCGCCAGGCATTGGGGCCATAACTGTCGCAGGTCGAGCGCTTTGGTGAAGGTGCCGACGGCGATATCGAGAAAGTAACCGGCCGGAAACAGCATGCCCATCACTGCGGCGGCGCCTTCCAGGGAGGAGCGCGGCACGATCAGTCCGGAAAACTGGATAGTCGGCAGGCTGGTGATGATCATCGTGCCGAGGATGGCGGCGATCTGGGTGCGGGTGAATGCCGAGATCAGCAGGCCCATGCTGGTGGTTGCCAGCACATACAGCAGCCCGCCGAAGGCCAGGGTCAGGCCGCTGCCCTTGAACGGTACGCCGAACAACCAGCGGTTCATGGCTGTCAGCACCGCCAGGTTGATCAGGCTGACCGCCAGGTACGGCGCTTGTTTGCCGAGCAGGAATTCCAGGCGTGTCAGCGGCGTGGCGTAGAAGTTGGTGATCGACCCCAGCTCTTTTTCCCGCACGATCCCCAATGCAGTGAGCATGGCCGGAATGAACGCGAGAATCAGCGCCATCACCCCGGGGCCGATGGCGTTGACGCTGACGACATCCTGGTTGTAGCGGAATCGGGTTTGCAGTGTGGCCGCGGCTTGTCGATTCAGTGCAGGGCTGCTCTGTTCGGCCAACTGTTCAATGTTGGCCTGATGCACCGCCTCCACGTAATTGCGGCTGGTCTCCGCGCGAAACGGCATGCCGCCATCAAGCCAGGCAGCCACGGCCGGTTGACGTCCGGCGTACAAATCCCGGCCAAAACCTGGCGGCACTTCCAACGCCAATTTGATTTCCGAGCGCTGAAGGCGTCGATGCAGCTCTTTGGTGTCGCGAATCGGCGCTTGTTCGGCGAAGTATCGCGAGCTGCGGAACGCTTCCAAATAGGTGCGGCTTTGCGGCGTCTGGTCCTGATCGAATACGGCGAACGCGAGTTTTTCCACGTCCAGGGAAATCCCGTAGCCGAAGATCACCATCATGAAGATCGCCCCGAGCAAAGCGAACGCCATCCGCACCTTATCGCGCAGCAACTCCTTGGCTTCGCGGCTGGCCACTGCCACCAGGCGAGCGACACTGAAACCACGTTGCTTCATCGGTGGAGGCGGTGCGACGGCTACTTCGGTGGGCACCGCAGGCGCCGGTGCTTCGCTTGTGCCTTGGGCCTGTTCCAGGCAAGTGACAAACGCTGCTTCCAGGGTTTCGCCCTCGAACTGTTGTTGCAAGGCCGCCGGGGTGTCACAGGCCAGTACCTTGCCGGCGTGCATGAACGAGATGCGGTCGCAGCGCTGGGCTTCATTCATGAAATGCGTGGAGAGGAAAATGGTCACGCCTTGCTCGCGGGACAGTTCGATCAGCAATCGCCAAAAGTCGTCTCGCGCGGCCGGATCCACGCCGGAGGTGGGTTCGTCGAGGATCAGCACTTCCGGGCGATGCAGCACCGCCACGGCCAGCGACAGTCGCTGACGCAAACCCAAGGGCAGGGCGCCGGACGGCTGATCGGCGACACTGTCCAGGTTGAAGCGATGGATGAGTTCGTCAATGCGCCGGGCGCTGTCGGCCTTGGGCAAATCGAACAGTCGCGCATGCAAGTCCAGGTTCTGTCGCACGCTGAGTTCGCCATACAGCGAGAAACTCTGGGACATGAAACCGACCCGTTTGCGGGTGGCCAGGTCTTTAGCGTTTACCGGATTGCCCAGCAGGGTGGCGCTGCCCTCAGTGGCGGGCATCAACCCGGTGAGGACTTTCATGGTGGTGGTCTTGCCGCAGCCGTTGGAGCCGAGAAAGCCGAAAATCTCACCGCGACCGATGGCGAAACTGACGTTATCCACCGCAGTGAAATCGCCAAAGCGCAACGTCAGGCCGTGGGCCTCGATGGCGATATCCGTGCTGGCGCCGGTCCTGGGTGGTATCACCAGCGGCAGGTTGTCGTGGCCGCTGGCGCCCTGAAAGTGAGTGAACGCTTCGTCGAGTTTGCCGCTGGGTGTCGCGGCGGCCAATTCGCTGCTCAGTCCCGTGGCAATCAGTTTGCCGCCGTCGAGCATCAGGCAATGTTCGAATTGCTCGGCTTCTTCCATGTAGGCGGTGGCGACGAGCAATGTCAGTTGCGGGCGTTGGCGGCGTACGTCGTCGACCAACTCCCAGAAGCGTCGACGGGACAAGGGGTCTACGCCGGTCGTCGGCTCGTCGAGAATCAGCAGGTCCGGTTCATGGATCAACGCGCAACACAGCCCGAGTTTCTGTTTCATGCCCCCCGAGAGCTTGCCCGCCGGGCGATCGGCGAACCGCAGCAAATCGGTGGCCAGCAACAGGCTGTGCATGCGCTCATCGAATTCAGCTTTCGACAGGCCGAACAGGGTGGCGAAAAAGTGGATGTTCTCGCTGATCGACAAATCAGGGTAAAGGTTGCCGCCCAAGCCTTGGGGCATGAAGGCGATACGGGCATAGAGACTCGTGCGGTGGCGGCGATCCTGGATCGAGCCGCCCAGCACGTTCAGTTGTCCGTTCTGCAGGGTTTTCACGCCTGCGATCAGTCCCAGCAAGCTCGACTTGCCGGCACCATCGGGGCCGATCAACCCGCAGCGGGTGCCCGCCGGCAGGCTGAACAGGATGTCACTGAGCGCGTGCTGCTTGCCGTAACGGTGGTTGATGCCGGTCGCTTGCAGCGCCAGGTTGGTCATTGCAGGTTGGCCGGCCAGTTGATCGGCGCCGTGCGCACGTAACCGGCACCCGGCATGCCCGGTTTAGCCTGGGGCAGGGCGCTCGGATCGGTCAGGCGCAACTTGACGCGGAACACCAGTTTTTGCCGCTCGTCGCGCGTCTCGACTTCCTTGGGGGTGAATTGCGACTTGGCCGCGACGAAGCTGATTTTTGCCGGCAGCGGATGGTCGGGCAGGGCGTCGAGAAGGATTCGCGCTTCTTCGCCGACCGCCAGGCGTCCGGTGATGGAGGCCGAGAGGTAAAGGTTCATGTATTGGTCGCTGGGGTCGATCAGCAACAGCACCCGTCCGCCGGCACCCAGCACTTCGCCGGGTTCGGCCATGCGCAATTGGATCACTCCGTCGATGGGCGCGCGCAGGCTGCTGTCATCGATTTCGCTGGTCAACATGGCGACCTGGGCCTGCGCCGCTCCGATCGCTGCGCCGACCGCCGAGACTTGCGCTCGGGCCGCTGCGACCGCAGCACCGCCGGTGTCCAGGCGTGCTTGCTGCTGATCAATGATCTGGCCGCTCACGAAACCATGTTTGAACAGTTCCTGAGACCGTTTCAGTTCCTGTTGAGCGAGCAGTTGTTCGCTCTGGCGCAGTTGCACGTTGGCCTGGGCGGCGGAGAGGTTTTCCCGGGCGCGCAACACCTCGGCCAGTGCCTGATCGCGCTGGGCTTCGAGGGTGCGCGTGTCCATCCGGGCCAGCAGTTGGCCTTTGCTGACCTTATCGCCTTCATTGACCAGCACTTCGGCCAGTCGGCCAGGGGTTTTGCTGGCGATCTGCACTTCCGTGGCCTCGAGCCGGCCGTTGCCGACATACAAGCCTTCGGGCAACCGGTCATGCATCGACTTCCAGTAACCGAAGCCCCCGGCGGCCAGCAGTAAAACCAGCAAAGCGCTGGCGAAAAGAATCGAAGAGCGGCTGTGAGTCGACATGCTGGCATCCTGCGGCTATTGCGTCCTAGTCTGGCAGAGCAAACGCCGGGGCGAGTTGATGCCAGTCAACTGGGACACAGGCTAACCCGGTTCTGCACGCAAAAGGGATGGCGAAGTGGTTTTGATTTTTTAGCGTAGATCGAGAACGGCCGCCCACTGCTCGGCTGTCACCGGCATGACCGACAATCTCGAGCCTTTCTGCACCAACGGCATCTGTTCCAACGCCGTTTGCTGCTTCAGATAATCGAGCTTCAACACCTTGGCAAACGTCTCGACATGCGCGACATCAATGGCGCTCCAGGCGTTTTTTTCTGCGCTGGCCTTCGGGTCGTAGTAATGGCTTTCAGGTTCCAGTGCCGTCGGGTCCGGGTACGCGGCTTCGACAATCTTGCCGATTCCGGCAATCCCGGGCTCGGGGCAGCTGGAGTGATAGAAGAAAAACTCGTCGCCCACCGCCATTGCACGCAAAAAGTTGCGCGCCTGATAGTTGCGAACCCCGTCCCAGCGCGCTCGACCCAGCTTCTCGAGGTCTTTGACCGAGAGCTCGTCGGGCTCGGATTTCATCAGCCAGTACGCCATCGTTTTTGCTCCTTGCGAGGTGGTTGGGCAAGTTATCGGGCGATTTTATGACAAACCGACGGTCGGTTGACGCCAGCGTTTGCGTGTCAGTTCACGTTGTCGCAAAATGCCGGCCTTCTAAGCTTGACGCTGCTGCACGGCCTACACCTACAACGGAAACCGCTGCTGTCATCGTATTGATGTGCCTTTGGGGGGCAATCGATGAAACGCAAACCGGATTTACTATGGATTTTGGTTATTTTGTTCGGCCTCGGCGTCGTGACCACTGGCTATGCCCAAAGCTTGTGGAGCAACAAGACCGACGCGCCAATCGAAATCGCCCAGCAAAAACCCTCGGCTTTCAAACGCTGAATCCGTCTTCGGACGCCGCTGATACCAGTGGCGTCTAGCCTGCGAAATACCACGCCCTGTCTGTCACCGTTCCTTGCAACGGCACATCCCAGCTCGCTTGAGCCAATCGTTCGACTTTCTGACATTCATGGGCCAGTCCCAGCAGCGTTGGCTTGCGCCAGGTTTGGCGGCGCGCCATATAGGCCAGGCTCCGGTCATAGAAACCACCGCCCATGCCGAGGCGTCCGCCGACGTCGTCAAACCCTACCAATGGCAGCAACACCAGGTCCAGCGCCCATACCTTGCGTTGCCGGGCGATGTTGGCCCGGGGTTCAAGAATGCGGAAACGGTTGGGTTTGAGTGTCTCGCCGGGACGGATCCGCTGGAACACCATTTTAGTCCGAGGCCAGGCACTGAGCACCGGCAGATACGTCGCCTTGCCCCGGCGTTGCGCGGCGCGCAGCAACAGGCGCGGATCGATTTCACCGTCGGTGGGCAGATACAGGGAGATGTGTTTTGCGCGGCGAAACAATGGCTGCTGGGCCAATTGCTTGTACAACCCGCGAGCAGCCTGGCGCTGCTGACTGGGCGTCAGTGCGCGGCGGGCCTTGCGCAGCATGCGTCGAAGTTGCGGGCGGGGTAGCTGCGCAGGTTCGTTCATGAATTCAGGCTTCTGCAGGACGAGTACATAAAGCGTACCCGTAAAAAAGCCGATGCCGGTAATTAAACCGGCATCGGACACAAATCAGGCTCCCCGGATGAACCGCTGCTGACTTAGCCCTTGAACCCGAAAGTTCAAGGTGGAAGATGCAGTAGGCTTTAAGGCTTTCCGTCTAGCGGACATGCACACCAGCCCAACGTGCAACTTCCAGGGTAGTGCGAATCGGCTCAGGGACGTGGTCAACTGGCAAGCACCCCAGGGAGTGATGCGAGTATAACCCAAGCCGCCAGCCGAATCAGCCCTTGGTGACGTCCGGATCAGTGGCGAGCACCAGATCGACGCGATCGAGCAGGTCGCGAACCTGCTCGCGAGTCGAACCGCTGGCCTGTACATCCGGGCGTTCTTCCTTGTGCAGAAGATCGTGGGTGATGTTCAGTGCGGCCATCACGGCAATACGGTCGGCGCCGATGACTTTGCCGCTGCTGCGGATTTCGCGCATCTTGCCGTCCAGATAACGGGCGGCGCTCACCAGATTGCTGCGCTCCTCTTGCGGGCAGATGATCGAATATTCTTTATCGAGGATCTGCACGGTAACGCTATTGCTTGAACTCATGAGTCTTGCTCCAGGGCCTTGAGGCGCGAAATCATTGATTCGACCTTACGCCGGGCGATTTCGTTCTTTTCAATGAGGTGAGCGCGTTCCTCGCGCCAGGTTTTTTCCTGAGCTAATAGGAGTCCGTTTTGACTCTTTAGTTGCTCGACCCGATTAATTAGCAGTTCGAGTCTTGCCATCAGCGCTTGCAGGTCGGTGTCTTCCATTGTGTCCACTGAATTCGGTCTGATGGAGGGTAGATGGCGGACAGCCTTTAATAGTCTTGGCGAGTCTGTCGATGTAGGATACAAGGCCTTCATTCTAGACATAGCGCCGTCTGGCGCCTAGCTGCCCATGCCCATTCAGAATTCCCCGTACCAAGCCTTCGCCACCCTGCTGACTTCCAGCGGTCATAACGTCTCGCCTGCCGAACTGCACGGCCTGTTGCTCGGTCGCAGTTGCGCCGGTGCAGGTTTCGACGCCGAAGGTTGGCTGGTTGATGCTGCCGAACTGCTCGAAAACGAGCCACAGGACAATGTCCGCAACGCCCTGATCGGCTTGCAGGAAATGGTCAAGGGCGAGCTCACCGGCGACGACGTGACCGTCGTTCTGCTGCTGCCGACCGATGACGAACCATTGGCTGATCGTGCCGTAGCACTGGGCCAATGGTGCCAGGGTTTCCTCAGCGGTTTCGGGCTGAACTGCCGTGACAGCAGCATGCTGAGCACCGAGGCCACCGAAGTGTTGCAGGACCTGGCGGCGATTTCCCAGGTGCAAGACGCCCTGGAAGAGTCCGAAGACGGTGAAAGCGACTACATGGAAGTGATGGAATACCTGCGGGTCGCGCCATTGCTGCTGTTTTCCGAAACCAAAAAAGCAGATGCGCCGGCCGCGGCCAAACCGTCGCTGCATTAATCGTTTGCCAGGGAAAGCCATCTGCCCATGATTCATATCCCGAAATCGGAATACAGCCGTCGCCGCAAGGCCTTGATGGCGCAGATGGAACCCAACAGCATTGCCATCCTGCCCGCCGCCGCGGTAGCCATCCGCAACCGCGACGTCGAGCATGTCTACCGCCAGGACAGCGACTTCCAGTACCTCAGCGGTTTCCCCGAGCCTCAAGCCGTCATCGTCCTGATGCCTGGCCGAGAGCACGGCGAATACGTGCTGTTTTGCCGTGAGCGCAACGCCGAGCGCGAGTTGTGGGACGGTCTGCGTGCCGGCCAGGAAGGCGCGATCCGCGACTTCGGCGCTGACGACGCGTTCCCGATCACCGACATCGACGACATCCTGCCGGGCCTGATCGAAGGGCGCGACCGAGTCTATTCGGCCATGGGCAGCAATCCGGAATTCGACCGTCACCTGATGGACTGGATCAACGTGATCCGCTCTAAAGCGCACCTCGGCGCGCAGCCACCGAACGAATTCGTTGCCCTGGATCATCTGCTTCACGACATGCGCCTGTATAAATCGGCGGCAGAAGTGAAGGTGATGCGCGAAGCCGCGCGGATATCCTCCCAGGCGCACATCCGCGCCATGCAGGCCAGCCGGGCCGGGCTGCACGAGTTCAGCCTCGAAGCCGAACTCGATTACGAATTCCGCAAGGGCGGGGCGAAGATGCCGGCATACGGTTCGATCGTCGCGTCCGGGCGCAACAGCTGCATCCTGCATTACCAGGAGAATGATGCGGTGCTCAAGGATGGCGATCTGGTGCTGATCGATGCCGGGTGCGAGATCGACTGCTATGCCAGCGACATCACCCGCACCTGGCCGGTCAACGGCAAGTATTCACCTGAACAGAAGGCGATCTACGAGTTGGTGCTGGCGTCCCAGGAAGCCGCATTCGCCGAGATCGCCCCGAACAAACACTGGAATCAGGCACACGAAGCCACGGTCCGGGTGATTACCGCCGGCCTGGTGAAGTTGGGCCTGTTGCAAGGCGAAGTCGACGAGTTGATCGCCAGCGAAGCCTATAAAGCCTTTTATATGCACCGCGCCGGCCACTGGCTGGGCATGGATGTGCATGACGTCGGCGATTACAAGGTCGGCGGCGAATGGCGCGTGCTGGAAGTCGGCATGGCGCTGACCGTTGAACCGGGGATCTACATCTCGCCGGACAATCAGAACGTAGCGAAGAAATGGCGCGGCATCGGCGTGCGCATCGAGGATGACGTGGTAGTGACCAAAACCGGTTGTGAAATCCTGACCAACGGCGTGCCTAAAACCGTCGCCGAGATCGAGGCCTTGATGGCCGCTGCACGGACGCACGCGGCATGAGCCGAGTCAATCTGGCGATTATCGGTGGTGGCCTGGTGGGCGCCAGTCTGGCGTTGGCCTTGCAGGCCGGGGCGAAGGCGCGCGGTTGGAAGATCGTACTGATCGAGCCGTTTGCTCCCGGCCATACTTATCAGCCGAGCTATGACGCCCGTTCTTCAGCGTTGTCCTACGGTGCCAAGCAAATTTATCAACGGTTGGGCGTGTGGCAGGAAATCACCCGTCGCGCTGAGCCGATCAAGCAGATTCATGTCTCCGACCGTGGCCGTTTTTCCACTGCGCGCTTGTCCGCGATGGAAGAAGGCGTTCCGGCCCTAGGCTATGTGGTGGAAAACGCCTGGCTAGGCCAATGCCTCTGGCAAGGCCTGGACAAGGACGTGGTCACTTGGCGTTGCCCGGCGGAAGTGACGCGGATGGAACCGTTGACCGATGGCTATCGCCTGACCCTCAACGACGAAACCACACTGGAATGCGACCTTGCGGTACTGGCCGATGGCGGCCGTTCCGGCCTGCGCGAGCAGTTGGGGATCGGCATCAGGAAGCGCCCGTACAACCAGAGCGCCCTGATCGCCAATATCACCCCGAGTGAAGCCCACAACGGCATGGCATTCGAGCGTTTTACCGACGACGGCCCGATGGCGTTGCTGCCGCTGCCGGAAAACCGCTGCGCCCTGGTCTGGACCCGCCTGGGGATGGACGCGCAACGGTTGGCGGCGCTCGATGAGCGCAGCTTTCTCAGTGAATTGCAGGGCGTGTTCGGTTATCGCCTTGGCACCCTGAAACAGGTGGGCGCGCGGCATCTGTACCCGCTGACGCTGATCGAGGCCGAAGAGCAGGTGCGCCCGCACCTGGCGATCCTTGGCAACGCCGCCCACAGCCTGCACCCGATTGCCGGCCAGGGTTTCAACCTGTCCTTGCGTGATGCCCAGGCGTTGGCCGATGCCTTGTTGGCCAGCGAGAAAGCGCCCGGCGACTTTGCGACTTTGCAGGCTTACCGCGAGCGCCAGCGCCTGGATCAGAACCTCACCGTGGGCTTCTCCGATCAAGTCACCCGATTGTTTGGCAGCACCCAGCCGCTGGTTTCGCTGGGTCGCAACATCGGCTTGCTCGGCCTCGATCTGCTGCCACCGGCCAAGCGCTGGTTCGCCCGGCAAGCCATGGGTCTGGGTACACGTCCCGATGCTTAAGTGGCTGACCGACACGTTCGGCAAAGCGCGGTTGATGCGCTGGGTCATGACCTTCTACCCGCCGTATCTGGGGGCCGGGGTTCGGGTTCAGCACATCAGCGATGATTTTCGCGACATCAAAGTGTCCATGGGCCTGAGCTGGTACAACCGCAATTACGTCGGCACCCAGTTTGGCGGCAGCCTGTATTCGATGGTCGACCCGTTTTTCATGCTGATGCTGATGGAAAACCTCGGTCACCGTTACATCGTCTGGGACAAGGCCGCCGACATCGATTTCATCAAGCCGGGCAAAGGTCCGGTGTTCGCCCGTTTCACGATCGACGACACCTTGCTCGACGAGATCCGCCGGCAGACGGCCAATGGCGAAAAATACCTGCCGCAGTTGCAGGTCGATATTCATGACGGCGCCGGTCACCTGGTGGCGCGGGTCGGAAAAACCCTTTACGTGCGGCGCAAGCCGCAAGCGAGACAGGCTTAAAGCATGGAAATGCGCGCAGATCTGCTGATTGTCGGGGCCGGAATGGTCGGCAGCGCCTTGGCGCTGGCGTTGCAGGACAGCGGGCTGGAAGTCCTGCTGCTCGATGGCAGCCCGATGAGCGTCAAACCCTTCGACGGGCAAGCACCGTTCGAGCCACGGGTGAGCGCCTTGTCGGCTGCCAGCCAGCGGATTCTGGAACGCCTCGGCGTGTGGGACGGCATCGCCAACCGGCGCAGCAGCCCGTACACCGACATGCATGTGTGGGATGGCAGCGGCACCGGACAAATCCACTTCTCGGCTGCCAGCGTGCATGCCGATGTGCTCGGGCATATCGTCGAGAACCGCGTGGTTCAGGACGCCTTGCTCGATCGTTTGCACGACTGCGACCTGGGGATGCTGGCCAATGCGCGCCTTGAGCAGATGCGCCGTTCCGGCGATGACTGGCTGCTGACCCTGGCCGATGGCCGCACGTTGCGTGCGCCGCTGGTCATTGCGGCTGATGGCGCCAACTCAGCCGTGCGGCGCCTGACCGGCGTGGCAACGCGCGAGTGGGACTATCTGCATCACGCGATCGTCACCAGCGTGCGCTGCTCCAGACCGCATCAAATGACCGCGTGGCAGCGTTTCACCGACAACGGTCCGCTGGCGTTTCTGCCGTTGGACCGCGACGGACAACAGGATTGGTGTTCGATCGTCTGGTCGACCACGCCGAGCGAAGCCGAGCGCTTGATGGCGCTGGACGATGAGGCGTTCTGCCGCGAGCTGGAGCGAGCCTTCGAAGGCCGGCTCGGCACGGTTCAAAGCGCCGATCCGCGTCTGTGCGTGCCATTGCGCCAGCGTCATGCCAAGCGATACGTGGCCGAGGGCCTGGCTTTGATCGGCGACGCTGCCCATACCATCCACCCGCTGGCCGGGCAGGGCGTCAACCTGGGCTTCCTCGATGCCGCCGTCCTGGCTGAAGTGCTGTTGCAGGCTGCGGAACGTGGCGAGCGGTTGGCGGATGTGAAAGTGCTCAGTCGCTATGAGCGTCGGCGCATGCCGCACAACCTGGCCTTGATGGCGGCGATGGAAGGCTTCGAGCGCTTGTTCCAGGCCGATCCGTTGCCGGTTCGCTGGTTGCGTAACGCGGGCTTGAAGATGGTCGATCAGATGCCCGAGGCCAAGGCGCTGTTTGTGCGTGAGGCGTTGGGGTTGATCGGGGATCTGCCGGCGCTGGCCAAGGCCTGATCACTTCATTGCGGCTGATGGCCCCATCGCGAGCAAGCTCGCTCCCACATTGGTTTTGTGAACACCGAAGATCCCTTGTGGGAGCGAGCCTGCTCGCGATAGGGCAGGAACATTCCACCGCCAATTTCGAGCGGTGCAACATCTGGTAACTCCTCCGCGAACTGTTTGATTGAGAAGCTAAATGTGAGTCCTTATCATTTGGCCTCATTTTTTCAATCGTGAGATCGCTCCCATGTTGGCACCGAAGCGTCTACTGACCGCACTCGCCCTGACCCTGATTGGCAGCACCGCTGCTCAGGCCGCTGACGAGGTGGTGGTTTACTCCTCGCGTATCGACGAGCTGATCAAACCGGTCTTCGATGCCTACACCGCGAAAACCGGTGTGCAAGTGAAGTTCATCACCGACAAGGAAGCGCCGCTGATGCAGCGCATCAAGGCCGAGGGCGAGAACGCCACCGCCGACCTGTTGCTCACCGTCGATGCTGGTAACCTCTGGCAAGCCGAGCAGATGGGCATCCTGCAACCTTTCACCTCCAAGGTGATCGACGCCAACATTCCGCTGCAATACCGCTCGTCCGCCCATGCCTGGACCGGCCTGAGCCTGCGCGCGCGGACCATCGCTTACTCCACCGATAGGGTGAAGCCGGGCGAGCTCACCACCTACGAAGGTCTGGCCGACAAGAACTGGGAAGGACGCCTGTGCCTGCGCACGGCGAAGAAGGTCTACAACCAGTCCCTGACCGCCACCATGATCGAAGTGCACGGTGCCGACAAAACCGAGAAGATCCTCAAGGGCTGGGTCAGCAACCTGTCTACCGACGTCTTCTCCGACGACATCGCGGTACTGGAAGCCATCAATGCGGGCCAGTGCGACGTCGGCATCGTCAACACTTACTACTACGGTCGTCTGCACAAGCAGAAACCTGATCTGGCGGTGAAGCTGTTCTGGCCAAACCAGGGGGATCGGGGTGTGCACGTCAATCTGTCAGGCATCGGCCTGACCAAGCATGCACCGCATCCAGAAGCCGCCAAAGCCTTGGTGGAGTGGATGACCACGCCGCAAGCGCAGCGGATCTTCGCTGACGTGAACCAGGAATTCCCGGCCAATCCTGAGGTTCAGCCCTCCGCGGAAGTCGCGAGCTGGGGCAAGTTTGTCGCGGATACCTTGCCAGTGGAAATTGCCGGCAAGCGCCAGGCCGAAGCGATTCGCATGATGGATCGGGCCGGCTGGAACTGAGACCCGCGCTGATCGTTCCCACGTCGAGGCGTCGAACCGTCTGCGTGGGAATGCGTCCCTCGACGCTCTGCGTCGAAGCGTGACGCAGAGCGTCACAAGATATGTGCCCACGCAGAGCGTGGGCACAATCATTTAACATTCTCTAGAGATCCCCTGTGGCCCACCCCGCCCAACGCCGCTGGTATCCCCTGGTCTTCGCCATCGCCGCGCTCGTCCTGCTGCCACTGAGCGTTCTGTTTCTTTCCTGGCAAACCATCGATCATCAAATCTGGTCCCATCTCTGGGACACCCAGATGCCGCGCTTGCTGGGCAACACGCTGACCCTGGTGCTTGGCGTCGGTGTCGGCGTAACACTGTTGGGCGTCAGCCTCGCCTGGCTCACCAGTCTCTGCGAATTCCCCGGCCGGCGCTGGCTGGATTGGGCGCTGATGCTGCCCTTCGCCATTCCTGCCTACGTGCTGGCGTTTGTCTTTGTTGGCCTGCTGGATTTCGCCGGCCCTGTGCAAACCCTGATGCGCGAATGGTTCGGCATCGGCCTGCGGTTGCCTCGAGTGCGCTCCACCGGCGGCGTAATCATCGTTTTGGTGCTGGTGTTTTATCCTTACGTTTACCTGCTGGCGCGCAGCGCGTTCCTGGCCCAGGGCAAAGGCTTGATGGAAGCGGCGCGGGTCTTGGGCCAATCCCCGTGGCAGGCCTTCTGGCGAGTCGCCTTGCCGATGGCGCGCCCGGCCATCGGCGCTGGTGTGGCGCTGGCCTTGATGGAAACCCTCGCGGATTTTGGTGCGGTGTCGGTGTTCAATTTCGACACGTTTACGACCGCGATCTACAAAACCTGGTACGGATTCTTCAGTCTCTCCAGCGCCGCACAACTGGCCAGTCTGTTGCTGTTGGTGGTGATGCTGGTGCTGTATGGCGAACGCAGGGCTCGCGGGGCCAATCGGGCGAGTAACGAACGGCCGCGGGTCAAGGCGCTGTATCACCTGCGTGGTTTTAAAGCCGTGGCGGCCATGAGCTGGTGCGGTCTGGTGTTCGCCTGCGCCTTCGTCATTCCGATGCTGCAACTGGTGGTGTGGTTCTGGCAGCGTGGGCGCTTCGATCTGGATGAGCGCTACGCCGGACTGATCGTCCACACCCTGTACCTGGGTGGCATGGCGGCGTTGATCACCGTCAGCGTTGCCCTGGTGCTGGCGTTTGCCCGGCGCCTGGCGCCGACCCGGGCGATCCGTATCGGGGTCAGCCTGGCCAATCTCGGCTATGCGCTGCCGGGTTCTGTGCTGGCGGTGTCGATCATGCTGGCGTTCAGTTATCTGGACCGGGAGCTGGTGATTCCGCTGTCGGGTTGGCTCGGCGGAGCAGGCAAGCCGCTGTTGCTGGGCAGTCTGTCGGCGTTATTGCTGGCCTATCTGGTGCGTTTCATTGCCGTGGCCTATGGGCCGTTGGAAAGCAGTCTGGCGCGAATACGGCCTTCTTTGCCCGAAGCAGCACGTAGTCTTGGGGTCAGTGGGCCACGACTGTTTTTCAAAGTGTATCTGCCGTTATTGCTGCCCGGCACGTTGAGTGCTGGGCTGCTGGTGTTCGTCGATGTGCTCAAGGAAATGCCCGCAACCCTGCTGATGCGCCCGTTTGGCTGGGACACGCTGGCCGTACGGGTATTTGAAATGACCAGCGAAGGGGAGTGGGCGAGGGCCTCGCTGCCGGCCTTGACGCTGGTTTTGGTCGGGCTTCTACCGGTCATCGGATTGATTCGACGTTCGGCGCATCGAAACGCCTAGGTGCCAGTCCTACACCTTGAGGCTACAATGCGCGGCATTCGGTGCGGTCCGTCCTTCGGGCCCGGTAGCTGAGATCGGCTGCAAGCCTTGTATTTAAAGGCTTTCAGTGGTCAAGCACCTTCCCGCACCTTCGCCACGCCCGGAAGGAGAAACCCATGGGACAGCGTACGCCTCTGTATGACCTTCATCTCGCCCTCGGCGCGAAGATGGTCGATTTTGGCGGTTGGGATATGCCTTTGCATTACGGCTCGCAGGTCGAGGAACACCATCAGGTGCGCCGCGATTGCGGGGTTTTCGATGTATCCCACATGACCGTGATCGATGTCAGCGGCGCCCAGGCCAAAGCCTGGCTCCAGCATTTGCTGGCCAATGATGTCGCGCGCCTGCACAGCCCCGGCCGTGCCTTGTACAGCGCCATGCTCAATGAGCGTGGCGGTATTGTCGACGACATGATCGTCTACCGGCTCGAGGACGGTTATCGGTTGGTGGTCAACGCCTCCACCCGCAATCAGGACCTCGCCTGGATGCAGGCTCATCTCGACGGTTTTGATGTGCAGCTCAACGAGCGCTCCGAATTGGCAATGCTGGCCATTCAGGGGCCCCAAGCCCGGCATAAAATCTCCGAACTGGTGACTCAGTCACGCAGCAACCTGATCCAGATGCTCAAACCCTTTGAAGGGCTGGCTGACGGTGACTGGTTCATCGCGCGTACCGGCTACACCGGCGAAGACGGGCTCGAAATCGTTCTGCCGGCCAATCAGGCACCGGGTTTCTTCAACGATCTGGTGGGCGCCGGGATTTCGCCAATCGGCTTGGGCGCGCGCGACACCTTGCGCGTGGAAGCCGGCATGAACCTGTACGGCCAGGACATTCATCAAGACGTTTCGCCACTGGCCTCGAACATGGCGTGGAGCATTGCCTGGGAACCGGCCACGCGCCAGTTCATCGGTCGCACTGCCCTGGAAGCCGAGCGGGCGGGTGGCGTTCAGCACAAACTGGTCGGTCTGGTCCTTGAGGAGCGTGGTGTTTTGCGCGCTCATCAAGTGGTCCGCATCGCCAATGTTGGCGAAGGAGAGATCACCAGTGGTAGTTTCTCTCCTACGCTTAGCAAGTCGATTGCACTGGCGCGCGTGCCGATGGCAACTGCCGACCGCGCAGAAGTGGAAATCCGTGGCAAATGGTACCCGGTCCGAGTGGTCAAACCGACCTTCGTACGCCACGGCAAAACCTTGATCTAACCTTTTTTGGCGGGCAATGACCGCTGACAATTTTCTTGAGGATACAGAACATGAGCGATATCCCTGCCGACCTGCGTTTTGCCGAAAGTCACGAATGGGCCCGTCTGGAAGCCGATGGCACCGTCACCGTGGGCATCAGCGATCACGCTCAGGAAGCCTTGGGCGACGTGGTGTTCGTTGAACTGACCGAAGTCGGCAATGTGTTTGCTGCCGAAGATCAAGCCGGTGTGGTGGAGTCGGTTAAAGCCGCCTCTGACATCTACTCACCGATTGCCGGTGAAGTGATCGCGGTCAACGAAGAACTGAGCGGTTCGCCTGAATTGCTCAACTCCGACCCGTACGGCGCCTGGATCTTCAAGCTCAAGCCAAGCAACGCGGCTGATCTGGACAAGCTGCTCGATGCCGCAGGCTACAAAGCCGCCATCGGCGAGTAAGCCCCAGACAAGCAAAAGCCTCGATCACTCGAGGCTTTTTTTGGGTTTTTTTCAGGCGGCTTGCAAAACCGTCTTCACCGCTGCCACCGATCGTTCGACGTCCGCTTTGCTCATGGCCGTAAACATCGGCAATGAAACAATCAGGCGTCCAACCCGTTCTGCTACCGGAAACATGCCTTCCTTGAATCCGCGCTCGCGGTAAAGGCTCAGCAGATGAATCGGCGGGTAGTGATAGCCAATACCGACACCCAATGCCTGCATCTGCTCCATGAACGTGGCCCGCGCCGGGAGACCGTCCTTGCGCTCCGGCAGCACCAGCTGGAATAAATGCCAATTGCTGTTCTCGAAATCTGCCGGGGGCAGTTGAGCGCCGTATTGGGCTTCGAAGTCCTCGCCAAAGCAGGCGAAATAGTGCTTGGCCAGCTCACGGCGATGAGCCGTAATCGCTTCGATGTGAGCAAATTGCCCCAGACCAATAGCCGCCGCGACATCGGTCATGTTGAATTTGCCGCCCAGCACATCCACGTCCA
The DNA here is from genome assembly GCF_030209165.1 of Pseudomonas sp. fls2-241-R2A-110. Lineage (NCBI taxonomy): Bacteria > Pseudomonadati > Pseudomonadota > Gammaproteobacteria > Pseudomonadales > Pseudomonadaceae > Pseudomonas > Pseudomonas sp. fls2-241-R2A-110. Next base: position 369,467 of record NZ_JARVSN010000018.1, on the reverse strand, counting down.
GCCCATCGAAACCGGTGCGGGTTACACCCTGTAATCGGTATTTTTCCGCCAGTCGGGTTTCTTCGGCAGTGTTCAGCACCAGGCAACCGCCCTCCGAAGAGGTGACGTTTTTGTTTGCCTGAAAACTGAAGGACACGAAGTCACCGGTTGCACCGATACGCTGTCCATTCCAGCTCGAGCCCAGCGCCTGGGCCGCGTCTTCCACTATCCGTAAACCGTGCTTTTTCGCCAGTGCGTAAAGGCGCGTCATGTCCACCGGCAGCCCGGCGAGGAACACCGGGATGATGGCTTTGGTGCGCGGGGTAATGGCGGCTTCAAGCTGATCCAGGTCGATGTTGCGAGTGACCGGGTCGATGTCGGCAAACACTGGCGTCGCGCCGACCTCCAGAATCACGTTGGCGGTGGCTACCCAGGAGATCGGTGTGGTGATTACTTCATCGCCCGGTCCGATCCCGGCGATGCGCAAGGCGATTTCCATGGTGCAGGTGCCAGAGTTGAAGGTGCGCACAGGGCGCCCACCGAAATATTCCGAGAGTTGCGCTTCAAAGGCCTGAACCTTGGGGCCGCTGGTAATCCAGCCTGAACGCAAGACATCGCCGACAGCAGCGATTGTGGTCTCATCAATGGTGGGTTTGGAGAAGGGCAGAAAAGGCAGTTGGCTCATAAGTATGGACACCGATCAGCGGACGTAAGGCATGCGCCGAACATGATGATGCGAATTGGCCAACCGCGCTACGCCCTCCGCATGTTTATCGACTGCTATGCTGCTTTGATCGTGTTGCATCGACGTTGAGCGCCAGTCAAGAGAGAGCCCGTCATGTCCCAGTTGCCGTCCTTGAGCCAGTTACGCGATCCCAATGCCTTTCTTCGCCGCCACTTGGGGCCCGATGCCGCCGAACAGCAGGCGATGCTCGATAGCCTCGGCCTGGGCAGTCGAGTGGAGCTGATCGAGCAAACTGTGCCGCCGGGAATCCGTCTGAACCGGATGCTCGATTTGCCGCCCGCCCTCGACGAAGAAGCCGCGCTGGCCAAGCTGCGTGGCTACGCCGAACAGAACCAGGTCTGGACCAGCCTGATCGGCATGGGTTACCACGGCACGCTCACGCCGAACGTCATTGCGCGCAACGTGCTGGAAAACCCTGGTTGGTACACCGCCTATACGCCTTACCAACCTGAAATCGCTCAAGGCCGGCTAGAGGCGCTGCTCAATTTCCAACAATTGACCATCGACCTTACGGGGCTCGAGCTGGCCAATGCTTCGTTACTCGATGAGGCCACGGCCGCCGCGGAAGCCATGGCCTTGGCCAAACGTGTCGCCAAGTCTAAGAGCAATGTGTTCTTCGTCGACGAGAACTGCCATCCGCAGACTATTTCCGTGGTGCAGACCCGTGCCGAAGGCTTCGGCTTCGAGTTGATCATCGATGCACTGGATAATCTGAAAACCCACCAGGTATTCGGCGCGTTGCTGCAATATCCCGACACCCACGGCGAAATTCGCGACCTGCGTCCATTGATCGATCACCTGCATGCCCAGCAAGCCCTGGCGTGCGTCGCAACAGACTTGCTGAGCCTGCTGTTGCTGACGCCACCGGGAGAACTGGGTGCCGACGTGGTGTTCGGTTCATCTCAGCGTTTCGGCGTGCCCATGGGGTACGGCGGTCCTCACGCGGCCTTTTTCGCCAGTCGCGATGAATACAAACGAGCCATTCCCGGGCGCATCATCGGCGTCTCGAAGGACGCTCGCGGCAACACCGCGTTGCGTATGGCCCTGCAAACCCGTGAGCAGCATATTCGCCGGGAGAAGGCCAATTCGAATATTTGTACCGCGCAAGTGCTGCTGGCCAATATCGCCAGTTTCTATGCGGTTTATCACGGCCCCGAGGGCTTGAAGCGGATCGCCCAGCGGGTGCACCGGCTGACCTGCATCCTCGCGACCGGTCTTGAACGCCACGGCATCACCCGGCTCAACAAACACTTCTTTGACACCTTGACCCTGGAGGTTGGAGGCACGCAGACCGCTATCATCGAAAGCGCCCAGGCTGCACAGATCAACCTGCGGATTCTGGGGCGCGGGCAATTGGCGCTCAGCCTCGACGAAACGTGTGACGAAACCACGGTAGCCAAGTTGTTCGATGTGTTCCTCGGTTCCGATCATGGACTTAACGTCGACGAACTGGACGCCGAAACGCTTGATTGCGGCATTCCTGTCGAGCTGCTGCGCACGTCGCCTTATCTGCGCCATCCAGTGTTCAGCACCCATCACAGTGAAACGGAGATGCTGCGCTATCTCAAACAACTGGAGAACAAAGACCTGGCGTTGAACCAGTCGATGATTCCTCTCGGTTCTTGCACCATGAAACTCAATGCCACCAGCGAGATGATTCCCATCACCTGGCCGAAATTTGCCAATCTGCACCCGTTTGCGCCGAGGGAGCAAGCGGTGGGTTATGCGCTGATGATCGAAGAACTGGAGCGTTGGCTGTGCGCGATTACCGGTTTCGATGCGATCTGCATGCAGCCCAACTCCGGCGCTCAAGGTGAGTACGCCGGGTTGCTGGCAATTCGCAAATACCATGAGAGTCATCAACAGGGGGCGCGGGATATCTGCCTGATCCCGTCGTCGGCTCACGGCACCAACCCGGCTTCGGCGCAAATGGCCGGGATGCGCGTGGTGATCGTCGAGTGCGATGAGGCGGGCAACGTCGATCTGGATGACCTCAAAGGCAAAGCCGCGGAGGCGGGCGACAAACTTGCCTGCCTGATGGCCACCTATCCTTCGACCCACGGCGTGTACGAGGAAGGCATCAGCGAGATGTGTGAAGTTATCCACAGTCACGGCGGCCAGGTGTACATGGATGGCGCCAACCTCAATGCCCAGGTCGGATTGGCGCGCCCGGCGGACATTGGCGCCGACGTGTCGCACATGAACCTGCACAAAACCTTCTGCATTCCCCACGGCGGCGGCGGGCCAGGCATGGGCCCGATCGGGGTGCGCGCGCACTTGGCGCCGTTTGTCGCCAATCACCCGGTGGTGCCCATCGACGGACCGCTGGCGCAGAACGGCGCGGTCAGTGCTGCGCCTTGGGGCAGTGCGAGCATTCTGCCGATCAGCTGGATGTACATCGCGATGATGGGGCCGCAACTGGCGGATGCGAGCGAGGTGGCGATCCTTTCCGCAAATTACCTGGCGCAGCATTTGTCCGGCGCGTTTCCAGTGCTCTACACCGGGCGTAATGAGCGAGTCGCTCACGAGTGCATTCTGGATTTGCGGCCACTGAAGGCGCTAACCGGTATCAGTGAAGAAGACGTCGCCAAACGTTTGATGGATTACGGCTTCCATGCGCCGACCATGTCGTTCCCGGTGCCGGGGACCTTGATGGTCGAACCGACCGAGAGTGAATCGAAGGCCGAGCTGGACCGGTTTATCGGCGCGATGCTGAGTATCCGCGCCGAGATCACCGAAGTGCAGAATGGCAATTGGTCAGCCGAAGACAACCCGCTCAAGCGTGCGCCGCATACCTTGGCCGATATCACTGGGGTGTGGGAGCGGCCTTACAGCATTGAGCAGGCGGTGACGCCGGATGCACACACCAAGGCGCACAAATATTGGCCGGCGGTGAATCGGGTGGATAACGTTTATGGGGATCGCAATTTGTTTTGTGCGTGTGTCCCGGTCGATGATTACCGCTGAATTACTGGCCAACACACATCCCCTGTGGTTTGCGGTGGGCAAAAAAATGCCGCTCATGTGAGCGGCATTTTCATTCAGCTGAACGGATTATTCCGAAGCCACGGCGTTCTTCGCCAGGATCGCGTTCGCCAGTTCCATGTCCGTGGCCTGAAGGCCCGGGTTGTCGGCGCGGACTTTCTGCATCGCGGCTTCCAGATAAGGACCGCGAATGCCGCCATCACTGGCAACAAAGCTGCCGGCATCGTCCTGGGCTGCGACGATCAGCTTGTGATCCTTGAAAGTCAGGTAGGTCGAGCCGGTGGTTGCACCGGACGAAATGACGTTACGCCAAAAGCTATCGGCCATCGCCGAACCGACTGGAAGGGACAACAAGGCGAGGGTAGCGACAGCAAGTTTGAGACGCATAGGGGTACTCCACTGGGTTAACTACGGGATTTGATTGCCATTCCCTCAATCGAGTTCCGTGACGCCCAGCCTACTTCTGCTCGCTCTGTGGTGTCACCCGTAGAACCTCCTCGACCGTGGTCAATCCGGCCGCCACTTTCTGGGCCCCCGACAATCGCAGACTGCGCATGCCTTCCTTGAACGCCTGTCGCCGCACTGCGAGCAAATCGGTATCGGGATTGATCAGCGCCTTGACGCCGTCAGTCATTTGCATGATTTCGTAGACCCCGGCGCGACCGCGATAGCCGGTGTCGCGGCATTCCAGGCAGCCGATGGCGCGCTGGGCATTGGTGGGCAGTGGCGCTTGCCAGGGTTTGGTCAGGGTTTGCCAGTCTTCTTCGCCCAAGGTCAGCGGGGCCTTGCAATCGGGGCACAAGGTTCGCACCAGGCGCTGGGCCATGACGCCGAGCACCGTGGCCTTGATCAGGTAATGCGGCACGCCGAGTTCGAGCAGGCGGCTGATGGCGCTCGGCGCATCGTTGGTGTGCAGCGTCGAGAGCACCAAGTGACCGGTGAGCGCGGCCTGGATCGCCATTTCAGCGGTTTCCAGGTCGCGGATCTCGCCGATCATGATGATGTCCGGGTCCTGTCGCATCAGCGCGCGCACACCGGCGGCGAAGGTCAGGTCGATGTTGTGCTGGACCTGCATCTGATTGAAGGCGGGCTCGACCATCTCGATCGGGTCTTCGATGGTGCAGAGGTTGACCTCCGGTGTCGCCAGCTTCTTGAGCGTGGTGTACAGCGTGGTGGTCTTGCCTGAACCGGTCGGTCCGGTGACCAGAATGATGCCGTTGGGCTGGCGGGTCATGTCCTGCCAGCGGCGCAGGTCTTCGGCGGAAAACCCCAGTTGATCGAAATCCTTGAGCAGCACTTCCGGGTCGAAGATCCGCATGACCATTTTTTCGCCGAACGCGGTCGGCAATGTCGACAGCCGCAACTCGACTTCGCCACCGTCCGGCGTCTTGGTTTTCACCCGACCGTCCTGAGGCTTGCGCTTTTCCGCGACGTTCATCCGCCCGAGGCTTTTCAGGCGACTGACGATTGCCATCGTCACCTGTGGCGGGAATTGGTAGACGTTGTGCAGCACGCCGTCGATGCGAAAACGCACGGTGCCTTGCTCTCGCCGGGGTTCGATGTGGATATCGCTGGCGCGTTGCTGGAACGCGTACTGGAACAGCCAGTCGACGATGTTGACGATGTGCGCGTCGTTGGCGTCCGGTTCCTGGTCGCTGGCACCGAGGTTGAGCAGTTGTTCGAAATTGCCCAGGTTGCTCGTTTTTTGATCGGTGCTGGTCGCGCCGCTGACCGATTTGGCCAAACGGAAAAACTCGACGCTGAAGCGCTGGATGTCCACCGGGTTGGCCACTACGCGTTTGATCGGCAGCTTCAACACGTGGGTCAGGTCGGCTTCCCAGCCGTTGACGTAAGGTTGGGCGCTGGCCACGGTCACCGCGTCGCGGTCGACGGACACCGCCAGAATCTTGTGACGCTGGGCGAAGGCATAGGACATCAGTGGTGTGATGGCCGCGACGTTGATCTTCAGCGGGTCGATGCGCAGATAAGGCTGACCGGCCTGTTGTGACAGCCACAGGGTCAGGCTTTCCAGGTCCAGGTGTTTACCGGGGCGGCTGAGGTCGTCCAGGTGCTGGCTGGCGATGAATTCCAGTGGGTGCATCTGGCCACTGGTGGCGTGGCGACGGCGGGCATTGAGCGCGTGCTCGGCCGAGTCCTGGCTGATAAAGCCTTGGGCGACCAGTTCGCGCAGCAAATCATTGAGATCCAGCCAGCGGTCCTGAATGGCAAGTTGAACGGACATGCGGGCTCCTCATGAACAACGGTGCGCAAAGGATAGTCGCGCAGCCACCGACCGCTGGGCCACTACTCGACGAAGCCGTGTCGAGGTTTGTCAGCCAGCCGCTTGAGCGGGTTCATTCCAGGCCGCATCAGCCGTTTGCAGGTCTACCGAAAACACGCTGATCAAGTTACGCAGTTTTTCCGCGATCACTTGGGCTCGATGCCAGCTCAGGCCGTCCATGACGATATCGATCGCCAACCGATCGTCCGTGCGCTGCACATTGACCTGTTGTGGTGTCAGGCACTGCAATGCAAAAAAGTTGAGTGCTCTGCACAGCAGGTCCGGCTCGGCTTCGGCCAGTAATTGGTAGTGGACGCGGCAGTGAGCGTTGCTGACGTTCCAGACATCGGCGCGGGTGGGCAGGGTGTTGACGGCTTCCAAAGGGGGCATGGTCGGTCTCCAAATTCTCTGGAGGAATTTTTACATTCGTCGCCGGGCATTTCTTATCTATGATTGGCTTTATTGGCGATTTATCGAATCGTTTAATTCAATACTGCGTCACTTAAAGGATTTGTTATGCACAGCGAGCTGGATGGCTACGACCGCAAGATTCTGGCGTTGCTGCAGGAGGACGCTTCACTTTCCAGCGCGCAGATCGCCGAACAGGTGGGGCTCTCGCAGTCGCCGTGCTGGCGGCGGATTCAGCGCATGAAAGAGGAGGGCATCATTCGCGGTCAGGTGACGCTGCTTGATCGCAAGAAGATCGGGCTTAACACGCAGATCTTCGCCGAGATCAAACTCAACGCGCACGGGCGTTCGAACTTCAATGAGTTCACCGAAGCGATTCGCGGTTTTCCCGAAGTGCTGGAGTGTTACGTGCTGATGGGGTCGGTAGATTTCTTGCTGCGGATCGTGACGGCGGACATCGAGGCGTATGAGCGCTTCTTCTTCGAGAAGCTGTCGATGGTGCCGGGGATACAGGAGGTGAACTCGATTGTGGCGTTGTCGGAGATCAAGTCGACGACGAGTCTGCCGGTCTGAAGCCTTGCGGGTGACTGTGCTTGATCGTTCCCACGCAGAGCGTGGGAACGATCAGCGCCGTGGATTACATGCGCAGCAGCATCTTCCACGCACGATTCTGATACACCGCAATCGCCTGCTGCTTACGCGCATCCAGCGATTCATCAGTGATTGGCTCGTTGGCCAGTTGTGCCAACAGTTTCAGCTCACCGTACAGGCGATCCATTTCCGGGATGTCCAGCACGTTGCGGGCGTGATGCAGCCAGGCCTGGATGCGCTCGATGCGCGGCAATTGTTCAGCCAGGTCTTCGGGCTGCTGCTGATAACGCTGCAATTGCAGGGACGTGGCTTCTTCACCCAGCAGGCGCGGCAGCCAGCTGCCCAATTGCGCAGCGCCCTGGCGATTGCCACGCACGTTACGGTCGGCTGCCCAGGTACGGGCCAGTAACCAGCGCGACGTGTTCAGCGAGAACAAGCCCCAGCGCGGGTCTTCCAGTTCTTCAAGGAACTGCTCCGGCGCGGCTTTGCGCACGTCTTCGTCGTCGATACCGGCTTGCACCAGTGGACGCCAGTCTTCGAGCAAGGCATCCAGCGCGACGCGCAGATCGTGAGTCGACTGACGCGGCGCGGCTTGGCCCAGGCTACTCAACAGTGCACGCAATTCCGCCAGGTTTTCGACCCAGTCCAGCAACAGGCGCCAATGGCCATTGAAGCGATACTGTTCGGCCAGACGCTGGCTGCTGCTCAGCAAGTGCCAGGCCAACGCAGCAAATGCGTCGTCCAGCGGGGTTTCGGCGGTGATCTGCGGCGCGGGCAGGCTCAGCGAGTAGCTGTTGGCGTCGTACAAGCGATAACCGCGCTCGGCCTTGCTGATGTCACACGGCATCAGGGCCAGGGTCGCGGCCAGTTCGGCGGCCAGTTCCAGCAACGCGGCGGGTTCGCCTTCGCGCAGTTCCAGTTCCAGCTCGCAGATTTCTTCTTTCTGCTTGCCCACCACCACGTGGCCCAGGTCCAACGCGGCTTCGATGACCACTTTGGTCTTGCCACGGCCCCAAGCGATTTCGGCGCGCTCGCGCACGAAATCGGTGGTGAAAATCGGCTTCAGGGTTTTCTTGTCCAGTTCGGCCAGCTCGACCGGCCAGCATTCGCCGTCGAGTTTCTTCACGTCGAGCTTGGCTTTGGGCAGGTTCCAGTCGTATTCGTTACGCTCGGACAGACCGGCGACGCTTTGGCCGCGGGTCTTGAGCGTTTGAATCACTTCTTCGCCATCCTTGCGCAGGCGCAGGGCAACCTTGGCGCGGGCCAGGTCGCGCTCAGGCGTGTCGAAGTATTGGTTCATCAACTCACGGCGTTCCCAGCCACTTTTGTTGCGTTTTTTCAGGAGCGGGTGCTCGCGCAGGGCGGCGAGGGTTTCGCGGCTGACGCGGAGTTTGATTTCAGTTTCTTTCTGCATGGCCGGAAAATCCAGGATCGGGAGCGCAGCCGGGGGGAATGTGTGGCTGCCAAGGTCGTGCAGTGTACAGGACTCGATCATCCTCCGCGCCGCGACGGTTTATTCCTGTCGCCAGATGGTTCTATGATGGACTTCAATTCGGGAGTGGGAGTCAGCGATGCCTTTGCCGTCCATGAAAGATCAGTTCGCTGCGCTGATCGCCGCACCGTCCGTCAGCTGTACACAGCCCAGCCTCGATCAGACCAACCGTCCTGTCATCGATTTGCTGGCGATGTGGCTTGGCGACCTGGGTTTTGCCTGCGACATCCAGCAGGTCAGCCCCGGCAAATTCAACTTGCTGGCCAGTTTCGGTTCCGGCCCCGGCGGCCTGGTGCTGGCGGGCCACAGTGACACCGTGCCCTTTGATGGCGCCCTGTGGCAGACCGATCCGCTGAAACTCACCGAAGTCGATGGCCGCTGGGTCGGATTGGGCAGTTGCGACATGAAGGGCTTTTTCGCCCTGGCCATTGAAGCCGTCATCCCGCTGCTCGACCAGCCGTTCAAGCAGCCGCTGCTGATCCTCGCCACGTGCGATGAGGAAAGCTCCATGTCCGGTGCCCGCGCGTTGGCCGAAGCCGGGCGTCCGTTGGGGCGCGCGGCGGTGATTGGCGAGCCGACCGGGCTCAAGCCGATCCGCATGCACAAAGGCATCATGATGGAGCGCATCGACATCCTCGGGCAGAGCGGTCATTCCTCGGACCCACGCCTGGGTCACAGCGCCCTTGAGGCCATGCACGATGCCATTGGCGAACTGCGTGGCCTGCGCCTGTTGTGGCAGCGCGAGTTCCGCAATCCACAGTTCGGCGTGCCGACGCCGACCCTGAATCTTGGCTGCATCCATGGCGGCGACAATCCGAACCGTATTTGCGGCCAGTGCTCGCTGGAGTTCGATCTGCGGCCGTTGCCGGGCATGGACCCCAAAGCATTACGGGCGGAAATTCTGCAGCGGCTCAAGCCGGTTGCCGAACGCCATCAGGTGAAGATCGACTACGCGCCGCTGTTCCCCGAAGTGCCGCCATTCGAGCAAGCCGAGGACGCCGAATTGGTCCGGGTCGCGGAGAAGCTCACCGGCCATCAGGCCGAAGCAGTGGCGTTCGGCACCGAAGCGCCTTATCTTCAGCGCCTTGGTTGTGAAACGCTGGTGCTGGGCCCGGGTGATATTGCTTGTGCACACCAACCGGGGGAATACCTCGAAATGTCACGTTTGCAGCCTACGGTGCATCTATTACGTTCATTGATTGAACATTACTGCCTGATGCCGGCCAAAACGCCGATGCCAGTCAGTTGAGCACAACCCCACAGGTTCTGTGCCTGACCGGGTAAACGGTATAAATTGCCAGTGTCCCAACCCGTATTCATGAGGAGAGCGCGCGTGTCGCCAAGCCTGTTCCGACGATAACCATCAGCCCGCTGTGCATTCCAGTTTCACCCATTTTTTGGCTGCTATTTATTACAGGCCCAGGTTCATGCCCGAATACGTTAATTGGCTTCGCCACGCTTCGCCGTACATCAATGCCCACCGGGATTGCACCTTCGTCGTCATGCTGCCCGGCGACGGCGTCGAGCACCCCAACTTTGGCAATATCGTCCACGACCTGGTGTTGCTGCACAGCCTGGGTGTGCGACTGGTACTGGTTCACGGTTCCCGCCCGCAAATCGAAACCCGTCTTGCCGCACGCGGCCTGATCCCCCATTACCACCACGGCATGCGCATCACCGATGCTGCAACGCTTGAGTGCGTAATCGATGCGGTGGGCCAACTGCGGATCGCCATCGAAGCGCGGCTGTCGATGGACATGGCCTCGTCGCCAATGCAGGGCTCGCGTCTGCGGGTGGCCAGCGGCAATCTGGTGACCGCACGGCCGATCGGTGTGCTTGAAGGCGTCGATTATCATCACACCGGCGAAGTGCGTCGGGTCGACCGCAAGGGCATCAATCGTTTGCTGGACGAGCGCTCCATCGTGCTGCTGTCACCGTTGGGCTACTCGCCGACTGGTGAGATCTTCAACCTGGCGTGTGAAGACGTCGCCACCCGCGCGGCCATCGATCTGGGGGCGGATAAATTGCTGCTGTTCGGTGCCGACCTGGGGCTGATCGATGAAAACGGTCGTCTGGTTCGCGAACTGCGCCCGCAACAAGTGCCAGCGCATTTGCAGCGCTTGGGCAGCAACTATCAGGCTGAATTGCTGGATGCCGCGGCAGAGGCTTGCCGAGGCGGCGTGGCGCGCAGCCATATCGTCAGTTACGCCGAAGACGGCGCGCTGCTGACCGAGCTGTTCACCCGTGACGGTGGAGGTACGTTGGTCGCTCAGGAGCAATTCGAGGTTGTTCGCGAAGCGGCGATTGAAGACGTCGGCGGTTTGCTGGACTTGATCAGTCCGCTGGAAGAGCAGGGCATTCTGGTGCGTCGTTCCCGCGAGGTGCTGGAGCGTGAGATCGAACAGTTCAGCGTGGTCGAGCGTGAAGGCATGATCATCGCGTGTGCGGCGCTGTATCAGATTGCCGATTCGGATGCCGGGGAGTTGGCCTGTTTGGCGGTGAACCCGGAGTATCGCCATGGCGGTCGCGGTGATGAGCTGCTGGAGCGCATCGAAACTCGTGCCCGGGAACAGGGGTTGAAAACCTTGTTCGTGTTGACGACCCGCACCGCTCACTGGTTCCGCGAGCGTGGTTTCGAGCCGAGCAGCGTCGAGCGCCTGCCGTCGGCGCGGGCTTCGCTGTACAACTATCAGCGTAATTCGAAGATCTTCGAAAAGTCCCTGTGACCTGATCGTTCCCACGCTCCGCGTGGGAATGCAGCCCGGGACGCTCCGCGTCCCAACAACCGAACGCGGAGCGTCCGTTGAGGCATTCCCACGCAGAGCACGGGAACGATCATAACGAGTGTTATTCAGCGACGAACTTTGCGCTGACATACGCCGAATAATCGGGCAGCACCGTCTCGACCTTCCCTTGCTCCTTCAAAAATTTCGCTGTCTCACCTATTGCCTTGGCCGTACCACCGTCCAGTAACGCGGTGGTCTGTTGCGCCTTGGCATCCGGGAACGCGGAACCGGCCAGCAGCTCCGGCACATCAGCGGCATTGGCACCGGTCAGTTTGGCGATTTTCTGCACGGGCACCGAGTCTGCCGTCCAGCTGTCTTTATGCGCGGCGTAGTCGGCGAAGGAGTCCAGGGTGACCTTGGCGAACTTGGCCACAACGTCTGGATGCTTCTGCGCGTAATCCTTGCGCGCCACCCACACCTCGAACGTCGGTGCACCCCATTGGCCGACCTGTGCTGCGTCGGTCAAGGTCTTGCCCGTCTTGCGGATTTCCCCCAGCGCCGGCGACCAGACAAACGCGCCATCAATGTCGCCACGCTTCCACGCCGCTGCGATTTCCGCCGGTTGCAGGTTCACCACTTTGACTTTGGAGGCATCCAGGCCCCAATGCTTCAGCGCGCCGAGCAAGCTGTAGTGAGAGGTTGAAACGAATGGTGTGGCGATGGTCTTGCCGATCAGATCTTGCGGTTTATCGATGCCGCTGCCGTTGCGCACCACCAGTGCTTCCGCGGCATTGATCTGGGCGGAAACGATAAACGCCACAATCGGCAGATTGCGCGAAGCGGCTGCCGCCAGCGGGCTTGAACCGAGGTTGCCGAACTGTACATCACCGGAGGCAATCGCCGTCACCACTTCCGGGCCGCTATTAAATCGGCGCCAGTCGATTTTCTGGCCTAAGGTTTGCTCGTAAACGCCGTCCGCCTGGGCGACTTTGCTGGGGTCGATGCCGGTTTGATAGCCCACCGTGAGGCTCTCTGCGTGAGCGCTTAAAGAAACCACTAGCAATACATAAACTGTAACAATTAAGCTGGATAGTGCGCGTTTGGTCGTCATGGCGCTGCCTTTCGATGGGTTTGATTGTGGGGTTTGATCAAAGCTAATCGATCTAAAAAAAGGCTAACAAATACCATTTAGGAATTAGCTTATGAGCCGGTGCCTCGCCTCGGCTCAAGGGGAAATCGCTGAGCTAAATTCCTAAAGGGTATGAAAAGAAATTGGGTAATTTCTTTTTGGGCGGACGTCCCGGCAGGAGCGAATTTAATGGGGGTTAGACGATGGTCGTAGACACACATGGTTACGATTGACTTGTGGGTCACGGTCTGGCGCTAATCGCGCACCTTAGGATCCCGGGCATTCGACTCAGGGCCAGGAACACAAGAATTAGAAACGAGAGGAGCTGAACAATGAACAAGTCCACCTTGGCCCTGGCCGTGGCAGTAGGGGTTATGGCGCAGCAGGCAGGCGCCGCGGGTTTCCTGGAAGACAGCAAGGCTTCCGTTAGCTCCCGCACCATGTATTACGACGCTGATATGCGTGAAGGTGCGAGCACAGCTGCTAACAGACAGCGCGAAACCGCTGAAGGGCTCAAGTTCGATTACCTGTCCGGTTTCACCCCGGGTACTGTTGGTTTTGGTATCGACGCCCAGGCGCTCGTTGGTATTCATCTGGATGGCGGCAAAGGGCATCACCCGGTGGGTAACGCCAACTCCTTCTTCCCTAGCGATGGCAATGCTTCGGCGGATGAGTGGAGCCGTTTGGATGGCAACGTCAAGGCGCGCTTCTCGAAGACCGAAGCCCACCTGGGTGGCGCTCTGGCACCCCAGTTGCCGATTCTGCTAGCGAACGACAGCCGTTTGCTGCCTCAGACCTTTGACGGTGGCACCATCACCTCGAAGGAAATCGACAACGTGACCTTCAACTTGGGTCAACTGGAGCACGCGTCGGGTCGCGCCTCCTCCAACAGAACTGGCTTGGCGGTAGCAGGCGGTACTCAGGACAGCAATCAGTTCCGTTACGCGGGTGCTGACTGGAAAGTGACCAAAGACCTGTTGCTGCAGTACTACTATGCGAACCTGGAAGACTACTACAAGCAGAACTTCCTCGGCCTGGTGCACGTTTACCCGATCGCTCCCAACCAGTCCTTCAAGACCGACATTCGCTATTTCGATAGCCGCTCTGACGGTAAGAATGGCGACGTCGGCTACCGCTTCAACAACAACAACGGTTTTGCGAAAACCCCGGGCGAGGTTGATAACAAGACCTGGAGCGCCATGTTCACGTACACCCTGGGCGGTAGCGCGTTCCTGCTCGGGCACCAACGTGTCAACGATGACGGCGGCTTCGTTTTCCTGAACCAAGGCAGTCTTGTTGATGACAAGGGTCGTCAAGAAGGTGCCGGCGGCGCCAGCTTCTACTCGTTTACTGATGCCACGGTTGGCAGCTTTATCCGTGCCGGTGAAAACACCACGTTCGGTCAGTACTCCTATGACTTCGCCTCACTGGGCGTCCCAGGCTTGAAAGCTTCGATTGCTTACTTGAATGGCCAGGACATCAAGGCTACCAACGGTGTTGGTAAAGACCTGAGTGAGCACGAGACCGACGCGCGTGTGGACTACGTGATTCAAACAGGCTTGCTTAAAGGGTTTGGTACAACGCTGCGTCACGGTACTTACCGTGGCAACACCAGCACCCTTGATCAAGACCAGACTCGCTTGATCTTCAACTACACCTACAGCTTCCTGTAAGCACCCTCCCAAAAAGAACCTCGCCTTCGGGCGAGGTTTTTTTATGCCTTGCAATATTCCAAAAAGTGCTTACTTAGTAATTTTTTATTCTTTTTGGCTTTTAGCGCAAGCGCCTAAAGTGGGCGGCAGTTGCGCCGATAGCCTGTGTCACGGCGCCTGTCTATATTCCTGAATGGCATGAAAAATAATGAAATAAATATTTTTAGGTTTAACATGCCGGCCCGAACCACGTGGGACAGACCACGACACTCGATACACGCAGTCCGGTGGACGTGCGGTCTGGCGCTAAATGCGCACTTCAGGATCCGGGGCATTCGACCCAGGACCAAAAAATTAGAAACGATAGGAGCGAAACAATGAACAAGTCCACCTTGGCCCTGGCTGTGGCCGTAGGGGTTTTGGCGCAGCAGGCAAGCGCCGCCGGTTTCATCGAAGACAGCAAGGCTACTTTGGGGCTGCGCAACTTCTACATCAACACCGATAACCGCGACTCTGACGCGGGTACCGCCAAGGTCAAGGCCAACGGCGTTCAAAGCAAGAACGAAGAATGGGGCCAGGGCTTCGACCTGCGCTTCATCTCCGGCTACACCCAGGGCACAGTCGGCTTCGGTATCGACGCAATCGGCCTGCTGGGCGTACGTCTGGATTCGGGTGGCGGCACCAACGGCGCCACTGCCACTTCTTACGGCGGCACGGTTTTCCCAAGCAAGTCCAACGGTGAAGCGGTTGATAACTTCTCCAGCCTGGGCCTGACTGCCAAAGCCAAGATCTCCCAGACTGAGCTGAAGCTGGGCACCCTGCAGCCAAAACTGCCGGTAATCGTGACCAACGATGGTCGCCTGCTGCCGCAAACCTTTCAGGGTGGCCAGATCACCTCGAACGAGATCAAGGACCTGACACTGGTTGGTGGTCAGATCGAGCACGCCAAGGGTCGTAACTCCAGCAACAATGAAGCGTTGTCGATTGCCGGTGCGAACTCGCCTACCTCTACGGGTCGTCGCAGCAACAAATTCATCTACGGCGGTGGCGACTACAAACTCACCAAAGACCTGACGGCCCAGTACTACTACGGCAACCTGGAAGACTTCTACAAGCAGCACTTCCTGGGTCTGCTTCACAATTGGTCGATCGGTCCGGGCGTACTGAAGTCCGATTTCCGTTACTTCAACAGCCGTAACGATGGCGCCAACGGCCATGACTCCGCCTACTACACCACGGGTGACTACGGTACTGGCATCACCAAAGGCAAAGTCGACAACAACCTGTACAGCGGCCTGTTCCTGTACTCGGTTGCCGGTCACACCTTCGGTGGCGGTTACCAGGTCAGCAGCGGTAACAGCGATTTCCCTTGGCTGAACCAGGGTGACGGCTCGTCGGCTTACATCACTACCGACTCGCAGATTTCCAAGTTCGCTCGCGCTGGCGAACGTACCTGGCAAGCTCGCTACTCGTATGACTTTGCCAAGCTTGGCCTGCCAGGCGCAACTGCCGGCATCGTTTACCTGCGTGGCGACGGCATCGACACCACCGGTAAAGTGGGTGCTGCTCAGACGAGCGTCAACGCAACCGGTCGTTCCGAGTGGGAACGCGACCTGACCCTGGCGTACGTAGTCCAGGCAGGTCCACTGAAAAACCTGGGTCTGACGTGGAAAAACGCCATGTGGCGCAACGATGTCCCAGGCCAGCGCGACCAGGACGAAAACCGTCTGATCGTCAGCTACTCGATCCCGCTGTTGTAATAGCGTGTGGGAGCGAGCCTGCTCGCGAAAACGGTGTGTCATTCAGCAAAATTTGTGACTGACACGGCACCTTCGCGAGCAGGCTCGCTCCCACAGTGGCTAATCGAAGTAAAAAAAGCCCCGCCCGGCATCTCGCCGGGCGGGGCTTTTACGTTTCAAGGCGAGGTCACCCCCGTAATCCCGCCTTGAATATTTCCCTCTTTGCAGCAACTCAAGGCCTTCTCGAACCTTGTGAGCGATAGTCTTCTCGATGTTCACCAAGGTCCAGTGAACAGATCTTTAATATTCATTTGTGATCTAAACAAATGGATATTTATTCTTTTTAATCCATAAAAAACTTAGGCACAGTTGAGCTCAACAGCACTCACCAGGAGCAGCACCATGAGCCTCAGACTGGGCGACATTGCCCCCGACTTCGAACAGGAATCCAGCGCCGGCACTCTTCGTTTCCACGAATGGCTGGGCGATAGCTGGGGCGTGCTGTTTTCCCATCCGGCGGACTTCACCCCGGTGTGCACCACCGAACTGGGTTTCACTGCAAAGCTCAAGGATGAGTTTGCCAATCGCGGCGTCAAAGCCATTGCCCTGTCAGTTGACCCGGTGGACTCGCACCACAGGTGGATCGAGGACATCAACGAAACCCAGAACACACGGGTCAATTTCCCGATCCTTGCCGATGCCGATCGCAAGGTCTCGGACCTCTACGACCTGATTCATCCGAATGCCAACGACACCCTGACCGTGCGCTCGCTGTTCGTGATCGACCCGAACAAAAAGATTCGGCTGACGATTACTTACCCGGCAAGCACCGGGCGCAACTTCCACGAAATCCTGCGGGTGATCGACTCGTTGCAACTCACCGACAACTACAAGGTGGCCACACCGGCCAATTGGCAGGACGGTGATGAAGTGGTGATCGTGCCGTCGCTTAAGGATGAAGACGAAATCAACAAACGCTTTCCAAAGGGGTATCGCGCGGTGAAGCCTTACCTGCGCCTGACGCCACAACCGAACCGGTAACTCGGCTAACTATCGTTCCCACGCTCTGCGTGGGAATGCCTCAAGGGACGCTCCGCGTCCAGTGACGCGGAGCGTCACGGGCTGCATTCCCACGCGGAGCGTGGGAACGATCACCATAAAGCAGGGGATTTAAGGCCGTTTCGACGGCCTATTTTTTTGCCCGGAAGAAGTAAAATTTCATATCTCTAAAGTGCATAACCAAATGAATAAATATGATTTATGGATATAACAATCACCTGTTAAGGTCACTTCCATCCAAGCGAGATTGCAAACCGCGAATCGCCAAGACCCTTCAAGGAATCATCTGAATGCTGGTTGTCTCACTCGGCGGCAGTCCCAGCCAACGCTCCCGTTCCGGGGTGCTGCTGGAGCGCTCCCAACGCTGGTTGCAGGAGCAAGGTGTGGAAGTGGTGAGTTACCAGGTACGGGACTTCCCGGCCGAAGACTTGCTGCACGCACGCTTCGACAGCCCGAAGGTGATCGACTTGCTGCAACAGATTGAAAACGCGGATGGCCTGCTGATCGCCACGCCGGTTTACAAGGCATCGTTCTCCGGCGCTCTGAAAACGGTGTTGGACCTGCTGCCCGAGCGCGCCCTGGCGCACAAGGTAGTCTTGCCGATGGCCACCGGCGGCAGCATCGCCCACATGCTGGCGGTGGATTACGCGCTCAAACCGGTGCTGTCGGCGCTGAAAGCCCAGGAAATGCTCCACGGGATTTTCGCCGTAGACAGCCAGATCGCTTACGGCGAAGGCAGCGCCCAGGCGCAGTTGGCGCCAGAGCTGGAACAACGACTGACTGAATCGCTGGAGCTGTTTTTCAGCGCCATGGCCCGACGGCCCAAGCCGCTCGATCCGAACTTGTTGAATGAACGTTTGTTGAGTGCTCGCTGGAGCATTTGACGCTTTTTAATTTTTTAGTTTGAAAAGTCGCCGAGCGAAGCTCAGGCACTTTTCGAACAAAAAATCACCTTACTCAGCCGCTAACGGCTTAGCAGGTGCAGCCAAAACCCTACTGCAAAAAGGAGAGCGCTATGCGCACTGTCATTTTGCGTCGTGGTCTGGTCGCTCTGTTTATTGCGGCTGTGTCCTTCGGCGCCATCACTCAAGCTCAAGCCGAAACGCTGCGAATCGGTTATCAGAAATACGGCACCCTGGTGCTGCTCAAAGCCAAAGGCACCCTCGAAAAGCGCCTCGCCGCCCAAGGCGTGGACGTGCAATGGACTGAATTTCCAGGTGGCCCGCAACTGCTCGAAGGCCTGAACGTCGGTTCCATTGACTTCGGTGTCACCGGCGAAACCCCGCCGGTATTCGCTCAAGCGGCGGGTGCCGATCTGCTCTACGTCGCCTACGAACCACCAGCGCCCCACAGCGAAGCGATCCTGGTGCCAAAGGACTCGACGATCAAGTCGGTGCAGGACCTCAAGGGCAAGAAAGTCGTCCTGAACAAAGGCTCCAACGTTCACTACCTGCTGGTTCGCGCGCTTGAAGACGCCGGCCTCAAATACACCGATATCCAGACCGTTTTCCTGCCGCCGGCCGATGCCCGCGCCGCGTTCGAACGTGGCAGCGTCGACGCCTGGGTGATCTGGGACCCGTACCAGGCCGCTGCCGAACAACAACTGCAAGCGCGCACCCTGCGCGATGGCCAGGGCATCGTCGACAACCATCAGTTCTACCTGGCAACCAAGCCTTACGCACAGAAAAATCCGGAGGTGATCAAGACCCTGGTGGAAGAAGTGCGCGCGGTCGGCGAATGGTCCAAGGCCAATCCTGAAGATGTGACCAAACAGGTATCGCCACTGCTCGGCCTGCCAGCGGACATCACCCTGACCTCGATGAAACGCCAAGGCTACGGCGCGCTGTTCCTCACGCCGGAAGTGGTCGCCGCGCAGCAGAAAATCGCCGACACCTTCTACCAGCTCAAGCTGATTCCGAAGCCGCTGAGCATCAAAGACGTGATCTGGACGCCCCCGGCAGCCGTTGCCAAAGCTCAGTAACCAAAAGCCCAGTCACTCGATTCCCTAAGGAGACCACTCCATGAGCCTCAATATCTTCTGGTTCCTGCCCACCCACGGCGACGGCCATTACCTTGGCACCGCCGAAGGCGCTCGCGCCGTTGACCACGGTTATCTGCAACAGGTCGCGCAAGCGGCGGATCGACTGGGCTTCGGCGGGGTACTGATTCCCACCGGTCGCTCGTGCGAAGACTCGTGGCTGGTGGCCGCATCGCTGATCCCGGTGACCCAGCGTTTGAAGTTTCTTGTCGCGCTGCGCCCCGGGATCATTTCCCCGACGGTGGCCGCGCGTCAGGCCGCGACGCTGGATCGCTTGTCTGGAGGTCGTGCGCTGTTCAACCTGGTCACCGGCGGTGATCCGGAAGAATTGGCCGGCGACGGTTTGTTTCTGACTCACGAAGAACGCTATCAAGCTTCGGTGGAATTCACCCGCATCTGGCGTCGTGTGCTGGAAGGCGAAACCGTTGATTACGACGGGCAGCACATCAGCGTGAAGGGTGCCAAGTTGCTCTATCCGCCGATTCAGCAACCGCGTCCGCCACTGTATTTCGGCGGCTCGTCGGAAGCGGCGCAAGACCTGGCGGCAGAGCAGGTGGAAATGGTCCTGACATGGGGCGAACCACCGGCCGCCGTTGCCGAGAAGATCGAACAAGTGCGCGCCAAAGCCGCGAAGCTCGGACGCACCGTGCGCTTCGGCATTCGTCTGCATGTGATCGTGCGCGAAACCAACGACGAAGCGTGGCAAGCGGCGGATCGGCTGATCTCGCACCTGGACGACGACACCATCGCGCGCGCCCAGGCTTCCCTGGCGCGCTTCGACTCGGTCGGCCAGCAACGCATGGCCGCGCTGCATGGCGGTAGCCGTGACAACCTGGAAGTGAGCCCCAACCTGTGGGCCGGTGTCGGTCTGGTACGTGGCGGGGCCGGTACAGCATTAGTGGGCGATGGTCCGACCGTGGCCGCTCGCGTGAAGGAATACGCGGACCTGGGCATCGACACTTTCATCTTCTCCGGTTATCCACACCTGGAAGAGTCCTATCGCGTCGCTGAATTGCTGTTCCCGCATTTGGACATCGAACGCCCAGAGCTGCCGAAAAGCGCCGGTTACGTCAGCCCGTTCGGCGAAATGGTCGCCAACGACATTCTTCCCAAAGCCGCGTCCCAGAGCTGAGGCGCACCATGAAGAAAATCATCCATAACCTCGCGCCCTGGGCGTTGCCGGTGTTGCTGCTGGCGGTGTGGCAGTTGTCAGTGTCGGCGGGCTGGTTGTCGACACGGATTCTGCCGGCACCCATCGCGGTCATCGAAGCCGGCGTGAGCCTGGTGCGCAGCGGTGAAATCTGGACGCACCTGGCAATCAGCGGCTGGCGCGCGGCGCTGGGTTTCACCATCGGTGGCAGCATCGGCCTGGCGCTGGGCTTCATCACCGGCCTGTCGAAATGGGGCGAACGCCTGCTCGACAGTTCGGTGCAGATGATCCGCAACGTGCCGCACCTGGCGTTGATACCGCTGGTGATCCTGTGGTTCGGCATCGACGAGTCAGCGAAGATTTTTCTGGTGGCGCTGGGCACGTTGTTTCCGATTTACCTGAACACCTATCACGGCATCCGCAACGTTGATCCGGCGTTGGTGGAAATGTCGCGCAGTTATGGCTTGTCCGGTTTCAGCCTGTTCCGTCAGGTGATTTTGCCGGGTGCGCTGCCATCGATTCTGGTCGGCGTGCGCTTCGCCCTTGGCTTCATGTGGCTGACGCTGATCGTGGCCGAAACCATCTCCGCCAGCACTGGCATCGGCTACCTGGCGATGAATGCGCGGGAGTTCTTGCAGACCGACGTGGTGGTGCTGGCGATTCTTTTGTACGCGGTGCTCGGCAAACTCGCCGACCTCGCAGCCCGTGGCCTTGAGCGCGTCTGGCTGCGTTGGCATCCGGCTTATCAGGTTGCCAAGGGAGGTGCGGCATGACGGCTCAACAACCTCCACGCCTGCTGCGCGGTATTCCGCTGGTAGTGCGCAAACTGCAGAAGACGTTTGGTTCGCGGCAGGTTTTGCGCGAGATCGATCTGCACATCCCGGCGGGGCAGTTTGTTGCCGTGGTCGGTCGCAGCGGTTGCGGCAAAAGCACCTTGTTGCGCCTGCTCGCCGGTCTGGACAAACCCAGCGGCGGCGAACTGCTGGCCGGTTCCGCACCGCTGAGCGATGCGCGGGAAGACACCCGATTGATGTTCCAGGAAGCACGCCTGCTGCCATGGAAAAAGGTCATCGACAACGTCGGTCTCGGGCTCAAGGGCAACTGGCGGCCGCAAGCGCTGGAAGCGTTGGAGTCGGTCGGTCTGGCGGATCGTGCCAACGAATGGCCGGCGGCCCTGTCCGGTGGCCAGAAGCAACGAGTGGCCCTGGCCCGCGCGCTGATCCATCAACCGCGCTTGTTGTTGCTTGACGAGCCGCTGGGCGCACTGGATGCCCTGACCCGGATTGAAATGCAGCAACTGATCGAACGGCTCTGGCAGAAGCACGGCTTCACTGTGTTGCTGGTGACCCACGACGTCAGTGAAGCGGTGGCGATTGCCGATCGGGTGATCCTGATCGAAGAGGGCGAAGTCGGTCTCGACCTGCACGTTGAGCTCCCGCGCCCTCGCGTGCGCGGCTCTCATCGGTTGGCGGCGCTGGAAACCGAAGTCCTCAATCGCGTGCTGTCGCTACCCGGCCAGCCGCCGGAACCGGAACCTGTTTCACCCTTGCCTACGCAACTGCGCTGGGCGCAATAACTCAAGCCTTATCCAACGACAGGAATCAACATCATGACTATCAAAGCCATCAACGTTCGTAACCAGTTCAAAGGCTCGATCAAGGAAATCGTGCTGGGTGACGTGCTGTCGGAAATCGACGTGCAGACCGCTTCCGGCATCGTCACTTCGGTGATTACCACACGCTCGGTCAAAGAGCTGGAACTGGTGGTCGGCAGCGAAGTGATCGCCTTCGTGAAATCCACCGAGGTGTCGATCGCCAAGTTGTAAGTCAGTCAGTGAGGTCGGCTGCCAGATCGTTCCCACGCTCTGCGTGGTAATGCCTCTTCGGACGCTCCGCGTTCGGTTTTTGGGACGCAGAGCATCCCGGGCTGCATTCCCACGCGGAGCGAGGGAACGATCATTACGAGGAGAAGGTGCGCTTGAGCAGATACGGCGGTAGATACAGCCCTAGATACGCATCGAATACCCGCATCCCTTCTTCCGCCATGCGCGGCGTGATCTGCCCATGCTGCTGCACCGAGCGTGCATAGACCCGATCACCCAACTCCATCGCCAGTGCAAACACGTCAACATCCGTCGGTAGCTTCGGCAATTCAAAGTGGTGGTTGAAGAGTTTGTGCATCAGGTCGCCCAACTCGATGTCGTGCTGACGGTCGGCCTGGGTGACTTCAGTCAGCCCGTGCTGGGCGAGAATGAGTTGGCGGGCGGCGGCGTCCTGATCGTAGATGTCGAGCATGCGCTGTTCCACGAGACGCGACAGGTCGCGCCAGCCTTTGAGCGCGCTGTGATCGATGGGCGCTTGCAGGCAGGCGCGAAACGCGGCGTGGACGTCGGCGGTCAGTGCTTCGAGCAGAGCCGGGACGCTGGCGAAGAAGTGGTAGACGGAGGAGGGCGGGATCTGCGCGCGTTCGGCGACGCTGTAGATCGACAGACTCGCCACGCCTTCGGCTGCCAGCAGCGTGCGGGCGGCATCGAGTATCGAGTCGATCCGGGCCTGACTGCGTGCACGGGGTTTGCGGATGGTGGCGGGGCGCGTCATTGAAGTCCTCCTGCGGGGCAGCGGGCATTGTACGAGCAGGCATCCATGTTGTCTGCCAGGACGCCATCGCTAGCAGGCTAGCTCCCACAGGGACTTCCGGTGTACACGGAATTGATGTTCACTGGAGATCAACTGTGGGAGCTAGCCTGCTAGCGATCCGCTGAAGGCGGCCATAAAAAAACGCCGCTGACTGTAAAGTCGGCGGCGTTGTTTTTTACTGCAACCGTTTACACGGTATGCAGGTACCAGTTGTACTCAAGGTCGGAGATGGAGTGTTCGAACTCCTCCAGCTCACTTTCCTTACAGGCCACGAAGATATCGATGTATTTCGGATCGATGTACTTGGCCATGACTTCGCTGTCGTCCAGCTCACGCAATGCGTCGCGCAGGTTGTTCGGCAGGCTTTGCTCGTTCTGCTCGTAGGAGTTGCCTTCCACGGGCGCGCCCGGCTCGATCTTGTTGGTCAAACCGTGGTGCACGCCTGCCAGGACCGAAGCCATCAGCAGGTACGGGTTGGCATCGGCGCCGGCCACACGGTGCTCGATGCGCACGGCATCGGAGGCTCCGGTTGGAACGCGGATCGCTACAGTACGGTTGTCCAGGCCCCAGCACGGCGAGTTCGGCACGTAGAACTGCGCGCCGAAACGACGGTAGGAGTTGACGTTCGGGCAGAGGAAAGCCATCTGTGCGGGTAGGGTCTCGAGCACACCGCCGATCGCGTGACGCAGTGCGGCGTTCTGCTCGGGATCCTCGCTGGCAAAAATGTTTTTGCCGTCTTTATCAAGAATCGAGATGTGGACATGCAGACCGTTGCCCGCTTGGCCCGGGTAAGGCTTGGCCATGAAGGTGGTGTCCATTTCATGGTCGTAGGCGATGTTTTTGATCAGGCGCTTAAGCAGGACCGCGTAGTCGCAGGCCTTGATCGGGTCAGCCACGTGGTGCAGGTTCACTTCGAACTGCGCCGGGGCACTTTCCTTGACGATGGCGTCGGCCGGGATGCCTTGCTCTTTCGCACCTTCCAGAATGTCCTGGAGGCAGTCGACGTATTCGTCGAGGTCGTCGATCAGGTAGACCTGTGTCGAATGCGGGCGTTTGCCGGACACTGGCGAGCGTGGTGGTTGCGGGCGACCGTTCACGTTCTCCTGGTCGATCAGGTAGAACTCCAGTTCGAACGCAGCGCAGATGGTCAGGCCCATCTCGTCGAACTTGCGCACGACATTGGCCAGCACTTCTCGCGGGTCGGCAAAGAACGGCTGACCTTCGAGTTCGTGCATGGTCATCAACAGTTGCGCGGTAGGGCGCTTCTGCCAAGGCTCGTTGCACAGTGTGTCAGGGATTGGATAGCAGATTCGGTCAGCATCACCGATGTCCAGGCCCAGGCCGGTGCTTTCCACCGTCGAGCCATTGATATCCAGAGCAAATAGAGAGGCCGGCAGGTTGATGCCTTTCTCGTAAACCTTGTGGAGGCTGGTGCGTTCTATGCGCTTGCCGCGCACCACACCATTCATATCCGCAATCAGAAGGTCAACGTACAGAACCTCAGGATGTTCCTTAAGGAACGCGTTCGCTTCGTTAAGCTGAACGGCACGCGGGGGTACCGACATGATGCAACACCTTTGTTGTTAAAAATATCAATCATTGATCTCTTCGGATTCCAGTCAACCCGAACGGCATGCCGAAGTCAAGCGAGGCCTTTTTTGCCCCAAAAAAGCGCTCGTAGAGCTTTTTTGAGGCAGTTTGGGGCGTTTTTATGCTGTTCAGCGCTTTGGCGACCGCAGGCTTGAGCGGGCCGTGTTGTATTTTTTACGGGGGTGTTGTGTAAAAAAATGAACAAGGCTAAGCTCGAATCAAACCCATAACAGCAATAATACCGGGGTGTTTCATGTCTCGCCTGCCGTTAATCGGCGTCGCCATCTGCTCTGGGCAGATCGGTCTGCATGCTTATCACATCAGTGGCGACACTCGCGCCCATGCCGTGGCCTCAGCGGTCCCGGGCTTCCCGGCAATCCTCCCGATGCTGATGGATGTCGCGTCCCCGTCCGATATTCTGGACATGCGCTATGACACCCCCATTACGGTTACTTCATTCAATATAGAACCGATTCACAATAGCAGCTCGGCGATTGCGCAGGGCCCCGCTCGTGATTCTGCACGCCTGGCATTTGTCGCACGGTCCGCAAAAAACACGATAGCTTGTCGTAGACACCCATTTCAACGCGACGCCGATGCGTCAAACATCGCCTGACTTGCAAGAGTCAGGAAACTCAAAGCCTAGAGGCATTTATGAGTCACAACCTCGACCAGCTCACCGATTGGTTGAAAGACCACAAGATCACAGAAGTCGAATGCATGATCGCCGATTTGACCGGGATCACCCGGGGCAAAATTTCGCCGACCAATAAGTTCATCGCCGAAAAAGGCATGCGTCTGCCCGAGAGCGTTCTGTTGCAGACCGTGACCGGCGACTACGTTGAAGACGACATCTATTACGAACTGCTCGACCCGGCCGATATCGACATGATCTGCCGCCCGGATGCGAAAGCCGTGTACCTGGTGCCATGGGCCATCGAGCCGACCGCCCAGGTGATCCACGACACCTATGACAAGCAAGGCAATCCGATCGAGCTGTCGCCGCGCAACGTGCTCAAAAAGGTGCTCAAACTCTATGCCGACAGAGGCTGGCAGCCGATCGTGGCGCCGGAAATGGAGTTCTACCTGACCAAGCGCAGTGACGACCCGGACTACCCGCTGCAACCGCCAATTGGCCGTTCAGGTCGTCCGGAAACCGGTCGTCAATCGTTCTCCATTGAAGCGGCGAACGAATTTGATCCGCTGTTCGAAGACGTCTACGACTGGTGCGAATTGCAGGAGCTGGACCTCGATACGCTGATCCACGAGGACGGCACGGCGCAGATGGAAATCAACTTCCGTCACGGCGACGCCCTGTCCCTGGCTGACCAGATCCTGGTGTTCAAGCGCACGATGCGTGAAGCCGCGCTCAAGCACGACGTTGCCGCCACCTTCATGGCCAAGCCCATGACCGGCGAGCCGGGCAGCGCGATGCACTTGCACCAGAGCATCATCGACATCGAGACCGGCAAGAACGTCTTCTCCAATGAAGACGGGACCATGAGCCAACTGTTCCTGCACCACATCGGTGGCCTGCAGAAACTGATCCCCGAGCTGTTACCGCTGTTTGCACCGAACGTCAATTCGTTCCGCCGCTTCCTGCCGGACACCTCGGCGCCGGTGAACGTGGAATGGGGCGAAGAGAACCGTACCGTGGGCCTGCGGGTTCCGGATGCAGGGCCACAAAACCGTCGGGTGGAAAACCGCCTGCCGGGCGCCGATGCCAACCCGTACCTGGCGATTGCCGCGAGCCTGCTCTGCGGCTACATCGGCATGGTCGAAGGCCTGAACCCGAGTGCGCCGGTGGTAGGTCGTGGCTATGAACGCCGCAACCTGCGCCTGCCACTGACCATCGAAGACGCGCTGGAACGCATGGAAAACAGCGCGACCGTCGAGAAATACCTGGGCAAGAAATTCATCACTGGCTACGTCGCGGTCAAGCGGGCCGAGCATGAAAACTTCAAGCGCGTGATCAGCTCCTGGGAGCGGGAATTCCTGCTCTTCGCCGTCTGATGCGCCGGGCGCCGTGCTGTCGACGGCGCTTTCACCTGATTTTTTTTAGGAGATTCGTATGACCAGCAACAATCCACAAACCCGTGAATGGCAGGCCCTGAGCAACGATCACCACCTGGCCCCGTTCAGCGACTTCAAACAGTTGAAAGAGAAAGGCCCGCGCATCATCACAAATGCCAAAGGGGTTTACCTCTGGGACAGCGAAGGCAACAAGATCCTC
The DNA here is from genome assembly GCF_030209165.1 of Pseudomonas sp. fls2-241-R2A-110. Classification (NCBI taxonomy): domain Bacteria; kingdom Pseudomonadati; phylum Pseudomonadota; class Gammaproteobacteria; order Pseudomonadales; family Pseudomonadaceae; genus Pseudomonas; species Pseudomonas sp. fls2-241-R2A-110. Next base: position 343,034 of record NZ_JARVSN010000018.1, on the reverse strand, counting down.
GACGGCATGGCAGGCCTGTGGTGTGTCGCCATCGGCTACGGTCGCGATGAGCTGGCGGACGCTGCCAGCAAACAGATGCGCGAACTGCCTTACTACAACCTGTTCTTCCAGACCGCTCACCCGCCGGTGCTGGAACTGGCCAAGGCCATCGCCGACATCGCGCCAGAAGGCATGAACCACGTGTTCTTCACCGGTTCCGGCTCCGAAGGTAACGACACCATGCTGCGTATGGTTCGTCACTACTGGGCGATCAAGGGTCAGCCGAAGAAGAAAGTCATCATCAGCCGCAAGAACGGTTATCACGGTTCCACCGTGGCCGGCGCGAGCCTGGGTGGCATGACCTACATGCACGAACAAGGCGACTTGCCGATCCCGGGCATCGTCCATATCGCCCAGCCTTACTGGTTCGCTGAAGGCGGCGACATGACACCGGAAGAGTTCGGTGTGTGGGCGGCCAATCAGCTGGAAGAGAAAATTCTCGAGATCGGCGTCGACAACGTCGGTGCCTTTATTGCCGAGCCGATCCAGGGCGCTGGCGGCGTGATCATTCCGCCAGAGACCTACTGGCCGCGCATCAAGGAAATCCTCGCCAAGTACGACATTCTGTTCGTGGCTGACGAAGTGATCTGTGGTTTCGGCCGCACCGGTGAGTGGTTCGGTACCGATTTCTACGACCTCAAACCCGACATGATGACCATCGCCAAAGGCCTGACTTCCGGCTACATCCCGATGGGTGGCCTGATCGTGCGTGACGAAGTGGTCGCGGTGCTCAATGAAGGCGGGGATTTCAACCACGGTTTCACTTATTCCGGTCACCCGGTGGCCGCTGCGGTGGCGCTGGAAAACATCCGCATTCTGCGCGAAGAAAAAATTATCGAGCGCGTTCATGCTGAAACGGCACCCTATTTGCAAAAGCGTCTACGGGAACTGAACGATCATCCGTTGGTGGGGGAAGTGCGTGGGGTGGGCCTGTTGGGGGCCATCGAACTGGTTCAGGACAAAGCCACACGCAAGCGTTACGAAGGCAAGGGCGTCGGCATGATTTGCCGTCAGTTCTGCTTCGACAACGGCCTGATCATGCGCGCCGTGGGCGACACCATGATCATTGCTCCGCCGCTGGTGATTACACCGGCAGAAATCGATGAGTTGGTGACCAAGGCACGCAAGTGTCTGGACCTGACCCTGAGTGCGTTGCAGGGCTAAGTGCTAGGCTCTGAGCGCAACTCATGAAACTTTCGCTCGGAGCAGTCTTGAAGGGCGGGCTTTCCTTGAAAGACCGCCTCGGATCTTGCCAGACTAGTCGCGGTTCCAGTTGTCCGGGTTCGGCCGCTGAACAAAGTGGTTCAAAAAAGAAAAATTTGGAGCATTACGAATGAAGGCATTAGGAAAAAAGTTTGCTGGCAAGACTCTCCTCGCCATGTCCCTGATGGGCATGATGGCGGGCGCGGTGCAGGCGGACGACAAGGTCCTGCACGTCTATAACTGGTCCGACTATATTGCACCGGACACCATCGCGAACTTTGAGAAAGAGTCCGGGATCAAGGTGGTGTACGACGTTTTTGACAGCAACGAGACTCTGGAAGCCAAGTTGCTGGCAGGCAAGTCCGGTTACGACATCGTCGTACCGTCGAACAACTTCCTGGCCAAGCAGATCAAGGCCGGTGTTTACCAGAAGTTGGACAAGTCCAAACTGCCTAACTGGAAGAACCTGAACCCTGACCTGCTCAAAGCAGTATCGGTGAGCGACCCGGGCAACGAACACGCCTTCCCTTACATGTGGGGTTCGATTGGTATCGGCTTCAACGCCGAGAAGGTCAAGGCTGCATTGGGTGCCGATGCCCCAACCAACTCGTGGGACCTGATCTTCAAGCCTGAAAACGCCGCCAAACTGAAGTCTTGCGGTATCAGTCTGCTGGATTCGCCAACCGAGATGATTCCGGCGGCGCTGCACTACCTGGGCCTGCCAACCGACAGCCAGAAGAAAGAAGACATCGACAAGGCTGAAGCGCTGCTGCTCAAAGTCCGTCCTTCGATCGCTTACTTCCACTCGTCCAAGTACATCTCCGACCTGGCCAACGGCAACATCTGCGTCGCAGTCGGTTATTCGGGTGACGTCTATCAGGCCAAGTCCCGTGCTGCTGAAGCCGGTGACAAGGTGAAAGTCAGCTACAACATTCCGAAAGAAGGTGCAGGCAGCTTCTACGACATGGTCGCCATCCCTAAAGATGCCGAAAACGTCGAAGGCGCCTACAAGTTCATGACCTACCTGCAGAAGCCGGAAGTCATGGCTGCAATCACCAACGCCGTGCGCTTCCCGAACGGTAACGCCGCCGCCACCGCACTGGTCAATAAAGACATCACCAGCGACCCGGGCATCTACCCGTCGGCGGACGTGCAGGCCAAGCTGTACGCGATTGCCGACTTGCCGGCCGCGACCCAGCGGATCCTGACGCGCAGCTGGACCAAGATCAAATCGGGTAAATAAGCCGGTTTGAGGCAATAACCTGCTGTCGTCGCCTGCGCGGTGACGGCAGCAGGTGTAATTAAATGACAGAAAGTTTTGCTGGAACGGTTTTTCGAGGGTAAGTTGCGCGCCGGTTTTGTTGCTGGGCAGCCATGACTGTCATGTAACGCGGGGCAACTTGGGCCCAACTAATTTTAGAGGACCTCCACTTGCCTATTTTTTCTTTGTTGCGCAATGCCGTGCTGGTCGGCGCCGGACTGACACTGGCTGTCAGCGTCCAGGCCGCGAGTACCGTGCATATTTATAATTGGTCGGACTACATTGGCTCGACGACCCTGGCTGACTTTCAGAAAGAATCCGGCATCAAACCGGTTTATGACGTTTTCGACTCTAACGAAACCCTGGAAGGCAAGTTGCTGGCCGGGCGCACCGGTTACGACGTGGTCGTGCCGTCCAATCACTTCCTGGGCAAGCAGATCAAGGCCGGCGCTTTCCAGAAGCTCGACAAGTCGAAGCTGAGCAACTATGCCAACCTCGACCCGGTACTGCTCAAGCGCCTGGAGCAAAACGATCCGGGTAACCAGTACGCCGTGCCGTACCTGTGGGGCACCAACGGCATCGGTTACAACGTCGACAAGATCAAGGCTGTGCTGGGCGTCGACAAGATCGATTCCTGGAGTGCGGTGTTCGAACCGGAAAACATCAAGAAGCTGCAAAGCTGCGGCGTGGCGTTCCTCGACTCCGCCGATGAAATGATGCCCACAGTCCTCAACTACATGGGCCTCAACGCCAACAGCACCAACCCCGAAGACTACAAGAAGGCCGAAGCCAAGTTGCTGGCGGTGCGGCCTTATGTGACTTACTTCCATTCGTCCAAGTACATCGCGGACCTGGCCAACGGCGATATCTGCATCGCGATCGGCTTCTCCGGTGACATGTTTCAGGCCAAGGCCCGGGCGACTGAAGCCGGTAAAGGCATGAATATCGCCTACTCCATTCCCAAAGAGGGCGGCGCGCTCTGGTTCGACATGCTGGCGATCCCCAAGGATGCGGCCAACGTCAAGGAAGCCCACGCCTTCATCAACTATTTGCTGAAACCCGAGGTGATCGCACAGGTCAGTGATTCTGTTGGCTATGCGAACCCCAACCCCGGCTCGGACAAATTGATGGAACAGTCCATCCGCACTGACGAGTCGGTTTATCCACCGCAAGCAATCCTCGACAAGACCTACGTGTCGGTCGAGTTACCACCAAACATTCAACGTTTGATGACCCGCAGCTGGACCAAGGTCAAGTCGGGTAAATAGCTGCAAGGCTCAAATTATCCAAGGTTGGCTCACCTTGAGCGAACTGCACTCTTTTTTTCTGGGAGTTTCGTAAATGGCAGTTGCCTCCGGCGCCTATAAGAAAGCCCTCGAGGGCGACCAGACACCTAAACAGGTGTTGGTCAAAATCGACCGGGTCACGAAGAAGTTCGACGAGACGATTGCCGTGGACGATGTGTCCCTGGAAATCAAGAAAGGCGAGATTTTCGCCCTGCTCGGCGGTTCGGGATCGGGCAAATCCACGTTGCTGCGCATGCTCGCAGGCTTCGAACGGCCCACGGAGGGGCGAATTTTCCTCGATGGCGTAGACATCACTGACATGCCGCCCTACGAGCGGCCGATCAACATGATGTTCCAGTCCTACGCCTTGTTCCCGCACATGACCGTGGCGCAGAACATTGCCTTCGGCCTCAAGCAGGACAAAATCCCCTCCGCTGAAGTCGATGCCCGTGTCGCGGACATGCTCAAGCTGGTTCAGATGACGCAATATGCCAAGCGCAAGCCGCACCAGCTGTCCGGCGGCCAGCGCCAGCGTGTCGCCCTGGCGCGTTCCCTGGCCAAGCGTCCAAAGCTGTTGCTGCTCGATGAACCGATGGGTGCACTGGACAAGAAGTTGCGTTCGCAAATGCAGCTCGAACTGGTCGAGATCATCGAGCGCGTCGGCGTAACCTGCGTCATGGTGACCCACGATCAGGAAGAGGCCATGACCATGGCCGAGCGCATTGCGATCATGCACCTGGGCTGGATCGCCCAGATCGGCAGCCCGATCGACATCTACGAAACCCCGACCAGCCGCCTGGTCTGCGAATTCATCGGCAACGTCAACATCTTCGACGGTGAAGTGATCGACGACGCCGAAGGCCACGCAACCATCACCTGCAAAGACCTGGATCGCCAGATCTACGTGGGCCACGGCATCAGCACCTCGGTGCAGGACAAATCCGTGACTTATGCAATCCGTCCGGAAAAACTGCTGGTGACGCCGACCATGCCGACCTGCGAATACAACTGGTCCAGCGGCAAGGTGCACGACATCGCCTACCTCGGAGGCCACTCGGTGTTCTACGTCGAACTGCCGAGCGGCAAGATCGTCCAGTCTTTCGTCGCCAACGCCGAGCGCCGCGGCCAGCGTCCAACCTGGGGTGACCAGGTGTACGTGTATTGGGAAGATGATAGCGGCGTGGTGCTTCGCTCATGAACATGCGCAAATTGAAACGCCGTCTCAATCGAATAATTCCCGGTGGCCGTCAGATGGTCATCGGGGTTCCATTCCTCTGGCTGTTCATGTTCTTCATGTTGCCGTTCTTCATTGTCTTGAAGATCAGCTTCGCCGAAGCCGACGTGGCCATTCCGCCGTACACCGAAATCTACAGCTATGCCGAACAGAAGCTGCAGTTGCTGCTCAACCTGAGCAACTACGCGATGCTGGCCGGCGACGAGTTGTACATCGCCGCTTACCTGGGCTCGTTGAAGATGGCGCTGATCAGCACCGTCCTCTGTTTGCTGATCGGCTACCCGATGGCCTACGCCATCGCCAGTGCCCGTAAAGAGCTGCAAACGGTGCTTGTGCTGCTGATCATGATGCCGACCTGGACCGCGATCCTGATCCGCGTCTATGCGTGGATGGGCATCCTCAGCAACAACGGTCTGCTCAATGGTTTCCTGATGACCATGGGCTGGATCAACGAACCGCTGCAGATCCTCAACACCAACCTTGCGGTGTACATCGGCGTCGTTTATTCGTACCTGCCATTCATGATCCTGCCGCTTTACGCCAACCTGGTGAAACACGATGCCAGCTTGCTGGAAGCCGCGTCAGACCTGGGTTCGAGCACGTTCAACAGCTTCTGGAAAATCACCATTCCGCTGTCCAAGAACGGCATCGTCGCCGGTTGCATGCTGGTGTTCATTCCGGTGGTGGGCGAGTTCGTGATCCCGGAACTGCTGGGCGGTCCGGAAACCCTGATGATCGGTAAAGTGCTCTGGCAAGAGTTCTTCAACAACCGTGACTGGCCGGTGGCGTCTGCCCTGGCGGTGGTGATGCTGGCGATCCTGATTGTGCCGATCATCCTGTTCAACCGTAGTCAGGCCAAAGAAATGGAGGGCAAAGAATGAAGCGCTTCAGATTCTCAAGCTTGATGCTGGTGTTGGGTCTGCTGTTCATCTACGCACCGATGCTGATCCTGGTGATCTACTCGTTCAACGCCTCCAAACTGGTAACGGTATGGGGCGGCTGGTCGATCAAGTGGTACGTCGGCTTGATGGACAATACTCAACTGATGGGCTCGGTGGTGCGCTCGCTGGAAATCGCCTGCTACACGGCGGTAGCAGCGGTGGTGCTGGGTACCTTGGCGGCGTTCGTCCTGACGCGAATTACTCGCTTCAAGGGTCGCACGCTGTTCGGTGGACTGGTGACTGCTCCATTGGTGATGCCCGAAGTGATCACCGGTCTGTCGCTGTTGCTGTTGTTTGTGGCCATGGCGCAGATGATCGGCTGGCCACAGGAACGCGGCATCGTCACCATCTGGATCGCCCACACCACGTTCTGTGCGGCGTATGTGGCGGTGGTGGTATCGGCGCGCTTGCGTGAGCTGGACCTGTCCATCGAAGAAGCGGCCATGGACCTCGGTGCGCGGCCATGGAAGGTGTTCTTCCTGATCACCATCCCGATGATCGCGCCATCGCTGGGCGCCGGCGGCATGATGTCTTTCGCCCTGTCGCTGGATGACCTGGTGTTGGCCAGCTTCGTGTCGGGCCCGGGCTCGACGACCTTGCCGATGGAAGTGTTCTCGGCGGTGCGCCTGGGCGTGAAACCTGAGATCAACGCCGTGGCCAGCCTGATTCTGTTGGCGGTTTCGCTGATGACATTCATGGTCTGGTTCTTCAGCCGCCGCGCCGAAGAAAGTCGCAAGCGTGCAATCCAGCAAGCGATTGAAGAAGGCGCTGCCGACTCCTGGAAACAACCGGACGTGCGTCGCGCCCCGGCGCCGGAAGCGGCATAAAGGTTGGCCACAATTACGTGGCCAACCCGATCCAATGTGGGAGCGAGCCTGCTCGCGATAGCGGTCTATCAGTCAACATCTTTGTCGACTGACATGGCCTCATCGCGAGCAAGCTCGCTCCCACATTTGTTTTAGGAAACCCAAGGGGATTTGCGGATGATCTCGACGAAGTTCATCGGCTTGAACCCCGGCTCGCTGTCCACCAGCACGTCGGCATTCACGGTGCCGAACGTGGTGTCCGGTTTGTGCTTGAAGCCATTGGCGAACGCACACAGGATGCATTCCTTGAAACCCTCTCCCCGTGGATGCGCATGCACCACTGCCTCACGCTGTGCAGTCGGGAACGCCGCGTAATCGATACCCAGCACGTCCATCTCGACGCCGGCAGTCACCAGCGCAACGTTAGGCCGCAAGTGTTGCGGCACGCCCGGTGTCGTGTGCAGCGCGATTGACAGCCACACCTGCTCGATATCGTCGTCGGACAAACCATACGGTTTGAGAAATGCCTTGGCGGCGTTGGCACTGTCGACTTCGAAGCGCTCATCGTCAGTGCGATGGCCTTCCACCAGGCCCAGGTCATGGAACATCGCGCCGACGTACAACAACTCTGGATCGTAGGCCAGTTGCTTGCGTTCACCGCTCAAGGCGCCAAACAGAAACACCCGGCGTGAATGGTGGTAAAGCAGGTCAGGCTCTGCGTCGCGAATGTATTCAGTGGTGGCCCTGGCTAATGCGCTGTCGGGGATATGGATACCGGCGATGGTGCTGCTCATGGGTACTTTCCTCGTGGGGAACGCCGTGGCGGCGCTGATGGAACAAGTCTGTTCCGGCCCCCCAGGCCGGACAATCGATCCATGGCTGCGATCCCGGCCAATGAGCATGCATATCGCGCCAACCTCGCTTGTTGCGCGCGGATTGGCTAGGGTTGGAAAGTAATTGCGGTCCCTGTGGGAGCGAGCTTGCTCGCGAAAGCGCTGTATCAGTCGACATCTCTTTCGACTGACACGGCCTCTTCGCGAGCAAGCTCGCTCCCACAGGTTTTGTGTTTGCCGTCATTGCGGCATCCACCCTTGAGGGCGTTTCCTGCCATGAGTAAAACCGTTGCCATCGTGGTGTTCGCGGGTGTCCAGTCGCTGGACGTCACCGGGCCCATGGATGTGTTTAGCGAGGCCAATCGCTTCCTTGAGCCACAAGACCATTACCGGTTGGAGGTGATCGGTGTCGAGCACGGGGTGATGCCGTGCTCCAACGGCTTATCACTCAATGCCCATCGGCATTTCAGCGAAGCGCTGGAGGCTTATGACTTGCTGCTGGTGGCCGGCGGCCCGCAGTTACCCTTCATGGATTTCGGCGTGGCGTTCGATGCCTGGTTGCGCGATGCGTGTGGGTCGGCGCGGCGCTTTGGTTCGATCTGCAATGGCGCATTCATGCTCGCCCGCGCCGGGTTGCTTGAGGGGCGAACCGTCACCACGCATTGGAACGATGCCCCAGCGTTGGCCGCGTCATGCCCGTCGACGCAGGTAGACGCTGATCGGCTGTACGTGCAGGACGGCGAGCTCTACACCTCGGCGGGGGTCACGGCCGGGATCGATTTGTCGTTGTACCTGCTGGCTCAAGACTACGGGCCGGAAGTGGCCTTGAGCGTGGCCAAGCGCCTGGTGGTGTTTACCCAGCGTTCGGGCGGGCAATCGCAGTTCAGCCCGTTTCTCACCCCGCACGCCGAACCGACCTCGGCGGTGGCGCTGGTTCAGCTTTACGTGCTGGCCAACCTCACTGGCGACCTGACCATCGCCGATCTGGCGAACGCAGCCAACATGAGCGCCCGCAACTTTTCCAGGGTGTTCGCCAAGGAAGCGAAAGTCACCCCGGCGGAATTCGTCGAGCAGGCGAGGGTGGATGCCGCGCGGGTGCTGCTTGAGAGCACCCGCTCACCGCTGAAAACCGTGGCGTACCAGTGCGGATTTCGCGACGCCCAGCACATGCGCAGCGTGTTCAATCGCAGGCTTGGTGTGACGCCGCAGCAGTTCAGGCAGAATTTTGCGGCGATGGTTTAGCGCAATTTTGTGTCGCCTGTCAGGGCCCCATCGCGAGCAGGCTCGCTCCCACATTGGAATGCATTTCAATTGTGGGAGCGAGCCTGCTCGCGATGGGGCCAGCCCAGCCAACAAAAATCTAAGGTGCTGCCCGCGCCGGCAAAAACTTCAACGTACTGCGCGTATTGGCCGTCACCTCTTCTTCATTGAAATGCGCCTGGTAGTAAATCCCTTCGACATACGCCTCGGACTGATCCTCATAGTGGCTGTCGAACGGCACGCCGCTCTGGCCGACCGGGTTGATGGTCAGGCTGTGGGCCGGATCGGAAAAATCGACCAGGCGCCGAGTTGATGGTCCGTAAGTCACCGGCCATGGTGCCGGGCCGATCTTGGCGGAGAGGTTGTTTGGCACTTCGTGGGTGCCGGGCGCCGCGAACGGGCCGACGTTGAAAATCCGGTCCAGCGGCTTTTGCGTCCCCAGCGGATGGCCATGCGTCAGGGTGTGGGCCTTGCCCCATTGCCATTGGGTGAAGTCAGGTCCCAGGACGGTCTTGAGATGGGCGATGCTCGCCTGCCACGCGACCTTGACCGTGTCGGCGCGGGTTTCCTTGCCGAGGGTGTTGCGGTTGTCCCACCAGGGCGAATCGGGGTTGGCCGCCAGTCGCGGCAACGCGGCATCTATCACTCGGGTCGAAAGCAGGGTTTCGAAAAAATCGTTGCCCAGTTCATCGTGCATCGTTGCGTCGGCCAGATTGAACAGGAACTGGTTGAACAACGTGGCGCTGGTCGACTCAAGCGGGTAATCGCCTCGCCATTGGGCCAGTTGCTCGACCAGTTTGAGTTCGGCCGGATCGCTCACCACTTCACGCAGTACCGGCAACAACGGCGCCAGCAGGCGAGGGCCATAGGCGGTGGTGGTGCCCAGTTGCAGTTTCTGGTTGGCGTCGTTGTCCCACTTCACGCTCTTGTCGCCGAGCTGGCGATTAAGTTGCTGGCCGCGATCGGCGAGGTTGTAGTAACCGGGAATCTCCATGCCGGTTGGTGACACAGGCTGGAAGTTGGCCGAAACGATATAGCCACGCGCCGGGTTTTCTTCCTGGGGGTTGGCGCTGAACGGGTAGAAACCTTCCTTGTCCGCCTGATTGGTGCTGCCATCGAGGATGAAACCGGGCTTCACTCCAGCCGCACGCTTGGGCAGCAGCGCCGAGGCCCACCAGCCAATATCGCCCTTGGCGTTGGCATAGACGATGTTCAACCCCGGCGCCTGAACCTTGGCCGCTGCGGCGCGCGCCTTGGCCAGGGTGTCGGCGCGGTTGAGCTGGTAGAAGCCATCGAGGATCGGGTTGGGTGTTTCAAGGAACGCCCACCACATGGCGATCGGTGTCTTGCCGGCGGCAGTGCCGAGTACATCATTGATGATCGGGCCGTGGGGTGACTGGCGCAGCGTCAGCGTGACCGGCGCCTGACCTTTCACTGCGATCTGTTGCTCGGTGTTGACCATGTCCACCCAATTGCCGCGATACCAGACCTGGTTCGGGTTGTCCGGGTTGATCTTCTCGGCAATCAGGTCGAGGTCATCGTTCTGGAACATGGTCAGGCTCCAGCCGAAATCCAGGTTGTGGCCGAGAAAGGCGAACGGCACCAGCGCCTGGTGATGTCCGTATAGCTCAAAGCCCGGTGCCGACAATTGCGCTTCGTACCACACCGACGGCACCGAGAAGCGAATGTGCGGATCACCGGCCAGCAGCGGCTTGCCGCTTTTGCTGCGGTTACCGGAAATCACCCAGGCGTTGCTGCCCTCGAATTGCGGCAAGCCGTTTTCGGCCAGGGCCTGTTCACTCAGGCGGGCGAGGGCGTTCAGGTCTTTCCAGTCACCGGCGGCAAGCGCGGGGGCGGTAGTTGGACGGGTCTTGGCCAGCACTCCTTTGGGCTGCCAGTCGAGGTCAAAAATGTTCAGGTACTCGGCGCCCAGTTGATCGCGCACGTAGGTCAATAACGGTTCGGTGCGAAACGCTGCGGCAAAGCTGTAAGCCATGTAGCCGGCAACACTGATGCTGTCTTGCGCCGTGAAAGGACGCTTGTGGATGCCCAGCACATCGAACTCGATGGGCGCTGCGTGAGTGTCCTGATATTGATTGATGCCATCCAGATAGGCTTCCAGCGCCTTCCACGCCGGTGACTGATGATCCAGGGCGGCCACGTAGCTTTCGGCGCGTTCACGAATGCGCAGGCTGCGGAACAGTTTGTCGGTGTCCAGCAGTTTCGGGCCGAGCACTTCGGCCAGTTCGCCCCGGGCGAGGCGGCGCATGGCTTCCATCTGGAACAGCCGGTCCTGGGCCTGCACATAGCCGAGTGTGCGGTAAAGATCGGTTTCGTTTTCGGCGCGGATGTGCGGCACGCCGCGCTCGTCGTAGCGCACCGTTACCGAACCTTGCAGGCGCTGAAGTTCCACTTGGCCCTGGCGCGTCGGCTGCTTGATGTACACGTACCCGCCAACCCCGATGACGAGCGTGACGATCAGCAATACAAGTACGGTCAGGACGCGTTTCATGGAGACTCCTTGTTCTTCGGGATTGCCGCCCTCGCGGGCAGCAACATGTAGCACAGACCTCCTGTGCCGGGCATCGCGGTCCTGGAAAAGTCAGGAATGCCTTACTTCACATCCGCTTGCCAAGGGCAGTAGCAACCGACGGCCAGCGTATGGGTGGCGCCCACCGCGCGACCTTCGCTCAGTGCTTGCAGAATGGGTTCGATAAAGCTGTTGTTCGAATTGCAGGTCAGGCCTTCGCTGTACGGGCCGAAATACGCCAGTTTGCCGCTGCGGTCCCAGATCGCCACCGCAGGGCTGGCGGGGATCTGTTCGGAGCCCGGGAGCACGGTGATGGGTTTCAGGCGGCTCAGGGTGCTGGGCAACTGACCATGACTGCCGGGCTTTTGTACCGAATAAAACTCGACGCCGCGCGACGCATACTGCTCAACCAGTTCGGTCAGGTGTTGTTGGTTGCCGACATTGCACGGGCAGGCAGGGTCCCAGAAATGCACCAGGCGGATGGGGCCGGGGCCGGCGAGGTCGTCGGGCAGGCGCAGCGGATCGCCAGAGAAGACGGCGGTGTGTGAGCTGAACGCGCGCAGGTAGCGACCCTGGAACCAGTCATACGCAGCCCACAATACGCCGGCACACACGAGGGCGAGCAGGCTGGCAAGCAGTGTGGTGCGAAAGGCCGGGCGCATGGGTTTCAATCCTCGAAGGTCGGCTAGCTTGCCATGCTTGCCGCGACAGATGAATATCGCAGGCCCATAAAGTCTGTTTAGCGTCTGGAATAGTACATGCCTGCCACTTTCGACCCCGATCATCTGCGCGCCAGCTTGAGGCCATTGGCCGAGTGGCAGCCGCTTTCGGCAGAAGCCCTGGTGTACCAGCGTTTCTACGGGCTCGAATTCGCCGGGCGAACGCTGCGTCGGGGGCTTGGGCGTTTCGAGGTCGATGGCTATCAGGTGGTCAGCCAGGTCTGGTGGCCCGAGCGAGCGAAAGCGACGCTGTTTCTGTTCCACGGCTTTTACGATCACACCGGGCTCTATCGGCATGTGATCGAGTGGGCACTTGATCAAGGCTTTGCGGTGATTGCCTGCGACTTGCCAGGCCATGGTTTGTCCAGTGGCGAGCGGGCCAGCATCAAGGATTTCGCCGAGTATCAGCACACCCTGCAAGGGTTGTTCGCCGACGCCGTGGCCCTCGATTTGCCGCAGCCGTGGCACTTGTGCGGGCAAAGTACCGGCGGGGCGATCGTGATCGATCATGTGCTGAATCAAGGAGCGAGCAGTCCGGCCCAGGGGCAGCTGATTTTGCTCTCGCCACTGGTTCGGCCACGCGCCTGGGGCTGGTCGCAGCTCAGCTATTACCTGCTCAAACCCTTCGTCAAAGCGATCGCCCGACGCTTCAGCGAGAACTCCAACGACCCTGACTTCTTGCCTTTCCTGCAAGCCGATCCGTTGCAACCACTAAGGTTGCCGACTGCCTGGGTCGGTGCGCTGGCGCGGTGGATCAAACGCATCGAGGCCGCGCCAAACAGTCCGCGCCGGCCACTGATCGTGCAGGGGCAATCGGACATGACGGTGGATTGGGAGCACAACCTTGAGGTGTTGAAGGCCAAGTTTGATCGGCCGCAGGTGCTGATGCTGCCTGAGGCGCGGCATCATTTGGCGAACGAGACGCTGGCGTTGCGGGAGGAGTATTTCGGGTTTCTGAGCAAGCGGATCAAAGGGCGGAATCTTTAGCGACTGTCAGGGCCTCATCGCGAGCAAGCTCGCTCCCACATTAGACCGAGTACGTCTGGACAACTCGGTCAACTGTGGGAGCGAGCTTGCTCGCGATAGCGATTTATCAGGCGCCAAAGATTACTGGGAAAGACTCGACGTCTCCTGCCCCACCGCCAGCCCCGCCCGAATCGCCGCCAACGCTGCCTGATAATAAGCCTTGCCCTCGGCGGACTCGGCAAACGTGGCGAACTCTTCCAGTTCTTCATCCGACAGATCGCGATAGACATACAGCAGCGTGTTGTTCAAGTCAGCGCCGATCTGGTCCATCAAGCGCTGGCGCTGACCATTGAGCATGCCTTGCGCCTGACCATTGCCGAGCAAACCGGGAATCATCGAACTGAGGCTGTCCGCTGCGACGCCAGCAATCGCCAGGCTGACTTCTGCACCGGCCTCGCGGGCGGGCAGGGCCTGGGCCAGATGGCCGATGATCAGCGTGCGGCTGTCACTGGCTTGAATCTTGGGTAACCCCTTGGCATTTTTCGCCAGCTGATCGCGACGGGTCGCCAGCAGTTCGGCGGCGACGATTTTTTTGCCCAAGGGGGATTGAAAGAAGGTCAGTGCGGGATTCGGATCGGTGAGGCTTTTGCGCAGTTGTGCTTCGGCGCGTTGATCCACCGCCTGAGGAGCGAAACGCTGATTGCTGTTGTTGACCAGGGCCTGAAACACCGCCGGTGGCAGGCTGTTCTGGTAGCGCTGCTGCGCCGCCGAGAGCGCGTCGTTGAAATGCGCGCGCTGATCTGGCCAACCGGCGACCTTGTACAACTGGTCGTGGCCGTCTGCCCATGCGGGCAAAGCACAGAGTATCAGCAGTGAAAAAAGCAAACGGCGCATAGGGACTCCTGTCAGCAGGCGACTATTCTCCGTGCGGCTTTCGTACTTGTCGAGAATTCGTATCAGTAATCCGATAAATCCTCCGCTGCGCGGCTCTGTCGGATTTGCAGGCACAGGAATACTATGCGCGCCATGCAAATATCCTCTGATCAACCGCTGCTGTTACGTATCGTCGACGACTTGGCCGAACGCGGCTGGTCGCAGCAGAATATCTTCCTGCCTCTGGATCTGACCCGAGTGTTGGCGGCTGAGTGCCGTAAACGTGCTGCCGAAGGCGAGTTGGCCCCTGCAGCGGTCGGGCGCGGGCCGACGTCGGAAATTCGCGAGGGGATTCGTGGCGACCATATTCAATGGCTTGAACCCGGCGAGGCTGAAGCCTGCGACCGTTATCTGAGCTTGATGGACAGTCTGCGCGAGGCGATGAATCGCGGGTTGTTCCTGGGCCTGGAAGACTTTGAAAGCCATTTCGCGCTGTATCCGCCCGGCGCCTTCTACCTCAAGCATGTCGACCGTTTTCGCGATGACGATCGGCGCATGGTGTCAGCGGTGATCTACCTCAATGATGCCTGGTTGCCCGAGCACGGTGGTCAGCTGCGCATGTACCTGGAGGGCGGCGTCGAGCACGATGTGGTGCCCACTGGCGGATGCCTGGTGGTGTTTCTGTCGGGTGAGGTGCCCCATGAAGTCCTGCCCGCGACCCGGGATCGCCTGTCATTGACGGGCTGGTTCCGGCGCCGTGGTAACGAGCCGTTCTGAGCATGCAGAAAATTCTGGTAAGCCGCTGCCTGTTGGGCCACCGCGTACGTTACGACGGCGGGGCGAGCGGGCCGTTTGATCAGCTTCAACAGTGGCTCGACGAAGGTCGCGTCGTGCCGTTGTGCCCGGAAGTCGCTGGAGGCTTGCCGACGCCCAGAGCGGCGGCCGAAATCCCGGGCGGGCAGGGCGGTGAGGTGCTCGATGGCCAGGCGTCAGTGATCACGACCGAGGGCGAGGATGTCAGTGCGGCGTTTTTGTCGGGCGCTTATCAGGCGTTGGAGTTGGTGCAAAAGCACGGCATCCGCATTGCGGTGCTCAAGGCCAACAGCCCGTCTTGCGGGAATCTGTTCACGTATGACGGGACGTTCAGCGGCGTGAAGGTCCGTGGCGAAGGGGTAACGGCGGCGTTGCTCAGGCGCCATGGCGTTCAAGTGTTCAGTGAGCTGGAGCTGGCCGAAGCGGCTGCTGCCTTGGCAACCCTGACCTGACGTCCTGCATAGAACCCCTGTGGGAGCGGGCTTGCTCGCGAATGCGGTGTGTCAGTCGACATCTCTATCAACTGACACACCGCATTCGCGAGCAAGCCCGCTCCCACATTAGATTTACAGCGTCTTATGGTTTGGACTCTTCGCTCGCCTGCGCACCAAACCATTTCTTCTCCAGCTTCTGCAGTCGCCCATCCGTCTTGATCCGCTGCAAGGCGTTTTCCAGGCTGGCGTGGAACGCCGGGTTACCCTTCTGAAACGGAATCGCCAGGCTCACGGCCGGGGCGACTTTGGGTTTTTCTTCCGTCAGCGACTGCACCAGCAGGATTGAACGCGGTGTGTCGTCTTTCTGCGCGATCAATTGCGCATGGGTGCGAATGTAAGGTTCGGTGAAGTCGAAACGATCCTTCAAATCCGGGGTCATTTCTATGTGGTTGATGGCGATGTCGTACTTGCCGGTTTCAACTCCGGACAACAGGTCGCTGGAGTCAGTCACGACGAAGTCCGTTCGCACATCCAGTTCACTGGCCAGCATTTGGCCCAGTTCGACTTCGAAGCCTGTGAGTTTGCCGTCGTCCTTGAAATTGAACGGCGGTGTATTAGCCTCAAGGGCAATGCGCAGCTCGCCACGGTCATTTATATCGTCAATCAGTTCGGCATGAGCCAGAGGGCTCAAAAGGGGTAGCAGGCAGATCAGGCCAGGCAAAAGGCGCATGGTCACTCCTTTGAATACATTTATTGCGATGCTCTGAGTCAGGCTCGCTTTGCTATGGTTGTCGAGTGCCTTCGACAACAAATGGCCGTGAAGTTGTCATGGCCACGCCGATTTTACGGAAAAACTGGAGAAGAGAATGAAAACGTTTATGTCACGAGCAGCATTCGCCGGGCTATTGCTGAGTGCTTCGATGCTGGCGACGGCGGCTACGCCTGCCCCCAAGGGTGCAGAGGTGTTCATCGTATCTCCCGCAGACGGCGCCACGGTCTCGGAAACCTTCACCGTCAAATTCGGCGTCAAGGATATCGCGCTGGCTCCGGCCGGCGACGTGACCAAGAACACCGGTCACCACCACCTGCTGATCGATGTCGACAAGCTGCCTGCCGCCGGCGCGCCGATTCCGAATGATGCCAACCACATGCACTTCGGCAAGGCGCAGACCCAGGCTGAAATCAAATTGACGCCGGGCAAGCACACCTTGCAGCTGGAGTTGGGCGACAGCGGCCACATGCCGTTCGATCCGCCAATCGTGTCGAAGCAGATCACCGTCAACGTTAAGTGACAGTGTAGCGCCTATGAAAAAGGAGCCCCGAAGGGCTCCTTTTTTTTGTCGCTCAAGCCGCTATCAGAACAACACACGGCAACGGATGGTGCCGATGATGTGCTGCAGCTTCTCTTGCGCCATTTCCGAGTACTCGGCGTCGACGTCGATTACCACATAGCCGACTTTCTAGTTGGTCTGCAGAATCCACCAAAGAATTTCTGCCGGAAATCGGATTTTTTGATGTAAGACTTTTTACTATAGATAGTAGTTGTATTGAGTTTTACGTAATTTTTAATCACGGAATATGCAGTAAAAATTTTACTGTTGATAGGGTGCCGTTGTTGCGGCATAACTTAGGTGTTTTTACCAAAGGGAATTCAATTTATTGCAAGGGATGCTGCATGCAAAAATCTATCACTTTTCCTCCGCCTTTGAAATCGTCGGGCGATTTGCTCAATGAAGACAAAAAATATCCAGGATATATTTCAGGTTTAGACAGCGCTCTAAACTGGGACGGAACTCTCCCGGAAGTCACTGTGGCTTACCGTATTGAAACTATCGATAGAGAGCGCGACGCATACTCAAAGTTGGTAGCCATAGGGCACTCGGTGCAAGATCAGATAGGAAGCGTTTTTTCGAATAGCACGGCGAGTGTGCGAAGTGAAATAGAGGAGCGCTTAAGTTCAGCTGTTGACACCCATCCATTTAATGATCTGGAGGGTACTTTAAAAAAGAAAGTGGTTGTTGTCGAGCTTCTGCAACAAATCAAAATGAATAGAAGTTGGTATGAGGCGAATATATTTGCTGGCGTAGATTTATTGTCATTGGGCAGTATGGAAAATGCCGAGGCATTCGCCGCTAGTTTGGATACGGCAGAAGACGAGGAAGAACGCCGAGGCTATTACGAAAATTTTCTGAGATCGCTGACAGCCGCCTACGTTAAACGAATCCTTGCCGAAGCTGTTTCCATTTTAGAGGACGCTTCGCCAGCAATAGATGCTGCGATCCATTCTGCTTTGGCTAGAGGTGAAACTGCCTACAGCTTCAATTTAACCTTTAGTCAATCCGCACAGGTGGTAACTGTGGCGGGTGCCGCCACTCTCCAAAACACGGACGGTTGGACCTTCGAGGCCGCGATCCGTAAAGGCACTCTGTTGTTGACAGGTTTGGGAGAAGCACTTCTCAGTCGAGCGACGGCGATCGGGATCGGCACTTTGCTCTATTCACCGGCTCTGGGTAACGGCGAGCGATATCCTCAAACGGTTCTCAAATTATCGGGTAGTGCAGTCTTGCCAGGTGCACCGACTAACCTGAACGAAATCGCCGCTGTCGAAGGAACCATTGATCTTCCCTATCGGATTTATGGTGACCTTGGCCAATACACGCTCGTTGCAACACCGAAGGGAGGAAGCGTTTCGCCAGCGGTACCAGTTCGAGCGCTGGAGTTCGACCTGAAGACGAACAGCTACAGTTTCACCTCCGCCGACACACCGCCCATCACCCTCAGTTTTCCAATTATCCACTGGGGTAACAGTTCGACAACTTCACCTGCCAGGCCCGTGGAAGTGCCGCGTTACACGGGTGTTGAGCTGTTGCCACTACTCGTGCAGCCGGAACCATTGCCTGCGTCCGAGTTACCGGATTTCAGGGATTGTATTTATTGCTTCCCGATCAACAGCGGCTTGCCGCCGATTTATGTTGTTTTCAATAGCCCTTATGAAGGGGCTACCACGAGAGGGAAGTACAGCGGCCGACTTTTCAATCCTGCCAAAGCGGGAGGTCCAATTCTGGATCTCGATTGGACGAGTGCGACCGTAACTCAAGCGGGTATCGACCTAGTGAAAGTGCATACGGGCCGATTCGGTCCTTCGGATGCCAATGCCATCATGATTGATCGCTTGGAAAAAATTCACCAAGGTAAATTGGTAGTCACGTCCATGGACAAACGTTTCTATACTCATGAGTTGAGAGAGCTTGAACGTTTCAGAACATTAGGGGTGGCTGACGGTGTAAATCCGAATGATGAAGGTGCCATTTGGAATAACACCCACGCAGCGACACTGGAGGATTACAAACTAAAAGATAGTTTCGAGTTGCTCTATACGCTTGAAGCTTTAGAGGCGCACAGAAAGCAAGCGGATAGAGAGTACGAACAACTGGGAGGAATATAATAATGAGCGTTATAGAAAAAGCTGTTCTCAACGAGAAGCCTGAAGAGGTAATTCTATTTCTTACCAAGAATGAATTGGGCATCTCTTTTCCTCGGCTTGATGGTCTCTACAACCAGGCTAATTGGGCGCATGTGGCGGATAATATGGGGCTATTGAAAATCGTCTGGGAAATGTGTGACGCGGGCTTTATAAAATCTAATGGCACCGGAATTGTCAGGGGCATCAACTGGAGAGAGCCGGCATTCATGCTAGAGGGAAAATATACTTTTGATTGATATTGCGAAGCGTCTGTCGACTTTAGGGGGCGATAAACAATATCTATTGTTTCGAGGACGTCCGGCTTCCTGATGTTGGTGATTGGATTCTGTCTAGTTTAGAGATAGGTTTACGATTGTTCGGGACAAGTGCATGAAAAAGGGAGCCCTAAGGCTCCCTTTTTTTGTCGCTCAAGTCGCTATCAGAACAGAACGCGGCAACGGATGGTGCCGTTGATGTGCTGCAGCTTCTCTTGCGCCATTTCCGAGTACTCAGCGTCGACGTCGATTACCACATAGCCGACTTTCTCGTTGGTCTGCAGGAACTGACCGGAGATGTTGATGCCGTTTTCGGCGAAGACCTTGTTGATCTCGCTCATCACACCCGGGATGTTTTCGTGGATGTGCAGCAAACGGTGCTTGCCAGGGTGAGCCGGCAGGGCCACTTCCGGGAAGTTAACCGACGATACCGACGTACCGTTGTCGCTGTACTTGACCAGTTTTTCCGCCACTTCCAGACCGATGTTGGCTTGCGCCTCAGCGGTGGAGCCGCCGATGTGCGGGGTCAGGATCACGTTGTCCAGGCCACGCAGCGGGCTTTCGAACTCTTCGTCGTTGGAGCGAGGCTCCACCGGGAACACGTCGATGGCCGCGCCGATCAGGTGCTTGTCCTTGATCGCGTCCGCCAGGGCTTGCAGCTCGACCACGGTGCCGCGCGCAGCATTGATCAGGATGCCGCCCTTCTTGATGGCGCGGATTTCCTTCTCGCCGATCATCCACTGGGTCGCCGCGGTTTCCGGAACGTGCAGGGTGACGATGTCGGACATGCCCAGCAGTTCGTGCAGGTTGCCGACCTGGGTGGCGTTACCCAGT
Organism: Pseudomonas sp. fls2-241-R2A-110; assembly: GCF_030209165.1. Classification (NCBI taxonomy): domain Bacteria; kingdom Pseudomonadati; phylum Pseudomonadota; class Gammaproteobacteria; order Pseudomonadales; family Pseudomonadaceae; genus Pseudomonas; species Pseudomonas sp. fls2-241-R2A-110. The sequence continues at coordinate 323,264 of NZ_JARVSN010000018.1, read as the reverse complement.
GGCAGCTTGGTCACGGTGTCGTAGAAGTACACCTGCATGCCCAGGCCTTCAGCCAGGACCGACAATTGAGTACCGATCGAACCGTAACCGACGATGCCCAGCTTCTTGCCGCGGATTTCGAAGGAGTTGGCAGCGCTCTTGATCCAGCCGCCACGGTGGCAGGAAGCGTTCTTCTCAGGGATGCCGCGCAGCAACAGGATCGCTTCGGCCAGCACCAGCTCGGCAACGGAGCGAGTGTTGGAGTACGGCGCGTTGAATACCGCGATACCGCGTTCGCGAGCAGCGTTCAGGTCGACCTGGTTGGTACCGATGCAGAAACAGCCGACAGCGACCAGTTTCTTCGCGTGATCGAAGATCTCTTCGGTCAGTTGAGTACGGGAGCGAATGCCGATGAAGTGCGCATCAGCGATCTTTTCCTTGAGCTGGGCTTCCGGCAGAGAACCTGTAAGGTACTCGATGCTGGTGTAGCCCGCCGCCTTGAGGACGTCGACAGCCGATTGGTGGACGCCTTCGAGAAGAAGGAACTTGATCTTGCTCTTATCGAGAGAAGTCTTGCTCATCTGCGTAAACCTGTATCCCGGAGAAAAATGGCAGGAAGCCAGCAGACGCTGACCCGGACGGCAAGAATGCCGTCGCCGCAGAAGGCCGTTGGGCACTATGCTGCGGGGTCGGTATGCTAGCATATGCACCCCGCTAAACACTCATTCCTGCGACGTGAAGCGTTCTCAGGATGACCATGAATTGTTCGAGAGTTCTGTCGATGACCAATCCTGCCTTGATTGAAGAGCTGAAGACCCTGGTTGAGCCTGGCAAGGTGCTGACCGATGCCGACTCCCTGAATGCTTACGGTAAGGATTGGACCAAGCATTTCGCCCCGGCCCCGACCGCCATTGTGTTCCCCAAGACTACCGAGCAGGTCCAGGCCATTGTGCGCTGGGCCAATGAACACAAGGTGGCGCTGGTGCCATCCGGTGGTCGCACCGGGCTTTCCGCCGCAGCGGTCGCCGCCAATGGCGAAGTCGTTGTGTCCTTCGACTACATGAACCAGATTCTCGAAGTGAACATGACCGACCGCACCGCGGTCTGCCAGCCTGGCGTGGTCACCGAACACTTGCAGAACGTCGCCGAAGAGAAAGGCCTGTATTACCCGGTGGACTTCGCTTCGGCGGGTTCCAGCCAGATTGGCGGCAATATCGGCACCAATGCCGGCGGGATCAAGGTGATTCGCTACGGCATGACCCGCAACTGGGTGGCTGGCATGAAGGTCGTCACCGGCAAGGGCGATCTGCTTGAGCTGAACCGCGACCTGATCAAGAACGCCACCGGCTACGACATGCGTCAGCTGTTCATCGGCGCTGAAGGCACCCTCGGTTTTGTGGTCGAAGCGACCATGCGCCTGGACCGTGCCCCGAAAAACCTCACCGCGATGGTGCTCGGCACCACCGATTTCGACTCGATCATGCCGGTTCTGCACGCCTTCCAGAGCAAGCTCGACCTGACCGCCTTCGAATTCTTCTCCGACAAGGCCTTGGCCAAGGTCATGGCGCGCGGTGACGTGCCAGCGCCATTCGAAACCGGCTGCCCGTTCTACGCGCTGCTGGAATTCGAAGCGACCACCGAAGAAGTGGCCAACCACGCCCTGGAAACCTTCGAACACTGCGTCGAGCAGGGCTGGGTGCTGGACGGCGTGATGAGTCAGAGCGAAACCCAACTGCAGAACCTGTGGAAGCTGCGCGAATATATTTCCGAAACCATTTCGCACTGGACGCCGTACAAGAACGACATTTCGGTCACCGTATCGAAAGTCCCGGCGTTCCTGAAGGAAATCGACGCGATCGTCGGTGAACACTACCCAGACTTCGAAATCGTCTGGTTCGGTCACATCGGCGACGGCAACCTGCACTTGAACATCCTCAAGCCGGATAACCTGAGCAAGGACGAGTTCTTCGCCAAGTGCGCCACCGTGAACAAGTGGGTGTTCGAAACCGTCGAGAAGTACAACGGTTCGATCTCCGCCGAACACGGCGTGGGCATGACCAAGCGTGATTACCTGACCTATAGCCGCTCGCCGGTCGAGATCGAGTACATGAAAGCGGTCAAGGCGGTGTTCGACCCGAATGGCATCATGAACCCGGGCAAAATTTTCGCTGTTTGACTTTCGAACTTAAGCGCTACGAACCAGGAGTCGGTCAATGAGCTATCAGCACCAGTATGTCGACGGCACGCGAATTCATTTCCCGCTGGGGAAAGTGGTGTGCATCGGCCGCAACTACGCCGAACACGCCAAGGAACTGGACAACCCGGTGCCTACCGAGCCACTGCTGTTCATCAAGCCGGGCAGTTGCGTGGTGCCGCTGGAAGGCAGTTTCAGCATTCCGACCGAGCGCGGTTCGGTGCATTACGAAGCGGAAATTGCCGTGTTGATCGGCAAGCCTTTGTCGACCAAGCCAAGCCGTGAAGAAGTGCTGGATGCGATTTCCGGTTTTGCCCCGGCCCTGGACCTGACCCTGCGCGACAAGCAGGCCGAGCTGAAATCCAAAGGCTTGCCATGGGAAATCGCCAAGTCCTTCGACGGTGCGGCAGTGATTGCGCCGTTCGTGGCCGGCAGCACCTTTGCCGACCTGACCGACATCGGTATCCGCCTGACCATCAACGGCGAAGTGCGTCAGGATGGCAACAGCAAAGACATGCTCAACCCGATCGTGCCGATGATCCAGTACATGGCCGGCTGTTTCTCGCTGCAGGCCGGTGATGTGATCCTGACGGGCACTCCGGTGGGCGTGGGTCCGTTGAATGTTGGTGATGACATCGTGCTGGAATTGCCGGGTGTCAGCAGCTTCACCAGCAGCGTGCGCTAACCGAAACACCGCAAACCCTGTGTGGGAGCGGGCTCGCTCTCACATTGGTTTCTTGTGGTATCAGGTCTAGCGGCGGAAGGGTCATCCGCCATTTGCCGTTTTTTTCACATCGTCTCTGGATAATTCCGCGGATCCGGGCCTCCCAGCCGGCCCACTTGTGCTATTACCTTTAGCCTGAATTTCTGGAACGGAACCTGAATGGCCACCCAACCGCTGCCCACTTTCAAAACTGCCCGTCGCTCACGGTTCGTCTTGCGTTGGTATATCTGGCTGCTGGTGGCGGCCGTCGCATACGGCGTCGCCTTTGCGATGCATTGGGATGATCGCGGCGTGCTCTGGGTGAAAGAGCAATTCAAGAGCCCGGCCGAGCGTCAGGCCAGTGTCTGGCTACCGGATTACCGAGCGGTGATCGACGGTAAATTGCTGCCGGGTATGGAAAAGGACGAAGCCTCGGACCTGGCCTACGATCCACAGACCAAGACTCTGTTTTCGGTCATGGGCAAGAACCCGTTCCTCGTCGAGCTGACCCTGCAAGGCGACGTGCTGCGCAAAATGCCCTTGGTGGGCTGGAGCAACCCGGAAGGCGTTACCGTACTGGGCAATGGCCTGCTGGCGATTGTCGATGAGCGCTCGCACTTGATTACTATCGTCAAGGTCGATGCCGACACCCGTGAATTGAACATCGCCAATTTTACGAAGTACGATCTTGGGCCTTCGAAAGACCAGAACAAGGCCTTTGAAGGTGTCACCTGGGATTCTCAAAACCAGCAGCTGCTGCTGGGCGAAGAGCGTCCGCCGGCATTGTTTGCCTGGAAAGGTGACGGCCGAGTCCTTACCGGTGACAAGCTGAAGCTGGCCAGCCATGCGCTGGACATGCGCAACTTGTCGGCCCTGGCCATCGACCCGCGCACCGGCCACATGCTGGTGCTGTCCGCCGACTCTCACATGTTGATGGAGCTGGACAAAAAGGGCGAACAAGTCAGTTTCATCGCCCTGTTGGGTGGCTTCAACGGCCTGAAGAACACCATTCCACGCGCCGAAGGCGTGACCATGGACGAGGCGGGTAACTTGTATATGGTGAGTGAACCGAACCTGTTTTACCGCTTCGAAAAACAGAAGTAATCGCCACAATCCTGCTGTTGTGGTCGCAAGCCACTGGCCATTAAGCTTGAGTTCACACGGGCGTGATATTTCATCCGCCCGTTTTGTTTTCGAGCTCGCCTGAATGCGTCGACTTGCGCGTCCCAAACCCCTCCTTTTGATCCTGTCAGTGATTACGCTGATCGCTCTGGTTGCGGTCGGCCAATACATGCGCTTGTTCGAGCGTGCGTGGTTCAACCTGAATACGCTTTGGCAGCCGCAGAGCAGCGAATCCATCGGTCTGGATCAATTCCGAGTGGACATTGACGCGCGGGTGATCGACGGGCTGGACGATAATGTCTCCGCGCTGACGTTTGATCCGGTGCGTAAAAGCCTGTTTACGGTCACCAACAAAAAATCAGAGCTGGTCGAGCTGTCCCTTGAAGGCAAAATCCTGCGGCGCGTGGCGTTGATTGGTTTTGGCGACCCGGAAGCGGTGGAATTCATCAGCGCCGACACCTACGTGATCACCGACGAGAGCCAGCAACGGCTGATCAAGATTCACCTTGAGAAGGACACGGCGTTCCTCGATGCTGCGGATGCCGAGCAGATGATCCTCGGCGTGCACATGGGCAGCAACAAGGGCTTCGAAGGCCTGGCTTACGACTCGGTGGGCAAGCGTCTGTTTGTGGCCAAGGAGCGCGACCCGATGTTGATCTACGAGGTGCAGGGCTTCCCGCATTACAACCCGGAGAAATCCTACGCCGTGCACGTGGTCAACAACCCCAAGCGTGATGCCGGAATGTTCGTGCGAGACCTGTCGAGCCTGCAATACGACAAGCGCAGCGGCCATTTACTGGCGCTGTCCGACGAGTCGCGATTGATTCTGGAGCTGGATGTCGATGGGCGACCACTCAGCACCCTGTCCCTGAGCAAGGGGCGTCAAGGGCTGGAAAACTCAGTGCCGCAAGCGGAGGGCATCGCCATGGACGACGACGGCAACCTGTACCTGGTGAGCGAACCCAACCTGTTCTACGTCTTCAAAAAACCAGCACAGCCCTGAGCAACACCCCAAAACCACTGTGGGAGCGGGCTTGCCCGCGATGAGGCCGTGTCAGTCGATAAAGATTATGACTGATAGGCCGCCATCGCGGGCAAGCCCGCTCCCACAGGTCATTCATTCGCCGATGAATCCAGGCGATTTCACTTATTGGGCGCGCAGGGTTTTCACGCCTTCGCTGGTGCCCAGCAGCAGCAGATCCGCCGGACGTGCCGCGAACAAGCCGTTGGTGACCACGCCAACAATGGCGTTGATCTGCTTCTCCAGCTCTACCGGGTTGGTGATCTGCATGTTGAAGACGTCGAGGATGATGTTGCCGTTGTCGGTCAGCACGCCTTCACGGTAAACCGGGTCGCCGCCAAGTTTCACCAGTTCGCGGGCCACGTGGCTGCGGGCCATCGGGATCACTTCGACCGGCAGCGGGAACGCGCCGAGTACCGGTACCAGTTTGCTGGCGTCGGCGATGCAGATGAAAGTCTTGGCCACGGCGGCCACAATCTTTTCGCGGGTCAGGGCTGCGCCGCCGCCCTTGATCAGGTGCAAGTGCTCGTCACTTTCGTCGGCGCCGTCGACGTAGAACTCCAGGTCGCTGACGGTGTTCAGTTCATACACCGGAATGCCGTGGCCCTTGAGGCGGGCGGCGGTGGCTTCGGAGCTGGCGACGGCGCCATCAAACGCGCCCTTGTGCTGGGCCAGGGCATCGATGAAGCAGTTGGCGGTGGAGCCGGTGCCGACCCCGACGATGCTCTTGTCGTCGAGTTTCGGGAGGATGAAGTCGACGGCGGCCTGAGCCACTGCCTGTTTGAGTTGATCCTGGGTCATGCGGGCTCCGAAGCGGGCAAGGGGAACGGAAAGGCCGGCATTATAGCCCCTTGCCCGGCTAAAACCTCTGGATTCGTGTGGTCGCCCGGCCGAAAGGCGGGTTAGACTCGTTGGCCCTGCCCAACCCGCTCAGTGATGCTTTCCGATGCTCGAACAGTACGTCAAAAAGATCCTCACCTCGCGCGTTTATGACGTTGCCGTAGAAACCCCATTGCAGACTGCCCGTCAGCTCTCCGAGCGGCTGGGCAACAGTATCTGGCTCAAGCGCGAAGACTTGCAGCCGGTGTTCTCGTTCAAGATTCGCGGCGCCTACAACAAGCTCACGCAGCTGAGCGATGAAGAGCGCGCACGCGGCGTGGTCACCGCATCGGCGGGCAATCACGCGCAAGGCCTGGCCCTGGCGGCGAAAGTGCTGGGCGTGAAAGCCACCATCGTGATGCCCAAGACCACCCCGGAAATCAAAGTCGAAGGCGTGCGCTCCCGTGGCGGCAAAGTGGTGCTGCACGGGGATTCATTCCCCGAAGCCCTGGCCTACTCGCTGAAACTGGTCGACGAAAAAGGCTACGTCTACATCCACCCGTATGACGATCCGCATACCATTGCCGGGCAGGGCACGGTGGCGATGGAAATTCTGCGTCAGCACCCGGGGCGTCTGGACGCGATTTTCGTTCCGGTCGGTGGCGGCGGCCTGATCGCCGGCATCGCGGCGTATGTGAAATACCTGCGCCCGGACATCAAGATCATCGGCGTCGAGCCGGATGACTCCAACTGCCTGCAAGCCGCCATGGCAGCCGGTGAGCGCGTGATTCTGCCGACCGTGGGTATCTTTGCCGATGGCGTTGCGGTGGCCCAGATCGGTCAGCACACCTTCGATATCTGCAAAGACTATGTCGATGATGTCATCACCGTCAGCACTGACGAGATCTGCGCGGCAATCAAGGACATCTACGACGATACCCGCTCGATCACTGAACCTGCCGGAGCGTTGGGCGTGGCGGGGATCAAGAAGTACGTCGAGCTCAATGGTGTCACCGGGCAGACCTTCGTGGCCATCGACTCGGGCGCCAACGTCAACTTCGACCGCTTGCGCCATGTCGCCGAGCGCGCCGAGCTGGGCGAGGGCCGTGAAGCCATTATTGCGGTGACCATCCCTGAGAAACCGGGCAGTTTCAAGGCGTTCTGCGAAGCCATCGGCAAGCGCCAGATCACCGAATTCAACTACCGCTACAACACCGGCAGCGAAGCGCACATCTTTGTTGGCGTGCAGACGCATCCGGAAACCGACCCGCGCAGCGCACTGATCGCCAGTCTCGGCGAGCAGGGTTTCCCGGTGCTGGACCTGACCGACAACGAACTGGCCAAACTGCACATCCGCCATATGGTGGGCGGTCGTGCGGCCCACGTGGTCGATGAAGTGATTCTGCGCTTCGAGTTCCCGGAGCGTCCGGGTGCGCTGTTCAACTTCCTCAACAAGCTGGGCGGGCGCTGGAACATTTCAATGTTCCACTACCGCAACCATGGCGCTGCGGATGGTCGTGTGGTCGCGGGTCTGCAAGTGCCGCACGATGAGCGTCACCTGGTGCCGGCAGCACTTGAGGAAATCGGCTACCCGTACTGGGACGAAAGCGACAACCCGGCCTATCAGCTGTTTCTCGGCTGAGCGGCTACGCTGATGGGCAGCCCATAAGGAAATCGAACAATGGAAACGTTAACCGCCCTGAAAGTGGCTCACGTCGTGTCGACGGTCGTGTTGCTGCTGTGTGCACTGGGCATGGGGATCTGGGTCTGGCGCACGCGGCGTAATGGCGATCCGACGGCTCCCGCGCGCGCATTGCAGCGGCCGCAAGGGCTTATCTGGCTGCTGATGGGGCTGGCATTGCTGAGCATGCCGGTCACGGGATGGTGGATGGTGCACCTGGTGGGCTGGCCATTGGGACAGACCTGGTTGCTGGCGTCCAGCGTGCTCTACACCGTGGCGGCCTTGGGCTGGTTCTGGCTGCTGGTGCGGCTTAACAAGCTGCGCAAGGCGCAGGGCGGTAATGGCAAGTTCACTTTCGCCCTCGCGCTGCTCAGCTTTGTCTGCTTTATCGCTATTGCCGGATTGATGGGTGCCAAGCCTGTTTAAGGCTTGAAACCGAGTCGACCCAATCGCGAGCAGGCTCACTCCCACATTGGAATGCGTTCCCCTGTAGGAGTGAGCCTGCTCGCGATAGCAGTTTCAGTCGCGCAACGAAATTACCGGCCAGCCACGCTTTTCGGCTTCAGCGCGCAGATTCGGATCAGGATCGACCGCAACCGGATTCGCCACTTCCTCCAGAAGTGACAAATCATTCATCGAGTCGCTGTAGAAGTAACTGTCTTCCAACGAATGCCCGGTCTCTTCCAACCAGCGATTGAGCCGCGTCACCTTGCCTTCGCGAAAGCACGGAACATCGGTGCTGCGCCCGGTATAACGGCCATCGACCATTTCGCATTCCGTGGCGATCAAGGTTTCGACGCCCAGTCGCTGGGCAATCGGCCCGGTCACAAAGCGGTTGGTGGCCGTGATGATCACCAGTTTGTCGCCGGCCTCACGGTGTTTGGCCAGCAGTTCGATGCCCTTGGGCAGCACGATCGGTTCGATGCAATCGCGCATGTAATCCAGGTGCCATTGGTCCAGCGTGGCCATCTCGGTGCGGCCGAGGACCTCCAGGCAGAAGTTCAGGTAAGCGTCGTTGTCCAGCTTGCCGGCCAGGTAATCCTGATAGAACTCGTCATTGCGAGCCTTGTAGGCCACGGCGTCGAGAAAGCCTCGCTCACACAGGTAATCGCCCCAGGCGTGGTCGCTGTCGCCGCCCAGGAGGGTGTTGTCCAAGTCGAATAAAGCCAGGCGCATTGCAGTTACTCGCTGAAAAGTCTGTAGAAAGGTGCCCAGAATACGGACTTTTCACAAGAGTGCACATAAGCTCGGTCGGCTCGTTGCTGCCTTCACAACCTTTGTGGAACAATGCGGCGACATGCGTTTGCGAGGTTGTTGCCGTGATCGACCCCGATGGTTTCCGCCCCAATGTCGGGATCATTCTCACGAATGATGCCGGACAGGTGCTATGGGCTCGCCGTATCAATCAAGATGCCTGGCAGTTTCCACAGGGTGGAATCAACCCTCAGGAGACGCCAGAAGACGCCTTGTACCGCGAGTTGAACGAAGAAGTGGGGCTTGAACGAGAAGATGTTGAAATTCTCGCCTGCACCCGGGGCTGGTTGCGCTATCGTTTGCCGCAACGTCTGGTCAGGACGCACAGCCAACCGTTGTGCATCGGCCAGAAACAGAAATGGTTTCTCCTGCGCCTGATCTCCAACGAGCAGCGGGTGCGGATGGATTTGACCGGTAAACCGGAATTCGATGGCTGGCGCTGGGTCAGCTATTGGTATCCGTTGGGCCAGGTGGTGACATTCAAGCGCGAGGTGTATCGACGCGCTCTCAAAGAGCTTGCCCCGCGCCTTTTAACGCGCGACTGACGACGGAGTTCGACCCCGAGCCATGCTCAATACGCTGCGCAAGATCGTCCAGGAAGTTAACTCCGCCAAGGATCTCAAGGCGGCGTTGGGCATTATTGTATTGCGCGTCAAAGAGGCCATGGGCAGCCAGGTCTGCTCGGTCTACCTGCTTGACCCTGAGACCAACCGCTTCGTGCTGATGGCCACCGAGGGCTTGAACAAGCGCTCGATCGGCAAAGTCAGCATGGCACCCAACGAAGGTCTGGTCGGCCTGGTCGGCACGCGTGAAGAACCCCTGAACCTCGAAAATGCCGCGGATCACCCGCGCTACCGTTACTTCGCCGAGACCGGTGAAGAGCGCTACGCTTCCTTCCTCGGGGCGCCGATTATTCACCACCGCCGCGTCGTCGGCGTGTTGGTCATTCAGCAAAAGGAACGCCGCCAGTTCGATGAAGGTGAAGAAGCCTTCCTCGTGACCATGAGCGCGCAGCTCGCCGGTGTAATTGCGCACGCCGAGGCCACCGGTTCGATCCGTGGCCTGGGCCGTCAGGGCAAAGGCATCCAGGAAGCCAAGTTCATCGGCGTACCGGGTTCGCCGGGTGCGGCGGTCGGTACTGCGGTGGTCATGCTGCCGCCGGCCGATCTGGACGTGGTGCCGGACAAGACCATTGCCGACATCGACGCCGAACTGGCGTTGTTCAAGACCGCCATCGAAGGCGTACGCGCCGACATGCGAGCGTTGTCGGCCAAATTGGCCTCGCAGCTGCGTCCCGAAGAGCAGGCCTTGTTCGACGTCTATTTGATGATGCTCGACGATGCCGCGCTGGGCAACGAAGTCACGACCGTGATCAGGACTGGCCAGTGGGCCCAGGGTGCGTTGCGCCAAGTGGTCACTGAGCACGTCAACCGTTTCGAATTGATGGACGACGCCTACCTGCGTGAGCGCGCCTCGGACGTCAAGGATCTTGGCCGGCGTTTGCTGGCGTATCTGCAGGAAGAGCGTCAGCAGAATCTGGTTTACCCGGAAAAAACCATTCTGGTCAGCGAAGAGCTGACGCCGGCAATGCTCGGCGAGGTGCCGGAAGGCACGCTGGTCGGTCTCGTCTCGGTCCTCGGCTCGGGTAACTCCCACGTCGCGATACTCGCCCGGGCGATGGGCATCCCGACGGTGATGGGTCTGGTCGACCTGCCGTACGCCAAGGTCGATGGGATCGAATTGATCGTCGATGGCACCCGCGGCGAGGTCTATACCAACCCAAGCGAAGTGTTGCGCAAGCAATTCGCCGAGGTGGTGGAAGAAGAGAAACAACTGGCGCTCGGTCTCGACACCCTGCGCGACCTGCCGTGCGTGACCCTCGATGGCCACCGCATGCCGCTGTGGGTCAACACCGGCCTGCTGGCGGACGTGGCGCGGGCGCAGAAGCGCGGTGCCGAAGGCGTCGGTCTGTACCGCACCGAAGTGCCGTTCATGATCAACCAGCGGTTCCCCAGCGAAAAGGAGCAGTTGGCGATTTATCGCGAGCAGCTCGCCGCTTTCCACCCGCAACCGGTGACCATGCGCAGCCTGGACATCGGCGGTGACAAGGCGCTGTCATACTTCCCGATCAAGGAAGACAACCCGTTCCTCGGCTGGCGCGGCATTCGCGTCACCCTCGACCACCCGGAGATCTTCCTGGTCCAGACCCGCGCGATGCTCAAGGCCAGCGAAGGCCTGAACAACCTGCGGATTCTGCTGCCGATGATCTCCGGCACTCACGAACTCGAAGAAGCCCTGCACCTGATTCACCGGGCCTGGGGCGAAGTCCGCGACGAAGGCACCGACGTGCCGATGCCGCCGATTGGGGTGATGATCGAGATTCCGGCGGCGGTGTACCAGACCAAGGAACTGGCGCGGCAAGTGGACTTCCTGTCCGTGGGTTCCAACGACCTCACCCAGTATTTGCTGGCCGTGGACCGCAACAACCCGCGAGTGGCCGACCTCTACGATTACCTGCACCCGGCAGTGCTTCAGGCGTTGCAGAACGTGGTGCGCGATGCCCACGCCGAAGGCAAGCCGGTGAGTATCTGCGGTGAGATGGCCGGTGACCCGGCAGCTGCCGTGCTGTTGATGGCGATGGGTTTCGACAGCCTGTCGATGAACGCCACCAACTTGCCGAAAGTGAAGTGGATGCTGCGTCAGATCAATCTGAGCAAGGCCAAGGAATTGCTGGCGGAGCTGATGACCATCGACAACCCGCAAGTTATCCACAGCTCGCTGCAACTGGCGCTGAAGAACCTCGGGTTGGCGCGGATGATCAATCCGGCGTTGGTCAAACCCCTTTAAAAGGCTGATGGCCCCATCGCGAGCAAGCTCGCTCCCACATCGATCTTCAGTGAACACATTATTTGTGAACACCAGAGACCAATGTGAGAGCGAGCTTGCTCGCGATGGGGCCAGTCCAGTCACCAACGATCTAAACCCTGATCTCCACTTCCCCCAAGTGCCCGCCGTACGGCCCGAAGCTTCTTTCGACCATATGCCGCGTCCCGTCCGCCTGAACAATTAACGCCGTACTCGCCCGCGTCCCATAAGTTGGACTGGCAATAAACACACTCGACAACAACGTCTCAGTCGCCAAACCCACCCCGGTATCCGGCAAATCGGCATAGGGCGCTGTCTGCGGATCATTCAGCAAGGCCAACAAAGCCTGGGGCTGCGGATCTTCCAGCGCTGTCTCCAGCGCCGCTCGCGCCCTGAGCAGTTTTGGCCAGGGCGTATCCAGACCGGCGTTCGACAACCCATAGACGCCCGGTGGCAGCATCACCGCCTCAGTCTCCCGGGCATTGAAGTGCCACAACTCATTGGAGTTGCCGATCAGCAGGTTAAATCCGGCGTATTCCAACGAACGCCTGACAACGTCGTTTAAGTAGTCATCAATCGACAGGTCACCCAACAGAAAACCCGCCACCAGCTCACCCCGCGATTTGCGTGACGGCGGTTGGTGCGGATCGCGAATATTGGTCAGCGCCGCGAAGCGTCCATTGGCGCCGATGCCGAGCCAAGTGCCGCCAGCCTCCAGGTCGCGACCAGCATAGACATGAGGCGCATGCGGCCATTGCGCCAGCGGCAGGCTGGGACGGGCATAGAACTCGTCGCGGTTGGCCGCGACGATCAGCGGTTGGGCATGACTCGGTCGCCAGGCGAAAACAATCAGGCACATAAGGTGGTCCTTGTGTGTTTTTTGCTCACTCTACGCAGACATCGCTCATCGATCCATCGCCTTACACAGTGGAGCCTTAGCCCCCGCATCCGTTACCATGCGTCACTAATTTTGGGATACGGCCATGGAATTTCTGCTCTATCTGGCGCTGGGCGCCTGTGCAGGTGTGCTGGCCGGGCTGTTCGGGGTTGGCGGCGGGATCATTATTGTCCCGGTGCTGGTGTTCAGTTTTACCTTGCAAGGCTTCGATCCATCGATCCTGACCCACCTGGCGGTTGGTACGTCCCTGGCCACGATTATCTTTACATCGGTCAATGCGGTGCGCGAACACCATCGTCGCGGCGCCGTGCGCTGGCCGATTTTTGTCTGGCTGACCGTCGGTATTCTGATTGGTGCCGGTTTCGGCGCGCTGACGGCGCAAGCTATCTCCGGCCCGAACCTGCAAAAGATCATCGGCGTGTTCGCCTTGATCATCGCCGCGCAACTGGCCCTGGATGTCAAACCCAAGGCCAGCCGAACGGTGCCGGGTAAAGTGGGTCTGACCGTGGCCGGCAGTGTGATTGGCTGGGCCTCGGCGATTTTCGGCATTGGCGGCGGCTCGCTGACCGTGCCGTTCCTGACCTGGCGTAGCGTGCCGATGCAGCAAGCCGTGGCGACGTCATCGGCCTGCGGGCTGCCGATTGCCCTGGCCAGTGCGTTAAGTTTCATGATTCTTGGGTGGCACGATCCATTGCTGCCGGCCCATAGTCTCGGTTTCATTTATTTGCCGGCGTTGTTGGGGATTGCCCTGACCAGCATGTTCTTCGCCCGCATTGGCGCGCGACTGGCCCACAGGCTGTCGCCGAAGTTGCTGAAAAGACTGTTCGCCGTTTTGCTGTTCTGCGTGGGCCTGAACTTTCTGCTCTGACGTCTACCGCAATCCTGGCTTAATCCTGGCGTGACAGCGTCGCCCGGGAATTTTGAAGGTTTCAACTCTAACAAGGAGTCGCAATGCTGCCTTACCCGCAGATCGACCCGGTGGCCCTGGCCATCGGTCCGCTGAAAATCCACTGGTACGGTCTGATGTACCTGATCGGCATTGGCGGTGCGTGGCTGCTGGCGTCACGCCGGCTCAACCGCTTCGACCCGACCTGGACCAAGGAAAAGCTTTCCGACATGGTCTTCTGGATGTCGATGGGCGTCATTGTCGGCGGCCGCCTCGGTTATGTGCTGTTCTACGATCTGCACGCTTATCTCGCCAACCCGACACTGATTTTTGAAGTGTGGAAGGGCGGCATGTCGTTCCATGGCGGGTTTATCGGCGTGATGCTGGCAGCGTTGTGGTTCGGGAGAAAGAACGGCAAGTCGTTCTTCCAGCTGATGGACTTTGTCGCGCCGATGGTGCCGATTGGCCTGGGCGCCGGGCGTATCGGCAACTTCATCAATGCCGAGTTGTGGGGCAAACCGACCGATGTGCCGTGGGCGATGATCTTCCCGCCGTTCAGCGATCCGGCGCAGTTGCCGCGTCACCCGTCGCAGTTGTATCAATTCGCACTGGAAGGTGTGGCGCTGTTCCTTATCCTCTGGCTGTTCTCGCGCAAGCCGCGACCAACCATGGCCGTGTCCGGGATGTTCGCGCTGTTTTACGGCATCTTCCGTTTCATCGTCGAATTCGTCCGCGTGCCTGATGCGCAACTGGGCTATCTGGCCTGGAACTGGCTGACCATGGGCCAGGTGCTCTGCGTTCCGATGATCGTCGGCGGGCTGTTCCTGATCTGGCTGGCCTATCACCGCGCACCGGCGGCCCCAGCGGCGGCAGTATAAATTCGATCCCGGGGCGTTGGCCCCGGGTTCAAGGACACAGGTAACTCATGAAGCAATATCTCGAACTGGTCGCCCACGTCATCAAGAACGGCACCAAGCAGGCCAACCGCACTGGCGTAAACACCATCAGCTTCCCCGGCGCGATGCTGCGCTATGACCTTAAGGAAGGTTTCCCGGCGATCACCACCCGCAAAATGGCCTTCAAGTCGGCCATCGGCGAGATGTGTGGTTTCCTGCGTGGGGTGAACAACGCCGCCGAATTCCGTGCGCTGGGCTGCAAGGTCTGGGATCAGAACGCCAACGAAAACGCCCAGTGGCTGGCCAACCCGTTCCGTCAGGGCGAGGATGACCTCGGCGAGATCTACGGCGTGCAATGGCGCAAATGGCCGGCGTACAAACAGATCCCGGTCAGCAATAAAGCCGCCATCGAGCAGACCCTGAGCCAGGGTTATCGTCAGATCGCTGAAGGCGAAGAAAACGGTCAGGCCTATGTGGTGCTGTACAAGGCCATCGACCAGATTCGCCAGTGCGTCGACACCATCATCAAGGACCCGGGCAGCCGGCGCATCCTGTTCCACGGCTGGAACGTTGCGCAGCTCGATGAAATGGCCCTGCCGCCGTGCCACTTGCTCTACCAGTTCCACCCGAATGTCGAGACCAAAGAGATCTCTTTGACGCTCTACATCCGCTCCAACGACCTGGGCCTTGGCACGCCGTTCAACCTCACCGAAGGCGCTGCGCTGCTGAGCCTGATCGGTCGCCTGACCGGTTACACGCCGCGCTGGTTCACCTATTTCATCGGTGATGCCCACGTTTACGAAAACCACTTGGACATGCTCAACGAACAGCTCAAGCGTGAGCCGTTCCCGATGCCGAAACTGGTGATCAGTGATCGTGTGCCGGAATTCGCCAAGACCGGTGTTTATCAGCCGGAGTGGCTGGAGTTGATCGAACCGGGCGATTTCTCGCTTGAGGGTTATCAGCACCACGCGCCAATGACCGCGCCGATGGCGGTCTAAAGCTCTGACGCGATGATCGTTCCCACGCTCTGCGTGGGAATGCCGCCATGGACGCTCCGCGTCCACTGTGACGCAGAGCGTGGGAACGATCATGCGGTGTTTTAGTGCCCGTGGCTGCGGCCTACATGGGAGTGCTCCACTTCCGTCGATACAACCCCGCCGCTCACCTCCAGCCGCTGCAAAATCCCGCATTGATCGATGTCCGGCCCTTCGCCACAGCGTTGGCGCAGGTCGAGCAATTGCGCCTGCAATGCCAGCAGCCCGTCGATCCGCAACTTGACGTGATGAATGTGTTCGTCGATCAAAGCGTTGACGTTTTCGCACTGATCCTGCGGGCTGTCGCGCAGGGCCAGCAGGCTGCGGATTTCCTCGAGCGTCATGTCGAGGGTGCGGCAATTGCGGATAAAGGTCAGGCGCTCGGCGTGGGCCTGGGTGTAGACGCGGTAGTTGCCATCGCTGCGGGCCGGCTCCGGCAGCAGGTTTTCACGCTCGTAATAGCGGATGGTTTCGACAGCGCAGTCGGTCAGTTTGGCCAGTTCTCCAATCTTCATCGCGACAATCTCCAAATGGTTGCTTGACCCTATAGTGGCTACAGGGTCTTTACTTGGCAACAGGCACCTTTATGGACGCGACCAATGAGCGATTCCCTTCACACCCACAAATCCGAGGCTGATCACGATCACGATCACGATCACAGCCACAAGCTGCAGCCTGTGCAAAAGCACGAGCACGGCGGCCACGGGGACGCCTGCTGTTCAGCCAAAGTGGCAGCACCGTCGCGGGTCTTGCTGAGCGAAACCCCGACCGCCGGCGCGCGGCTGAGCAGTTTTCGCATCGACGCGATGGACTGTCCGACCGAACAGACGCTGATCCAGAACAAACTGGGCAAGCTCTCGGGTGTGCAGCAACTGGAATTCAACCTGATCAACCGGGTATTGGGCGTCACCCACGACCTGCCGACCACGGCGCCAATCATCGAGGCGATCAAGTCGCTGGGCATGATCGCCGAGCCGATGGATCAGGGCACCGAAACGCCGGCACCCATTCCTGAGAAAAAACACTGGTGGCCCCTGGCGCTGTCCGGTGTCGCTGCGCTCGCCGCTGAAGTTATCCACTTCACTAACGCGGCGCCGACCTGGGTCGTAGCAATCATCGCGCTGATCTCGATCCTCAGTGGCGGCCTGACCACTTACAAAAAGGGTTGGATCGCGCTCAAGAACCTCAACCTGAACATCAACGCATTGATGAGCATCGCGGTGACCGGTGCGATCCTGATCGGCCAATGGCCCGAAGCGGCGATGGTGATGTTCCTGTTCACCGTGGCCGAGTTGATCGAAGCCAAATCGCTGGACCGGGCACGCAACGCCATTGGCGGCCTGATGCAAATGGCGCCGGAACAGGCCACGGTGCTGCAGGCCGACGGGAATTGGATCGCTCAAGACGTCAAAACCATCGAGCTGGGGGCGCGGGTGCGAGTGCGTCCCGGCGAGCGGGTTGGCCTGGATGGCGAAGTGGTGTCGGGCAGTTCAACCATCGATCAGGCGCCGATCACCGGCGAAAGCCTGCCGGTGGAGAAAACCGTCGGTGACAAAGTCTTCGCGGGCACCATCAACCAGTCGGGTTCATTGGAATACACCGTGACCGCTGCGGCCAATAACTCGACCCTGGCGCGGATCATCCACGCGGTGGAGCAGGCCCAAGGCGCGCGGGCACCGACCCAACGCTTCGTCGATCAGTTCTCGAAAATCTACACCCCGTCGGTGTTCATCCTGGCCTTGGCTGTCGCGGTCATCCCGCCGTTGTTCATGGGCGCCCTCTGGTTCGACTGGATCTACCGGGCGCTGGTGTTGCTGGTGGTCGCCTGCCCATGTGCACTGGTGATTTCCACGCCGGTGACCATCGTCAGCGGCCTCGCCGCGGCGGCGCGTAAAGGCATTCTGGTCAAGGGCGGCGTCTATCTGGAGGGCGGTTACAAGCTCGATTACCTGGCCTTGGACAAGACCGGCACGATCACCCACGGCAAACCGGTGCAGACCGATTACCTGTCACTTGATCCGACCGCCGAGGAAACCGCCCCGGCGATTGCCGCTGCGTTGGCCGGTCGCTCGGATCACCCGGTGTCGTTGGCCATCGCCAACGCGGCTGTGGATAAACAGTCCATGCCGCTCGTTGTGGATAACTTCGAGGCTCTGGCCGGGCGTGGTGTACGGGGCGAGATCAACGGCCAGGTCTACCACCTCGGCAACCACCGCTTGGTAGAAGAACTGAACCTGTGCTCACCCGCGCTGGAAGAAAAGCTGTTTGCGCTGGAGAAACAGGGCAAGTCCGTGGTGTTGTTGCTCGACAAGTCTGGCCCGCTGGCGCTGTTCGCCGTGGCCGACACTGTGAAGGAGTCCAGCCGCGAGGCGATCCGGCAACTGCACGACTTGGGCATCAAAACCCTGATGCTGACCGGCGACAACGTCCACACCGCGCAGGCGATTGCCGAGCAAGTGGGCATTGATGTGGCCAGAGGCGATCTGCTGCCGGCTGACAAACTGCAAGCCATCGAAGCGCTTTATGCCCAAGGTCACCACGTCGGTATGGTCGGCGATGGCATCAACGATGCGCCAGCGCTGGCCCGGGCCGAGATTGGTTTTGCCATGGCTGCCGCGGGCACCGATACCGCCATCGAGACTGCTGATGTCGCCCTGATGGACGATGATCTGCGCAAGATTCCGACGTTCATCCGCCTGTCGCGGCAAACCTCGAGCATCCTCAAACAGAACATTGCCCTCGCGTTGATCATCAAGGTGATCTTTCTTGGGGTAACCTTCGCCGGGATTGCCACCATGTGGATGGCGGTGTTCGCCGACATGGGCGTGAGCCTGTTGGTGGTGTTCAACGGTTTGCGCCTGTTGCGCAAATAAACGATGGGGGAAGGGTGTGCTGAGTGCCGAGCTGAAGGCGTTTTACATGGTGGCCCGCCTGGGCAGCATCACTTTGGCGGCGAAAAAGCTTGGTCTGAGCCAACCCACCGTGACAACGCAGATCCGCAACCTGGAAAGCCAGTACTCGGTTGAGCTGTTCTACCGGGGCGGCCGCCGCCTCAGCGTCAGCGACGAAGGCGCGCGGCTGCTGCCGATGGTCAAGGCGCTGTTGCAACAGGAAGCCGACATCGAGTTTTTCCTGCGCAACAGCGGCCAGGTCCAGGGCACGCTACGTATCGCTGCCACCGCGCCGTATTACATCCTCGATCTGGTGAAGACCTTCCGCGAGCGTTTGCCGCACGTGGAAGTGTCGGTGGAAATCGGCAACTCCCAGCAAGTGCTCGAAGCGCTGGAGGAATACCGCGTGGACGTCGCGGCGTCTTCGCAATTGCTCGACGATGCGCGCTTGATTCGTCGGGTGCTCGGCAGTGATCCGCTGGTGCTGGCGGTGCATCGCAATCATCCGCTGGCGGTGCATGACCATGTGCCGCTCAGTGCGTTGGCCGGGCACACGTTGTTGATGAGGGAGCCGGGCTCCACCACCCGGCGCCTGACCGAGGAATTGCTGGCCAATGCAGGCGTGAGTTTCGGGCCACTGCTGGAGATTGGCAGCCGTGAATCGATTCGTGAAGCGGTGCTGCGCAACATCGGCATCAGCATCATCGCCCGGCAGGAAGTGCCTCACGACCCGCAATTGCGCGTGCTGACCCTCGAGAATGCGCCGCAGATTCCTGAGTATCTGTATTGCCTCAAGGAACGAAAAGGCGCGCGGTTGCCAGCGGCGTTTCTCGGGGTGGCGCAGGAAATGGCGCCTGCCTGATATCTCGGTTGCCTTGTCTGGCCTCATCGCGAGCAAGCTCGCTCCCACATTTTGAAATGCGTTCCCCTGTGGGAGCGAGCTTGCTCGCGATGGCGTCAGTTCAGGCGCCACCTGACCTGAACCCAAATCCCTGAATACCACTATCAGCCGTTTTTGCCTCACTGCCACATGACGGACGCATTACATCCCTAGGATGGCCTTCATCTGCTTGATGAGGCCTGTCCATGAACCACTCGATCGCAACTGCCTTGACCAACCCCGGCGCCCCGATGAAGGTGCGTGGCGTGCAGAAACGCTTTGGCGCGTTCACCGCGCTGGATAACGTTTCCCTCGACGTGGCGGCCGGTGAACTGGTGTGCCTGCTCGGCCCGTCGGGCTGCGGCAAAACCACGTTGCTGCGGTGCATCGCCGGTCTGGAAAAACAGGACAGCGGCGAGTTGTACCTCGGTGATCGCGACGTTTCCCACCTGGCGCCGCAAGCCCGTGACTACGGCATTCTGTTCCAGTCCTACGCGCTGTTCCCCAATCTCACCGTCGAAGCGAACATTGCCTACGGCCTTGCCGGCAGTGGTCGCGATGAAGTGCGTCAGCGTGTCGGTCAAATGCTGGAACTGGTCGGCCTGATCGGCAGTGAGAAAAAATACCCGGGCCAATTGTCCGGCGGCCAACAGCAGCGAGTTGCACTGGCCCGCGCCTTGGCGCCGGCACCGTCCTTGTTGCTGCTGGACGAACCGATGTCCGCCCTCGACGCCCGGGTCCGCGAGCACCTGTGCACCGAACTGCGCCAACTGCAACGCAACCTCGGCGTCACCACCCTGATGGTCACTCACAATCAGGACGAGGCCATGCTGATGGCCGACCGCATCGCCGTGATGAACAACGGCAAGGTCGAGCAATACGCCACGCCACAGGAAATTTATGATCGTCCGGCCACACCGTTTGTGGCTGAGTTCGTGGGTCAGGGCAACTGGTTACCTTTCCGGCGCAGCAGCGACAGCCATGCACAGGTCGGCGGGATGAACATGCGCCTGGCCGATGGCAGCGCCAAAACCGCGTCGGGCCGTTTGTTCTGCCGTCCGGAAGCCATCAACGTCAACCCGCCGGTGCATGAAGAGAACCTGTTCCCGGCCAAGGTTCGCGAAATTACGTTCCTCGGTAACCGCTGCCGCATGAGCTTCGAGCTCGATCAATTGCCAGGCCATGCACTGCTGGCGGAATTGGCGCCGCAAGACATGCCGCGTCTGGGCGCGCAGCAGATCATGGTCGCCTTGCCGCCACGCAGCCTGCAGGTGTTTGCCTGATGAGCGCGAACATCGCGCTGCCGATACCGCACAAGCAGGTTCGGCAGACCTCCCGTGCCGAGATTGGCGACCGGGTGTTCGTGGTCGGCGGCAAGGTGCTGTTGCTGGTGCTGCTGGGCGTTGCGGTGTTGATGCCGTTGCTGGCGATCTTCTGGCGCGGCTTCAGTTCCGAAGCCGGGCAGGGCGGAGGCATGGTCGCCGCCCGTGAGCTGGTGACCAGTGCGAACTTCCACTGGTTGCTCGGCAACAGCCTGAAAGTTTCCCTCAGTGTCGCAGCCATCGTCGTACCGCTGGCGTACCTGTTTGCCTACGCGCTGCAACGCACATTGATCCCCGGCAAGGGCATCTGGCGCGGCATGTCGCTATTGCCGTTGATGGCGCCGTCGATGTTGCCGGGCATTGCGCTGGTGTATCTGTTCGGTAATCAGGGCCTGTTGCGCGGTTTGCTCTCGGACAACATCTACGGGTTCTGGGGCATTGTGCTCGGTGAAGTGATCTACACCTTCCCACACGCCTTGATGATTTTGCTGTCGGCGTTGTCCCTGGCGGATGCGCGACTGTTCGATGCTGCCTCAAGCATGGGCGCCAGCCCGGCCAAAGCCTTTCGCAGCATCACTTGGCCGGCCACCCGTCAGGCCGTGTTCGCCGCATTCTGTCTGGTGTTCACCCTGACCATCACCGACTTCGGCGTGCCCGTGGTGGTCGGTGGTGACTATCAAGTCCTGGCGCTGGAAGCCTACAAAGCCGTGGTCGGCCAACAACAGTTTGGTCGCGGCGCGTTGATCGGCATGGTCTTGTTGCTGCCGGCACTGTTCAGTTTCGGGGTCGATGCGTGGTTGCGCCGGCGTCATGGCGACGCCATGAGCGGCCGGGCGCAAGTCTTCCAACCGGCACCGTCGAAGCTGCGCGACGGTTGCTACCTGGCCATCGTGCTGCTGATCTGCGCGGTGTTGCTGCTGGTGTTCGGCATGGCGGTGTTTTCTTCGCTGGTGAAATTCTGGCCGTACAACCTGTCGCTGTCGCTCAACCATTACCAGTTCAACGACACGGCGGGCGGCGGTTGGCTGGCCTACGGCAACAGCGTGAAGATGGCCGTGTGCACGGCGTTGATCGGCAGCGTGCTGATCTTTACCGGCGCCTACCTGATGGAAAAAACCAAGGGCCAGCGCGGGCTGAACCTGGCGCTGCGCATGCTCAGTTTCGTACCGATGGCAGTGCCGGGTCTGGTGCTGGGCCTGGGTTACGTCTTCTTCTTCAACCTCAACAGCAACCCGCTGCATGTGCTCTACGGAACCATGACGCTACTGGTGGTCTGCACCATTGCGCATTATTTGACCACCGCGCAAATGACAGCCACCACCGCGCTACGTCAACTCGATGCCGAGTTCGAAGCCGCCGCGCTTTCGCTCAAGGCGCCGCTGTATCGGCATTACCTGCGCGTCACCGTGCCGATCTGCCTGCCAGCGCTGCTGGACATCGTGCGCTACCTGTTCGTCTCGGCCATGACCACCGTCTCGGCGGCGATCTTTCTCTACAGCCCCGACACCATCCTCGCGGCGGTGGCGGTGCTGAACATGGACGACGCCGGCAACGTCGGCGGCGCGGCGGCGATGTCGACCCTGATTCTCTTCACCTCGGCGGGCGTGTCCTTGCTGCTGGCCTGGGCATCGCGCGGTTTGCTGCGTCGCTCCCAGGCCTGGCGGCAGACCGCGCCCGGTCATTGATTCCGTACACCCCCTCAACTCAAAAACAGGAAAAGATCATGTTCAAGCCCCTGGCCCTGGCCGCTGCTGTCCTCACCGCTTTCAGCCTGAACGCCTTCGCGGCGAAAACCGAGTTGACGGTGTACACCGCCCTCGAAGCCGAACAACTGAAGACCTACAAGGATGCCTTCGAAAAGGCCAACCCTGACGTCGAGATCAAGTGGGTACGCGATTCCACGGGGATCATCACCGCCAAGCTACTGGCCGAGAAAGCCCGCCCACAAGCCGACGCCGTCTGGGGCCTGGCCGCGTCGAGCCTGGCGATTCTCGACCAGCAAGGCATGCTGCAAAGCTACGCGCCGAAGGACCTCGGCAAGATCGGCGGCAACTACCGCGATGCCGCCAATCCGCCGGCCTGGGTCGGGATGGACGTCTGGGCCGCCACCATCTGCTTCAACACGGTCGAAGCCGAGAAGCAGGGCCTGAGCAAACCGGTCAGTTGGCAGGACCTGACCAAGCCTGAGTACAAAGGCAAGATCGTCATGCCCAACCCGGCCTCGTCCGGCACCGGTTTCCTCGACGTCAGCGCTTGGCTGCAAACCTTCGGCGAGAAGCAGGGCTGGGCGTACATGGACGGTCTTCACCAGAACATCGGCCAATACGTTCACTCCGGTTCCAAGCCTTGCAAACTGGCAGCGGCGGGTGAATTCCCGATTGGCATTTCCTTTGAATACCCGGCCGTTCAGCTCAAGCGCCAAGGCGCGCCGCTGGACATCATCCTGCCGAAAGAAGGCCTGGGTTGGGAGATCGAAGCAACGGCTGTGATCAAGGGCACCCCCCATGAAGACGCCGCGAAAAAACTCGCTGACTTCTCGGCCAGCCCGGCGGCGATGGAGCTTTACAAAGAGAACTTCGCCGTCCTCGCGCAGCCAGGCATTGCCAAGCCGCAGACCGAATTGCCGGCCGACTATGAGCAGCGCCTGATCAAGAACGACTTTGCCTGGGCCTCGAAAAACCGCGACGAGATCCTGACCGAGTGGCGCAAGCGCTATGACGGCAAGTCCGAGAAAGTAGTCGCCAAGTAAGCTCTTCATCGGCTGACAGGGCCCCATCGCGGGCAAGCCCGCTCCCACAGTGGATCTCCAGCGGATGGAGATTTGGGGTTATCCCCAATCAAGTGTGGGAGCGAGCCTGCTCGCGATAGCGGTCTTGAATTCAAGGCAAAACTCCATGACACAACACAACGACATGTTGATCGTCGGTGCCGGCATCCTGGGCCTGTCCCACGCTTACGCCGCCGCCAGACGCGGCCTCAAAGTCAGCGTTTTCGAGCGCAGCGAGACACCCTTGGGCGCCTCGGTTCGCAACTTCGGCCAGGCACTCGTCACCGGCCAACCTCCGGGCGTTATGCTCGAACTGGCCAAGGCCAGCCGTGAGATCTGGGGCCAATGGGCACAACTCGCGGGCCTGCAACTCAAGCGCAATGGCTCATACCTGTTCGCCCGAACCGAAGCCGAGGAACACCTGCTGCAAGCGTTTTGCAATGGCCGCGCCGTGGAGCACAGCTACAACGTCGAACTGCTGCGCGGTGCCGCGCTGCGCGATTTGTACGGCGGCCAGTTCAGCCATCACCGCGCGGCGTTGCACGGCATGGACGATCAGCAGCTGTATTCGCGCGAAGCGATTCCGGCACTGATCGACTTCCTGCGCCGCGAACTCGGCGTCGAGTTTCACTTTTCCACACTGGTGCGCGACATCGAGCCGGGCTGCCTGCACAGCACCGCCGGCAGCTTCAGCGCCGAGCAGATTATCGTCTGCTCCGGCCACGATTATCAGACCTTGCTGGCCGACCCGATCGCCGAGCTCAATCCACAAATCTGCCGCCTGCAAATGCTCCGGGCCCGTCCGAAAATTAACCTCAATCTGCAACACGCGTTGCTCACCGGTTTGAGTTGCGTGCACTACGGCGCCTTCGCCGATCTGCCGGAAGCGGCGGCCGTGCAGGCAAACATCTTGCGAGACGAACCTCACCTGCATGAACACGGCATCCACCTGCTGATCAGCCCGACGCCTCACGGTGAGCTGATCATCGGCGACTCCCACCACTACGGCAGTGATCCGTCACCGTTCAATGCCGAGCAAGTGGACAACTGGTTGCTTGAACTGGCCGAGCAGACATTGGGCTGCAAGGTGCAAGTGGTCGAGCGCTGGCAGGGCGTCTATGGTTCACGGGGCCCGGGACCGTTCTCGTTTTTGCGTCCGCTGCCGGGTGTGAGCGTGGCGCTGATGCACACCGGTGTCGGCATGAGCGTCGGGCCGGCGATGGCTGATCGCAACATTGCACAGTTGTTGGGGGAAGGTTGATGGCGCGTCATGAACAAATAATCGCCGACGTCTTCGGACTGTACGAGCGCTTTGGCGACAGTGATTACATCGGTGAACCGGTGTCGCAGCTCGAGCACATGTCCCAGGCCGCCGAACTGGCGATGGCCGAAGGCTTCGATGATGAAGTGGTGCTGGCCGCGTTTTTCCACGACATCGGGCATATCTGCACCGAGAGCGCCGAGAGCATGGAAGGCTTCGGCGTGGTCAGTCACGAGCGTCTTGGCGCCGATTACCTGCGTCGAGCAGGATTCAGTGAACGCTTGGCGCGGCTGGTGGAATATCACGTGCAAGCCAAGCGTTATCTGACACTCAGGGAGCCCGGGTACTACGAGCGCTTGAGTGAAGCCAGTCGCCGCACGCTGGCATATCAGGGTGGAGTGATGACCGAATCCGAGGCCGAGGCGTTCGAGAAAGATCCGTTGTGTGCCGTCAGTCTGCGGATGCGCCAGTGGGATGAACGGGCCAAGGAGATGTGGGTGCCGGTGATTGATCTTGAGATCTTGAAGCGCAAGGCCGTCATGCTGTTGTCTGGCGAGGCGCGCTGAGTTGTCTCACACCGGATAGGGAAACGGTTGATGGAGCCGCCTGCAACAAGGGCTCAGTCTGGACG
Source organism: Pseudomonas sp. fls2-241-R2A-110 (assembly GCF_030209165.1). Lineage (NCBI taxonomy): Bacteria > Pseudomonadati > Pseudomonadota > Gammaproteobacteria > Pseudomonadales > Pseudomonadaceae > Pseudomonas > Pseudomonas sp. fls2-241-R2A-110. The sequence goes on along the minus strand of NZ_JARVSN010000018.1, from coordinate 298,157 downwards.
TTTCGAACAGGAGCGCATGGATGCGTTATTTGAAAGTGATCGCACAGGATGTAAGCGGGAAAGGCCAGGCAGACACGCTTCATTTTCGGTTTCACGAAGATGAACACGTACTGCGCGAGGCAACGGAGACTGATCGTCACCGGCTCAAGGCCTTCGGCAAAACGTATTTGAAATGTGCCTGGTTCAACGCCGGGGAAAGTGAAGAGCGGCATTTGCGGATCTTTGCTGAAAACACGACCGGAGACGGTACGCCGGAAGCTGTACGACTGCATTTTCATGAAGGACCGACGATTGCCTACAAGGCAGCGGCTCGTGATCTTGATAACGATGGGGATTTCGAGCTGATGTTGAGCTCGGATGTCGACAATGACGGGCGTGCGAATCGCACCGATCGCCATCGGGTCAGGTCGTTGGCGCGAGAGTTTTTGAAGCTCGGCTGGTAATGTTCCTCTCGATACCGAGTCACGGCCATCGCGAGCAAGCTCGCTCCCACAGGGGGTTTGCGTCGCTCGTAGTTCTAATGTGGGAGCGAGCCTGCTCGCGATGGGGCCAGTCCAAACACCACAGTCACCAAGGTTGATCGTTCCCACGCTCTGCGTGGGAATGCCTCAAGGGACGCTCTGCGTCCAGTGACGCGGAGCGTCACGGGCTTCATTCCCACAATCAGGCTCAGAGCTGTTGCGCCAACACCTCGATTTGCTCCTGCCGTTCAGCCTGGCTTAACCTGGACGGCTTGTTCAGCGACGACCACTGCGGATGTGCCCGGGCCTTGTTCAGCGCTTCGGGCAACTTGCCTTCGCGCCAGGTCTTGTCCTGGGGCGTGGCGAGCTTGATGCTGTCCATCGCGGCATGGCCGCGCGCGTTCAGTGCCTGCAAAAGCTGTCGCTGACGCAACGCCAACAGGCGCAACACGCTGTCGTCAACGGTCAGCTCCCGCTGGCCCTTGATCTTGCCCATCAACCGACTGCCATAACTGCGTGCGGTTTGCAGGGCGCCGCCAGCAATCGCGCCGGCCAAGGCTGCCGCGCCGAGGGTCAGGCCACCCACCAGCAAATCGACGCCAGCGCCGGCTGCCGCACCGGCCGCGATGCCTCCGCCGACCCGAACGCCCAGCTGCTTGAGGGTTTCGGGGTTGAACAAGTCATCGCCCCAACGGCCATCGAGCAGTGGCAGGTCGCTGGCCGCGGCGTCCTGTTGACGAAAGCCGTACAGCTTGAGCAGCGCTTCGACGCAGCGTTGTTCCCGTTGTCGAACGGCTTTGCGCAATTCGCTGATGGCGTGTTGTTCTTGCTCGGCATCGCTGACCACACTACGCCGGCACGCCGCGCAATCGATCAATAATTCGGCAATCAGTCGCGCCGCACTTTGCTGCCGGGCCAGGCGCTGGGCCTGTTGATCGGCGATCAAGCGCTCCAGTTGTTCCCGTGAACCTTCCAGCAGCAGCGCGAGGCTTTCATAGAGGCGACGTTCGCCATCTTCTGGCGGTGCCACGCTGTCGAAACGCACCAAGGCGTGCAGGCCCAGACGCGCGAGCGCTTCACGCCAGTCCGGCTCGCGGTGGTTGGCACTGCTCACGAAATTCAGCACCGGCAGCAACGGTTTGCCGCAACTGGCCAACACTTCCAGTTCGTCGCGGTACTTGGCCAGCACCGGCTCCCGGGCATCGATCACGTAGAGACCGGCGTCGCAGGTGAGCAGTTGTCGCAGCACCTTGGCTTCCTGTTCGAACCGTTGCCGCGCTTCGCTGCCGTCAAGGAAACGCGCCAAGCGTGCCGGGCCGTCGAGGCGTTCGCCGGGACGTTCCAGGCGTTCGAGGTAGTCGAGCAGGGCGATCGCGTCCTCCAGGCCCGGCGTGTCGAAGAGGTCGAGCAAGGGCTCGCCGTCCACCGACAACCGTGCGCCTTCGACATGGCGCGTGGTGCTGGGGCGATGGGACACTTCGCCGAACCCGACATCCCGGGTCAACGTGCGCAGCAATGAGGTTTTGCCGACATTGGTGTGGCCGACCACGGCGAGCTTCAACGGCGCTTTCCACGGATTAGTCATGGCCGCTCTCCAGCCAATTCATCGGCGCACAGTCGGCGAAAGGCAAATTCAGCTGTTGCAATGCCACGTGCCAGTCGCCCAAACGTTCGGAATCCAGCGCTTCACCATCGGGCGCTTGCAGCAACCAGACTCGCGTCGCGGCCGCGTTGCGCGCCAGTTCGGCAATGAGCGCCAGGCTGCCACGGTCCGGCGAACGCCGTGGATCACAGGCGATGGCTAACCGCTCGGGCGGGAAGCGACTCAGCTGTTCGAGGAGTTTGTGGCGAGATTCACGACTGTCGAGAATGCCGGCGTTGTTCACGTTTTTGGGCAGTTTCGGCGGCCACGGGCGTTGATTGTCCAGCTCGATGGCCACTAGCAGCGCGCCATCGCTGTGCAGTTCGCGGGCGCTGCTTTCGATCTGATGAAGGTTGTCCGGCGCGGCATCGCTGATGCCCAGGCGTTCGCTGGTGGGCATCAGGCGTTCACGCAATTGGGCATAGCCGGGCAGGTTCAGGTCCAGGCGCAAGGCGGCTTGCCCGGTTATCCAGCGCCACAGGCAAAACAGCGCGAGCAGCAGGCGCGGCAACACACCGTAAACCACCAGCACACCGACCAGCCATGTGGCCCAGGCCTGGCGGGCACTTTCTATATTGAGCGCGGTGTCGCCGCTGGCGCGGATCATTTCCACCGTCGGGACGTTGAAACCGAGCATGGAAGGCAGAGTGCCGAGGGCTTGGGTCATGGCCACGAAGGTGTCGGCGCTGAGCAGGGTAGTTTCCCAGACGAAACCGTAGCGCCGGGTCGCCATCAACGTCAGCAGAATCGCCAGGGCGCTGAGCATCGCCAGCGACCACAGGCTGTTGACCAGCACGCCTATTGCCCAGCGATTGAGTTTCTGGCGTTGTAATAACAAGAGCAGGGCCGGCGCCAGTTGCGCTGCTTTGGCGTCGCGGGCGAGTTTTTCGCTGAGCCATAACCACAAGCGCCCAAGGGTGTCGCCGTGTTCGCCAGCGAACATCAGGCCCAGCGCCCAGCTCAACAAAAGAATCAGGTTCAGCCCGAGCAGACTGCCCAAGGCCCAGAACACATTGACCGGCGTTTGCCCGTCGCCCAGCGCGGCAAACGCCAGGCCGGCGCCGCTGACCACAGCGAGCACTGCCAGGGCGATCAGCGCCAGTCGCGCGCCTTGCAACCAGTGTTTGAGGGCTGCGGCCAGGCCGTCGCGTTCAGCCAGCCACAGGGCCCGATGCTGAATCCGTGTCGGCAGGTCGCCGCCAGCGCTGCGGGCCAGTCGGTTGGCTTCCAGATCCTCCAGGGGCCCGGCATGTTCTTCACGCAGGCGCACGGTTTCGGTCAACCAGAGGTTTTGCAGTGGCGTCAGTTCAGTCACGCGACATTCCGTTGCTCAATTGAGCTGTGAGCATAACCGCTGTGGCGCTTATCGGGGTACGGGAGGCTCTGGTATCCTCGCCGACATGACTAAATCACTCCCCCTCAGCCTGATCGCAGCCCTCGGTGAAAACCGTGTGATCGGCGTCGACAACAGCATGCCCTGGCACTTGCCGGGGGACTTCAAATACTTCAAGGCCACCACCCTGGGCAAGCCGATCATCATGGGTCGCAAGACCTGGGATTCCCTCGGTCGTCCGCTGCCAGGCCGCTTGAACATCGTGGTCAGCCGTCAGGCGGATCTGGTGCTGGAAGGCGCGGAGGTTTATCCGTCGCTGGAGGCCGCGGTAGTTCGCGCCGAAGCCTGGGCGAAGGAGCAGGGCGTCGATGAGTTGATGCTCATTGGCGGGGCGCAGTTGTATGCGCAGGGATTGGCTCAGGCGGATCGGCTTTATTTGACGCGCGTCGCCCTCAGCCCGGAAGGGGATGCGTGGTTTCCGGAGTTTGATTTGAAGGCGTGGAAGTTGGTGTCCAACACACCGAATCCAGCTGTAGATGACAAGCCGGCATACAACTTCGAGGTGTGGGAGCGCACCTGAGATCGTTCCCACGCTCTGCGTGGGAATGCAGCCCGTGACGCTCCGCGTCACTGGACGCGGAGCGTCCCTTGAGGCATTCCCACGCGGGAGCGTGGGAACGATCAGTACCGGTCAAGCGTGAGCGAGCTCTGCATGCTCATCCGCATCCAGCAATTCTTTATCGGTCTGCTGCATGATCTGGCTGGTAATCGCCCCGGCCGTGATTGAGCCGCTCACGTTCAACGCCGTGCGACCCATATCAATCAGCGGCTCTACCGAAATCAGCAATGCCACCAATGAAACCGGCAAGCCCATTGCCGGCAGTACGATCAGCGCCGCAAAGGTCGCGCCACCGCCCACGCCCGCCACGCCCGCCGAACTCAGCGTCACAATCGCCACCAGCGTTGCGATCCACAATGGGTCCAGCGGATTGATGCCCACGGTCGGCGCCACCATCACCGCCAACATGGCCGGGTACAAGCCGGCGCAACCGTTCTGGCCAATGGTCGCACCAAACGAAGCGGCGAAACTGGCGATGGACTGCGGGATGCCCAAGCGACTGGTCTGCGCTTCGATGCTCAGCGGGATCGTCGCCGCGCTTGAGCGGCTAGTGAAGGCAAAGGTCAGTACCGGCCAGATCTTGCGGAAGAAGCGCAGCGGATTGATCCCGGCCGCTGACACCAGCAGGCCATGGACCACAAACATCAGGCCCAGGCCGATGTAAGAAACCACCACGAAACTGCCAAGCTTGATGATGTCTTGCAGGTTGGAACCGGCGACCACTTTGGTCATCAACGCCAATACGCCGTAAGGCGTCAGCTTCATCACCAGGCGTACCAGGCGCATCACCCAGGCTTGCAGCGTGTCGATGGCGTTGATCACTTTCTGACCTTTTTCCACGTCATCTTTCAACAGTTGCAAGGCGGTGACACCGAGGAACGCCGCGAAGATCACCACGCTGATGATCGAGGTCGGCTTGGCGCGAGCGAGGTCGGCAAACGGGTTTTGCGGAATGAACGACAGCAGCAGCTGCGGCACATTCAGGTCGGCCACCTTGCCGGCGTAGTCGGTCTGAATGGTTTGCAGGCGGGCCATTTCCTGAGTGCCGGCCACCAGGCCTTCAGCGGTCAGGCCGAACACGTTGGTCAAGCCGATGCCGATCAGCGCCGCGATGGCAGTGGTGAACAACAAGGTGCCAATGGTCAGGAAACTGATCTTGCCCAGCGACGACGCGTTGTGCAGCCGCGCCACGGCGCTGAGGATCGAGGCGAACACCAGCGGGATCACGATCATTTGCAACAACTGTACATAACCGTTGCCCACCAGATCGAACCAGCCGATCGAGGCTTTCAGCACCGGGTTGCCAGCGCCGTAAACGCCGTGCAGGGCAACGCCAAACACCACACCCAACGCGAGTGCGAGCAGGACTTTTTTCGCCAGGCTCCAGTTCGTGTGACGGGTTTGCGCCAGGCCCAAGAGCAGGGCGAGGAACACCAGCAGATTGAGGATCAGCGGCAGATTCATGGGAAAGCTCCGATAGGGCATGTGCCAGTCACCTTCCGGGGTGACTGCGACCGGCAAGCCTAACAGCTTGATTTGCAATGAATTAATATCAAAAACGTATGTAATCCGTCGTTTTTGGAATAAGCACGCGTCGCTCTCAGGGATGCAGCTGGCGCAATAGGGACGTGAGCGGTCGCTGACAGACGAGGACTGTCACACTTATTTGTTAGCGTCGATGCCTCTACATCAGGATCTTTTAATAAGGGAATCATGCCGATGAAGTTCGCACCGAAATTTCTGGCTGCTGCGTTGGGATTGAGTTTTGGCCTTGGCCTCGCCGGTCAGGCTTTCGCCACGGATTTGAAGCATTGGCCTGCGGATCAGGCCAAGGCACTGGACGCGATGATTGCGGCCAACGCCAACAAAGGTAATTTCGCGGTGTTTGACATGGACAACACCAGTTACCGCTACGACCTCGAAGAATCGTTATTGCCGTTCATGGAAAACAAGGGCCTGATCACCCGCGAGAAACTCGACCCCTCCCTGAAACTGATCCCGTTCAAAGACACCGCCGACCACAAGGAAAGCTTGTTCAGCTACTACTATCGCCTCTGCGAAGTCGACGACATGGTCTGTTACCCATGGGTCGCCCAAGTGTTCTCCGGCTTCACCCTCACCGAGCTCAAAGGGTATGTCGATGAGTTGATGGCCTCCGGCAAGCCGGTGCCCACCACGTATTACGACGGCGATGTGGTCAAGACCCTCGACGTCAACCCGCCGAAAGTCTTTACCGGCCAGGCTGAGCTCTATAACAAGTTGATGGAGAACGGCATCGAGGTCTACGTGATGACCGCCGCCTCCGAAGAACTGGTGCGCATGGTCGCAGCCGATCCGAAGTACGGCTACAACGTCAAACCGCAGAACGTGATCGGCGTGAGCACGATGCTCAAGGATCGCAAGACCGGCGAGCTGACCACCGCGCGTAAGCAAATCACCGCGGGCAAATATGACGAGAAGGCCAACCTGGGCCTGGAGCTGACGCCGTACCTGTGGACACCTGCTACCTGGATGGCCGGCAAGCAAGCCGCCATCCTGACCTACATCGACGAGTGGAAAAAACCGGTATTGGTCGGCGGCGATACCCCGAGCAGCGACGGTTACATGCTGTTCCACAGTGTTGACGTGGCCAAGGGCGGCATCCACTTGTGGGTCAACCGCAAAGACAAATACATGACCCAGATGAACGGTATGATGGCCAAAAACGCGGCAGCCCAAGCCAAGGAAGGGTTGCCAGTGACGGCGGACAAGAACTGGGTGATCGTCAAGCCGGAAGAGATTCAATAAAGGCCACGATAATCGCCCCCGCACAGTGTGTGGACGCGACAGGCCCCGCCAATGCGGGGCTTTTTTTGTTCGCAACAGCGACGCGCAGTAGCGGTCTGCTGCCTATATTCATTGGTTAATCACTGGGTGATATGGCGCTGGGCAGTTCGCTCGGGCGACGACCGAAGGAACCGGGGCATGGGACGATTACACCGGGTCTTTATCGCGTGGATGATCGCCACGCTGAGCGGATTTGGCTGGCTTTGCACGAGTGCGGCTGCTGAGTTGATGCCGGGTAATGATCACGTCATTTCACCAGGTGTGCCTCAAGGGGCTGCGACCCTGAACTTGAGTAAGCTGGTGGGCAAACTAAAGGCCTCGCGCAATACGTCGATCAGTATTGTGCAACTGGGCGACTCTCACACGGCTGCCGATTTGTTCACAGGCGAAATGCGTCGCCTGTTCCAGAAACAATACGGCGCCGGCGGCATAGGCTTCATCGCGGCGATGCCTGTACCAGGTACTCGTTACGATCAGATTGTTTTGTCGACGGTAGATGGGCAATGGCGTCTGGTTTCCAGTCGCAATCAGTACAGCGACGAGTTTCCATTGGGAGGTTATCTGTCGCTACCCGTGGGCCCGAAGGCAGGGATACATATCGAATCACGCGCGTCGAATGACGGCGTATATCGAATTTCGGCGCTGTACCGTGCGCTCTCCGATAATCGACTGACCGCCAGTGCTGGAGGGAGCTCTGCCAGTGTCGAGTTGTTGCCGACATCTGGACAGTGGCGTTTCAGCCCGGCTATCCAGCCCGTAAACCTGCCGATGGACCTGATGATAGCCTCGAATCAGGACGTAGAACTGGGAGGCTGGAACATCGAGTCTTTGACGGAGAATGGCGTCACGTACTCTGCACTAGGTGTTAATGGTGCGATGTTGAAGATTCTCGACAAGTGGCAAGACGGCTGGCTAAGCACGCTGCAAGCCTTGCGCCCGGACTTGCTGGTACTCGCGTACGGGGGTAATGAAGCATTTGATGACGATCTGGACCTGACACTTTATGAGGCTGACCTGAGCGAAAAGCTTGCCCTGTTGCGACGCGCCTTGCCTGATACCGTGATCTTGCTGGTCGGGCCAGCAGACTCGATAAAACAACGGTCCGCTGACTCATGCGCCGGGCGCCAGCCGGCAAAACTGGCTCAGATCATTCAAATTCAAAGACAAGCAGCACTGAAGGCCGCGGCCTTGTTCTGGGACTGGCAAGGTTACATGGGCGGCGCCTGTTCAATTGAGCGCTGGCAGGCAGCGCATCTGGCTCAAAATGATCTGATTCACCTGAATGCTGAAGGTTATAAAAAAAGCGCCGGCGAACTTTACGAGTATCTGCAATCCCTGCTGCTGGGGCCTTAAAGCGAGATCTCATCATCATAAAAAAGCCCCGCACTTGGCGGGGAATGATCGGCAAAAAAAATACCCCGCCAAGTGCGGGGTATTTTTTTGTTCGACGGTTAAGGGTTACAGCCCGTCGAGCATTGCCTTGTTACGCACAGCACCTTTGTCGGCGCTGGTCGCCAGCAGGGCGTAGGCTTTCAGTGCCGTGGTCACTTTACGCGGACGTTTTTCCACTGGCTTCCAGCCTTTCTGGTCCTGCTCGGCACGGCGTCCCGCCATCTCTTCGTCGCTGATCAACAGGTTGATCGAGCGGTTCGGAATGTCGATCAGCACTTTATCGCCGTCCTGCACCAGACCAATCGCGCCGCCCGCCGCCGCTTCCGGAGAAGCGTGGCCGATGGACAGGCCTGAGGTGCCGCCGGAGAAACGGCCGTCGGTGAGCAGGGCGCAAGCTTTGCCCAGGCCTTTGGATTTCAGGTAAGACGTCGGGTACAGCATTTCCTGCATGCCCGGGCCGCCTTTCGGGCCTTCGTAACGAATGATCACGATGTCGCCGGCCTTCACTTCGTCAGCGAGGATGCCGCGTACGGCGCTGTCCTGGCTTTCGAAGATCTTCGCGTTGCCTTCGAAGACGTGGATCGATTCGTCGACGCCGGCGGTTTTAACCACACAGCCGTCCAGCGCGATGTTGCCGTAGAGAACGGCCAGGCCGCCTTCTTTCGAATAAGCGTGTTCGACACTGCGGATGCAGCCGTTTTCACGGTCGTCATCCAGGGTTTCCCAGCGGGTCGACTGGCTGAACGCGGTCTGCGTCGGAATGCCCGCAGGACCGGCCTTGAAGAAGTGATGCACCGCTTCGTCGTTGGTCTGGGTGATGTCCCACTTGGCAATGCCTTCGGCCAGGGTCTTGCTGTGCACGGTCGGCAGTTCAGTGTGCAGCAAGCCGCCACGGGCCAGCGAGCCGAGGATGCTGAAGATCCCGCCGGCACGGTGCACGTCTTCCATGTGGTACTTCTGGATGTTCGGCGCGACTTTGCACAGTTGCGGCACGTGACGGGAGAGACGGTCGATGTCGCGCAGGTCGAAATCGATCTCCGCTTCCTGGGCTGCAGCCAGCAAGTGCAAGATGGTGTTGGTGGAACCGCCCATGGCGATGTCCAGCGTCATGGCGTTTTCGAAAGCCTTGAAGTTGGCGATGTTGCGCGGCAAGACCGACTCGTCGTTCTCGCCGTAGTAACGCTTGCACAGCTCGACGATGGTGCGGCCGGCCTGCAGGAACAGCTGTTCGCGGTCACTGTGGGTGGCGAGGGTCGAACCGTTGCCCGGCAATGCCAGGCCCAGGGCTTCAACCAGGCAGTTCATCGAGTTGGCGGTGAACATGCCGGAGCACGAACCGCATGTCGGGCAAGCGCTGCGTTCGTACTCGGCGACTTTCTCGTCGGACGCGCTGGAGTCGGCGGCGATCACCATGGCGTCGACCAGATCGAGGCCATGGGAGGCGAGTTTGGTCTTGCCGGCTTCCATCGGGCCGCCGGAAACGAAGATCACCGGGATGTTCAGGCGCAGGGCGGCCATCAGCATGCCGGGGGTGATCTTGTCGCAGTTGGAGATGCAGACGATGGCGTCGGCGCAGTGGGCATTGACCATGTACTCGACGGAGTCGGCGATGATCTCGCGGCTCGGCAGCGAATACAGCATGCCGTCGTGGCCCATGGCGATGCCGTCATCCACGGCGATGGTGTTGAATTCCTTGGCGACACCGCCAGCGCGTTCAATCTCGCGGGCAACCAGTTGACCGAGGTCCTTGAGGTGGACATGGCCCGGTACGAACTGGGTGAAGGAGTTGGCAATGGCGATGATCGGCTTCTTGAAGTCGTCATCTTTCATCCCCGTGGCGCGCCAAAGTGCGCGGGCACCGGCCATGTTGCGGCCGTGGGTGGATGTTTTCGAGCGGTAATCAGGCATGAAGCACTCCGGGCGGCTAATCAGGTATCAAAAGGGAAGTGAGCTTCTATTGACGTCTGGAACACCCAGAAATGGCCGTGTGTCCGGAAGTTGCCGATAACTTTGCGGGATCGCCGCGCGCTTCAGCTTGAGCTCATAAACCCGCCGGGGGATGACTGGCGATGAATGTCGCGATTCTACACGGCTGGCGTCAGGAGGGAATGCCAGGAAGCGTTGTTCTGGCGGTGACGAGGCGTGCGGGATGACGACTGGCGGGTATCAGCCGGTACTCATAGCCTGATGCCGTCGGCTGATCAGCGCATTGAGGCCTATCCCCACGCTGCTCAACAGGAGAAAACTGAAGGCAAGCGTCACCTGCAGATGACTTGCGCTCAAGTTGATCAGTGCGCTGACCAGTCCACCGAAGACAAATACCAGGGTGTTGCCGACCGAGGCCGAAGTGCCGGCGTTGCCGGGGAATATGTCCATGGCTTTGGACGTCGCAACCGGACGGGCGATGGTTGTGCCTGCAGTGCAGACGATCATCGGGATGAGTATTGTCTGGGTCGAAAGCCCCATCGTTGCCGATAGCCAGAGCATCAAGATCCCCGACAGGAAGATCAGGCCAAGACCCACAATGATTTGCGTGTTAGGTGCGATCCGGTTGGCAAGCACTCGAGCGATAACTCCGCCGAACAGGTAGGCCACGCCGTAGAACAGCAGGGTCAGGGAGAATTCGTACGGAGAAAGCTGCAGCTGCTCCATGAAGATCAGCGGCGAGATGACAATGAAGGAAAAGTGGCAGGTGAAGGCAATGGCGGCGATCAGCCAATAGCCGAGGAAACCGGCGTCGGCACAGATCATTCGGTACGACTGGAACATGCCTTGGCTGGGTGCGGTAGCGGGGCGCAGGTTTTCAAGAAAGAAACAGGCCTTGAGGAACACCGCGGCGGCCAACGCGATAAAGGCGATAAAGCTCCCCGGCCAGTCCATGGCATGTTGCAGCACGGTGCCTGCCAGTGGCGAAACTGAAATGAAGATGCCGCTGGCAGTGACCATGAGAATTCGCAGTTGATCGCGTTCCTTGCCGTCGAACAGGTCCTGAACCAGCGCCTGCGAGAGAACAAAACAGCCACAGCCGATGGCCTGGACTAACCGGAACATCAGGAACCAGGCGTACTCGGTCGACATCACGCAACCCAGTGCGCCAATGATGGAGACCACCATGCCCGCCAGCAGTAAGCCCTTGCGCCCGATGACATCCGAGAGCGGTCCGATCAGCAGTTGAGACAGCGAGATGCCGATCGCGAACAGGCTGATGGAGAGGGCGATGTCGGCTGGCGTGGTCCGGAAATGGTCAGCCAGCGCCGGGAAGGAAGGCAGCAATACATCGAGTGGAAATACACCGAGCAATACCATCGTCAGCAACAGAATGACCGCCGCTCGACGTTTTTTTATACCCACGCTCGCTTTGCCTTCACTCATCGAAAAGCCCTGCCCTGGAGAACAGCTGACGGTTGGCGGGCAAGTCGAAGAATCCCGCTTTGTTCAATGCGTTCAACGTGGCGCCAGCACCTGATCGAGCACGGCGCTGGCAGGCGGACGGTGACGTCAGCTCGCGCAGTATCTCTACGACAAACGCCTCACCGAGACCGGTGCTGCGCAGGCTTTCGCCAAGCCAGCGTTCATCCGCTTCAAAGAAAACCAGCAGGATTTCCAGGAGCAACCTGGCGGTGAACGTGCGTTGGCCGCTGCTGAGTTGCAACCACAGGTAATGAAACACTTCACAAAAATAACGGCTGTGTCGCGCCTCGTCGGCGAGGTGGTCTCTAAGCATTGCCTGAACGCTGCACACCAGTTCGTCTCGACAAACCTCGAGCAATTCCTTGGCAATGATCGTCTCCGAAACGAACCCGACGAGAAACCAGGCCAGCGCTTTGTGTTTATCCGGTGCGCCATCGATGAGGGTGTTCAACCGGGCTATCCGGTGAGGCATGACCGGTCGATCGGTGATGCCGTAGCAGTCGGCAATTTGTTCGGCGAGTTGATTGGAAAACAGTGCGTGATAACCCTCGTCCGTGTAGAGCTGCAGCGCGGCCGTTTTCATTCGGGGAGCAATGGTGACGCCGAGTTCATTGTGGATGATGGTTTCAACGGATCGGTTGACGATCCGGTGCTCAAGCAAGGTGGTGTAGTCGAGGAAATACACCAAATGGTTGGCGGACAGGCGATGAGCAAGCGTTTTACCGGCTGCCTTGATCTGCGGGTGGTTCAGGTAAGGCAGAAAGGCTGGTGGAAACCAGTGGCGGGTTTCCAGTTGTTGCGCCAGATCCAGAGGTAACCGGTAGTTGTGTTCGCTGGTTCTTACCGAGGCTCGGGTATTCCAGTCGCCCAGGGTGAAACGCTGTGCCCACGAGGTGGGGGCGTAGGCCGGCGCGTTAAGGGCGCCGGTCATTGTTCCTGCCCCGGGACGCTCAACAGCGCTTTTAGCTCCATGCACATCACCTGCCCGTCGCTCTGGCCACAGCCGACAAAAAACAGCGGCTGCTCCGCGCTGTCTTCAAGTCCCAGCAGTGCTTCGACCTGATTGTCCGTCAATGCGCCCGTTAACCAGGTGTGCAACCCCAGCGCAGTGGCCACCAATTGAAACGTCTGGGAGATATGACCGGCCTCGACGTAGGCCATTCGGTAGGCGCGCGAGTGTTCGTATTTCCACCACAGCTTGTCGAAGCGGCTGGTGATGAACAGCCCGACGGGCAGGTTGTTGATGAAATGTTGGCCGCAAAGCAGCTGCCCCAAAGCCTGAACAGGCAATGGTTTGATGAAGCTCAGCGCGTGTTCGGCGGGGCGATAGGCATAGAGGCCAGGTTCGAGGCCAATGACGTTTTGCACCAGAAGAAAACCTTCGCAGGCATTCAGCCCGCCGCCGGAGGGGCTGCTTCGCCGTGCGCCGAGGCCTTCGATGACGCTGTCGTCGATGTCGTTTTCACGTTCATGCAGGTAGCCAAGAGACAGGTATAAAAGCGTGCTGACTGCCTCCAGGGAAACGGCTTCACCGCTGAAGGCGCGACAGGTCTTTCGCTCGATCAGAGCTTCTGCCAGCGAGCCTCGCGGCAGGCTGCAAGGTTTTGGCAGGACCGTCAGCGCGTCTGCCGAGCGTTCGCAGGCCCGGGCCTGCGGTGCGGGTGTGGTCAACACCTCGGTGCAATGGTCGAGATACTGTTTCGACCATTCATGAATATCCTGTGGAACATGATCGCAAGGTATGTTCTTGGTGCCGATATGAAATATCTTCGACAGTTCATCCCAACCCCATTCAATAGTGATGGGCGCTACCGTTGATACGATGCCTGCACTTAGAAGTTGTGCATCAATAGTATGTTGGTCATTGAAGTTGTTCGGGTTGTCGATAAGTTCGGCGAGTCGGGTTGAATACTTAAGGTCAAGTTCAAATTGTTTGTGATTCTTGTAATCCCAGACAATTTGACCGGGCGTGCGCGGAAGTATGAATAGATGAGGGTTTATATACATGTGGATCGCGCTCTCTCTGGACACTGCGTCGGAAACGCTGGGTAGCCGGCACTCCCCAGCGCTTTATCTACTTAGCGGGCTTTTGGAGCAACCAGAAAAGCCAGGTTGGCGATTTTGTTAGCTTCCAGAGTAATTGCTTTCATGTTGGAACTCCTTGTAATTGAAAGTGAGTGCCACCTCGTGGTGACAACTCAATCATAGATAGTAATGGAGGCTTATCAAGGAGATATTAGGTAAGAGGCTTCTAGTAATTGTGTCGGATCGATCCTACAGAACAATGAATTTTGTAAGTTCTATCCGGCAAAGCAAGAAACACAGCGAAACTTCCTGCAGCCCAGTAAGGCTGCCAGGGTAGGACGCTAGAGAATTTAATAGCAGATAACAGAAGGGGAGCCGATTGGCTCCCCCCTTCAAAACCGGCTTGATCAGCTGTTTGGCAGCAGACGGCAGGTAATGCTTTTGATGTAGCGGGTTTCGGCGATGGCCGGGTGAACCGGATGATCCGGGCCCTGACCGCCACGCTCCAGCATCTGGATGTTGCGATCCAGGTGACGGGCACTGGTCAGCAGGATGTTCTGCAGGTCATCTTCGGGCAGGTGCATCGAGCACGAAGCGCTGACCAGGATGCCGTCCTTGCTGAGCAGGCGCATGGCTTGCTCGTTCAGGCGACGATAAGCGCCTTCACCGTTCTTCATGTCTTTCTTGCGTTTGATGAACGCCGGAGGATCGGCGACGATCACGTCGAAACGTTCTTCGCTGGCTTTCAGCTCTTTCAGGGCTTCGAACACGTCGCCTTCGATGCAGGTCATTTTCTCGGCGAAACCGTTCAGCGCGGCGTTGCGCTCGACGCCGTCGAGGGCGAAGGCGGAGGCGTCGACGCAGAACACTTCACTGGCGCCGAAAGCCGCCGCTTGCACGCCCCAGCCGCCGATGTAGCTATACAGGTCCAGTACGCGTTTGCCTTTGGCGTAAGGGGCCAGGCGCGCGCGGTTCATGCGGTGATCGTAGAACCAGCCGGTTTTCTGGCCCTGGATGACCGGCGCTTCGAATTTCACGCCGTTTTCTTCCAGTGCTACCCACTCCGGCACCAGGCCGAACACGGTTTCGACGTAACGGTTGAGGCCTTCGGCGTCACGGGCCGCGGAGTCGTTCTTGAACAGAATGCCGCTCGGCTTGAGCACTTGAGTCAGCGCCGCGATCACGTCTTCTTTATGGGCTTCCATGGTCGCCGAAGCGATCTGCACCACCAGGATGTCGCCGAAACGGTCGACCACCAGGCCTGGCAGCAGGTCCGAGTCACCGTAGACAAGACGGTAGAACGGCTTGTCGAACAGACGGTCGCGCAGGGACAGGGCGACGTTCAGGCGGTGCACCAGCAGCGATTTGTCCAATGGCAGCTTGATGTCGCGCGACAGCAGGCGGGCGCAGATCAGGTTGTTCGGGCTCATGGCAACGATGCCCAGCGTCTTGCCGCCAGCCGCTTCGAGGATCGCCTGGTCTCCGGCCTTGAAGGCGTGCAAGGGGGTCGCCGCTACATCGATTTCGTTGCTGTAGACCCACAAGTGGCCGTTTCGCAGGCGACGGTCGGCGTTGGCTTTGAGGCGCAGGCTAGGCAGGGACATGACGTCGCTCCGGAAAAAAGAGCGGGAGTATAGCGTGTTGAGGCTTGCGGCGGGCCGGGCGGGCGATGAAACGCTGATGGCCCCATCGCGGGCAAGCCTCGCTCCCACGGGTTTGGGTTGAAATTCAATTTCTGCGATTGACACAAAACCCGTGGGAGCGGGCTTGCCCGCGATGTGGACTGAAATGAAACTTCGGGCGATGTCGCCGCCAAGGTGTCGGATCCAACTTTATAAGGGTTAGAATCGCCGCCTGACCCAGAGTGTGTACTTATGTCCCAAGAGCTGACGACCGAACAGATCCAACAGTCCCTGCAAGGCATCAGCGTGCCGGCTCAACCGCAGATCATGGTGGATTTGCAGATGGAGCAGTACATGCCCGACCCTGACCTGGAGGTGATCGCCAAGCTGATCTCCCAGGACCCGGGACTCTCTGGGGCTTTGCTGAAGATCATCAACTCGCCGTATTACGGCTTGAGCAACAAGATTGCCTCGATCCAGCGTGCGGTGAATCTGCTGGGTAGCCGCTCGGTCATCAACCTGATCAACGCGCAGTCGATCAAGGGCGAGATGAACGACGACACCATCGTCACCTTGAACCGGTTCTGGGATACGTCCCAGGACGTGGCAATGACGTGCCTGACCCTGGCCAAGCGTATTGGCGCCCAGGCGGGTGACGAGGCGTATGCGTTGGGTCTGTTCCACGACTGCGGCGTGCCGTTGATGCTGCAGCGCTTCCCCAATTACATGACCGTGGTGGAGGAGGCTTACGCCAACGCCAGTGCCGAGTGCCGAGTGGTGGACACCGAAAATCGGATGTTCAATACCAACCATGCCGTGGTCGGGTACTACACCGCCAAATCCTGGCGTCTGCCGGAACATGTGAGTGCAGCCATCGCCAATCACCATAATGCGTTGGCGATTTTCAGCGACGAGTCTTCGCGCAACGCCCAGCTCAAAAACCTCTTGGCGATCCTGAAAATGGCCGAACACATTTGTGCGTCGTACCGGGTGCTGGGTAATCAGACCGAAGACCATGAATGGAATAGCATCGCGCCTCTGGTTCTCGATTATGTCGGCCTCTCGGACTACGACTTCGACACCCTCAAACAAACGATCCGCGACATTGGCACTCACCGCTGAGTGTCGTACAGCCTGAGTCGAGAACAGCATGCCTGAACTGCCAGAAGTCGAAACCACTCGCCGCGGGATTGCGCCACACCTGGAAGGCCAACGCGTCAGCCGGGTGATCGTGCGTGACCGCCGTTTGCGCTGGCCGATTCCTGAGGACCTCGATGTGCGGCTGTCCGGCCAGCGCATCGTGCTGGTGGAACGACGCGCCAAGTACCTGTTGATCAATGCCGAGGTCGGTACGCTGATCAGCCATTTGGGCATGTCGGGAAATCTGCGGCTGGTGGAAGTCGGCATGCCGGCGGCCAAGCATGAGCATGTGGACATCGAGCTGGAGTCAGGCCTGGCCCTGCGTTACACCGACCCGAGACGGTTTGGCGCGATGCTCTGGAGCCTCGATCCGCTCAATCACGAACTGCTGATCCGCCTGGGGCCGGAGCCGTTGACCGACCTGTTTGATGGTGAGCGTCTGTTCCAGCAGTCGCGCGGACGCTCCATGGCGGTCAAGCCGTTCATCATGGATAACGCGGTGGTAGTGGGGGTCGGCAATATCTATGCGACCGAAGCGTTGTTCGCCGCCGGTATCGATCCGCGCCGCGAGGCCAAGAGCATTTCCCGGGCGCGCTATTTGAAGCTGGCAATCGAGATCAAGCGCATTCTGGCCGCCGCCATCGAGCGCGGTGGCACCACGTTGCGCGACTTTATTGGCGGCGACGGTCAGCCGGGTTATTTCCAGCAGGAATTGTTTGTCTACGGCCGTGGCGGCGCACAGTGCAAAGTCTGTGGCACAGAGCTTCGGGAAGTGAAACTGGGACAGCGCGCCAGCGTCTTTTGCCCGCGATGCCAGAGCTGATACGTCCCAGGGTCTATAGTCAGTGTTCTAACTGCCTAGCCGAAGGACCGTGCCATGAATTCGTTTCGAACCCTTGTCGTTGCGCTGCTGCTGAGCATCGGTGCACCCGCGCTGGCGGCCAGCAACGGCAGCGGTGACCCGCGCTACACCATCCAGAATCCCCCGGCGTACGCCATGATCGGTGACTTGCTGATTGCCCGACCTTTGCTGGTCGTGGCGACGGTGATCGGTGCCGGGGTGTTTGTCGTGTCGTTACCGTTCACCGCGCTGGGCGGTGGCGTCGGCGATGCCGGGCAGGCGCTGGTGGTGGATCCGGCGAAAGCGGCGTTCGTGCGGTGCCTGGGGTGTATCGGGGAGGGGTTTGAGCAGCGGGAGTGAAGGCAGTTGGATTTTTTGTGTTGCTGATGGCCTCATCGCGGGCAAGCCCGCTCCCACAGTTGATCGCGGTCTAATGTGGGAGCGGGCTTGCTCGCGATGAGGCCGGCACAGTCGCTACAAAACTATCTGATCAAGCCTTGCCAGTAAGCTTGCGATATTTCTCCATCAACTGCTCTTCAGTCTCCGGATGCGCCTCGTCCAGCGGAATGCAATCCACCGGGCAGACCTGCTGGCACTGAGGTTCGTCGTAGTGACCGACACACTGCGTGCACAGGTTCGGGTCGATCACGTAGATCTCTTCGCCTTGGGAAATGGCGGCGTTCGGGCACTCGGGTTCGCAGACGTCGCAGTTGATGCAATCGTCGGTGATGATCAGGGACATGCTAACTCCAGCCGGGGCGCAGAGCCCTGGCGCAATAAACCAATGCGCGCAATTGTGCCGCATTGGCGCCCGCAGTGCACGCGGGCGCCGCTTGAGCGGTCGTTACTTCTTGAAGCGCTCGGTGAGGGCATCCGCCACCGCAGGGTGGACGAACTTGGTGATATCACCACCCAACGCCGCGATTTCACGGACCAGCGTCGAGGATATGAACGAATAACGCTCGGACGGTGTAAGAAACAGACTTTCCACATCCGGCGCCAATTGACGGTTCATGTTGGCCAGCTGGAATTCGTATTCGAAGTCCGACACCGCGCGCAAACCACGCAGGAACACGTTGGCGTTCTTCTCTTTGGCGAAGTGCGCGAGCAGCGTCGAGAAACCGACGACTTCAACGTTCGGCAAATGTTTAGTGACCTCGCGGGCCAGCTCCACACGCTGTTCCAGGGGAAACAACGGGTTTTTCTTCGGGCTGGCAGCGACGGCGATGATCACATGATCGAACAGGCGCGCGGCGCGTTCGACCAAGTCGCCATGGCCCTTGGTAATAGGGTCGAAGGTACCTGGGTACAACACTCGGTTCATCGCGTCGTCCTGGCGGGAGTCCGTTGGGGAGTCGGATGGTATCGCAGCCTTCCCGGTCGGCCAAGTCGCCTGTTGGGTAAGAAAGCACTATAGACGATGGGAATATTCGCCCTTTTCATGGGTTTTTCAAACGTTCGGTGAGCAAAGTCGCGAGTTGCGCCGTCAGCCCGTAGACCGACAATTGCGGGTTTGCGCCAATGCTGGTGGGGAATAGCGAGCCATCGTGGATCGACAGATTGCTCAGTTGATGATGACGACCGAGGCTGTCGGTCACCGCGTTTTTCGGGTCTTCGCCCATGGCGCAACCGCCCATCACATGAGCGCTGCCCAAGCGTGTGCGGTACAGCTCCAGGCTCAAACCGTCGATCAGCGTGCGCGCGTCGGCCAGGGTCTTCACGTAGCGAGCGTCGGCGTGCATTGGCATGACGGCGCTGGCGCCCCCGGCGAACTGGATCTCGGCCATGCTGTGGAAGGCACGACGCAAACCGTCCCAGGCATACGCTGAAACCTGATAATCGAGCACCGGCGTGTTGTCACCGCGTAACTCGACGCTGCCGCCGGGGCTGTCTGGGTGGAAACCGTCGCGCAACAACGCCAGCATGGCGTGGGTATGGGGCAGGTTTTCCATGTGCCGGGCGTTTTCCTCGCCGAAACCGCCGAGCAACGTGGTCGCCAGCGCCGGGTGCAGCGGCGGCACTTCGAGTTTGTAGGACATCTTGCCGGTGGTGCCGTCCTGCCATTGGAAATGGTCGGAATAGATCGACTGCGGCGCGCCGTAGAACGGGTTGATGACGTCGTCGAACAGCCCGGCGGACATGTTCACCAGGTGCAGGAACGTGCGCTTTCCCAAGCGTTTGTGCGGATCGGGTGCGTCTGAACGCAGAAGCAGCGCCGGGCTATTGATACCGCCGCCGGCCAGTACGTAATGCCGCGCCTTGACCGTGATTGTCTTGCCCGTGGGTGCCACGCAGCGTTCATCCATCGCGACACATTTGAGTCCCGAGACCTTGCCATCCTTGATCGAGAGCGTTTCAGCACGGGCCAGATACAGCAGCTCGCCGCCGTTTTCCAGGGTCGCCGGAATGGTCGTCACCATCATGGATTGCTTGGCGTTGGTTGGGCAGCCCATGCCGCAATAGCCGAGGTTCCAGCAGCCGCGCACGTTGCGCGGGATCACATGCCAGCTGTATCCGAGCTTTTCGCAGCCTTTGCGGATCACGTCATTGTTGGCATTGGGCGGCACCCTCCACGGCGCGACGCCCAGGCGTTGTTCCATTTTTTCGAACCAGGGCGCCATCTCGGCGGCGCTGTGGCCTTTGACATCATGTTCCTTGGCCCAGTGTTCGAGGGTCGGGTCGGGGGTGCGAAAGCTCGATGTCCAATTGATCAGCGTGGTTCCGCCCACCGCGCGGCCCTGGAGGATGGTGATCGCGCCATCCTTGCTCATGCGCCCGATGCCTTCCTGATAGAGGCTGGTGTAGGCCTGGTCTTCAAGCATCTTGAAGTCGGTGCTGGTCTTGAGCGGGCCTTCTTCGATCAGCAGCACCTTGTAGCCGGCGGCGCTGAGGATTTCGGCGGTGGTCCCGCCACCGGCGCCGCTGCCGATAATCGCCACGTCCGCTTCGAGGGTCAGGTCCTGGGTCAGTTGTGAGCCGTTGTGGGTTTTCCAGCCACGGGCCATGCCTTCGCGGAACGGATCGGATACGGGCATTCTCAGGTTCTCTTATTGTTTTGGATTCGGTTGTGACGCACCTGACGCCTTCGCGGGCAAGCCCGCTCCCACAGGTTTTGAGGTGGGCCACCCTTTTGTGAACGATTCAAACCCTGTGGGAGCGTGGCTTGCCCGCGATGGAGTCAACTCGGTTTCAGACCGTAGGCGGCCCCGGATACCCGCAATGCACCCACGATTGCGCGCGGCTGTACCACGCCATCATCACCAGTTGCAGCAACGAGCTATGCCCCATGCGCAACAGGCTCAACGAACTGTTTTCCCAGCGGTCGAGGAAGTGCCGGATCTCATCGGCACTGGCGTTTTCCCAGTTGCCCCAGATCCCGGTCAGCGGCCCGCGCGTCACGGCCATCCCCAGCACATCGAACAACTGTTGGGTCAGCTTGAGCATTTCCGGCGACAAGTGATTCAGGGCGTTATCCAGGCAGTGCAGGGTGTCAGCGACTGCCGTGGGCATTTTCTCGACGGCCACCGAGCCGTTGAGCATCACCGGCACCAGCGCCCGAAGAAACAGCAGGTCGGCGCGGCGCAGGATCGTAAAACCGTCGGCCGGAATGCTGGACGAGCAGCCGCTGAGGCTCGCACCCAATCCGGCCGTGGCCAGAAAAGCGCTCGCTCCGAGGCTGAATTTAAGCAGGCCGCGCCGGGACAGCGCGGGTGTTGCAGGCAGGCTTGGGCTCATTATTGTTATTACCCGGCAGAGGTGAGCGTTAGCGGATAAACAGCTTCTGGATCAGTTTCTGAATGGCTTTGCCATACGGCGGATAAATCAGTTTCGCCGCGTTGAAGCGCTGTTTGATCAGCACGCCCTTGGCCTTGCTGAAGGTCAGGAAACCTTCGTGACCGTGGTAATGGCCCATGCCCGAGGCACCGATGCCACCGAACGGCATGTCGTCCTGAGCGACATGCAGCAGCGTGTCGTTGAGGCAAACACCCCCGGAATGGGTCTCGTGGAGCACACGCTGTTGTTCGCGTTTGTCGTAGCCGAAGTAATACAACGCCAGCGGGCGAGGGCGCTGGTTGATGTAGGCAAAGGCCTGGTCCAGATTCGCGTACGGCACGATGGGCAGCACCGGGCCGAAAATTTCGTCCTGCATCACAGTCATGTCGTCACTGACGTTAAGCAACACGCTGTGGCTCATGCGTCGGCCTTGGCCTTGATCGAACAGTGGAATCAACAACGCACCCTTGCTGGTGGCGTCACTGATATAGCCATTGAGCCGCGCCAGTTGCCGGTCGTTGATGATGGCGGTGTAGTCCGGGTTGTCGGCCAGTGTCGGATAAAACCCGCGCACCGCCTGACGATAGGCTTCGACGAACCCGCCTACGCGATCCTCCGGCACCAGCACGTAGTCCGGGGCAACACAGGTTTGCCCGGCGTTCAGGGTTTTGCCGAAAGCGATGCGCTCGGCTGCGTCCTTGAGCGGCACATCGCGCGAAACAATGGCCGGGGATTTGCCGCCGAGTTCGAGGGTCACGGGGGTCAGGTTTTCGGCCGCCGCGCGCATCACGTGTTTACCGACGCTGGTGGCGCCGGTGAACAGCAGGTGATCGAAACGCAATCTGGAGAAGGCCACGCCGACATCGGCTTCGCCCAATACCACGCAAACCAGGTCTTCGGGGAAGATCCTGGCGAATAAATCCTTGAGTAGCAAACCGGTGGCAGGGGTCGACTCACTGAGTTTGAGCATCACCCGATTGCCTGCCGACAGCGCACCCACCAACGGACCGATGGCCAGGTACAGCGGGTAGTTCCACGGCACAATCACGCCGACCACGCCAAGAGGTTGGTAGACAACTTTGGCCGACGCCGGCTGAAAAGCGATGCCGACCTTGCGCCGCGAAGGTTTCATCCAGCCTTTGAGGTGCTGACTGGCGTAATGAATGCCCTGCAGGCTGGGCATCAGTTCGGCGAGCAGGGTTTCATCGGCACTGCGGTGGCTGAAGTCCTGACTGATGGCATCGATCAGCACCTCGCGCTCATGGCTCAACATATCCCGCAGGGCCTTGAGCCATTGCTGGCGCTGGGCAGCCGGCGGCATCGGGTTGGCGGCGTAGGCTGCACGTTGCGCGTCGAACAGGGTTTGGAGAGCCTCCAGGGGCTGCTGCGAATTCTGCAGGTAGGCGATGTCAGCAGTCATGATCGGCTCCGGATTTATTGTAATCAGCACTTTTTAGAGTCTATGCTCTATAAAGTCAAATGACATCCTGGTGCATCTTTGTTTATCCACCCGCGGATAGGTCGTAAGATGCCCGTCAACGCACTCTGAATTAAAGCTCAAGCCATGGCCCCTCGGATCAAAACCAGCGAGCGCATCGTGCAGAACAGCCTGGAGCTGTTCAATCAGCAGGGTGAGCGCAGCATCAGCACCAACCACATTGCTGCCCACATGGAAATTTCCCCGGGCAACCTGTACTACCACTTCCCTAACAAGCAGGCGATCATCGCCGTGCTGTTCAGTGAGTACGAAAGCCTTGTGGACAGCTTCCTGCGCCCACCCCAGGGCCGTGCTGCCACCGTCGAGGACAAGCGTTTCTACCTTCAGGAACTGCTGGCCGCGATGTGGCGCTACCGCTTCCTGCACCGAGACCTTGAGCACCTGCTCGACAGCGATCCGGAGCTGGCTGCCCGTTATCGGCGTTTTTCCCAGCGCTGCCTGATCCACGGCACGCACATCTACGCGGGCTTCGTCGAGGCCGGCATCCTGCAAATGGACAAGGTTCAGATCGAGTCCTTGACGCTCAATGCCTGGATCATCCTGACATCCTGGGTGCGTTTCCTGTGCACCACACGGGAAAACTCCAATCACCTGAGCGAGCAGGCAATCAAGCGTGGCGTGTATCAGGTGCTGGTGCTTGAGGCCGGGTTCGTCACGGATCAGGCTCGCGATGCCGTGGATGCGCTGTACGAGGAGTTTTACGTGCCGTTGGCCCAGGCCCTGGAAGAAGTGCAGTAGGATTTGAAACCGTCTTAGTCACAGGAGCCCGTTATGCCCATTGCGCAACTGATCAGCCCGCAAGCACTGGACCTGAAAAAGGACCAGCCTGGGCTGGTGATTCTGGATTGTCGTTTTGCCCTCGAAGACCCGGACTACGGTCAGCGCAGCTATGCCGAAGGGCATATCGCCGGGGCCAGGTTCGCCGATCTGGAGCGTGATTTGAGCGGGCCGGTGGTCAAGGGCGTGACCGGACGCCATCCGTTGCCCAAGCCTGAAGAGTTGATCGAGCGCCTGCAGGCCTGGGGCATCAACGCCGACAGCGAAGTGGTTTTGTACGACGACGGCCCCGGTGCCTTTGCGGCGCGGGCGTGGTGGTTGCTGGCCTGGCTGGGCAAGCGTGAGGGCGTGTTTATCCTCGATGGTGGGCTCAAGGCCTGGCATGCGGCGGGTTTGCCGTTGAGTCTGGATGCGTGCGACACCCGGCGCGGCACTTTCACCGGGACGCCGGACAGTGCGCTGCTCCTGAGCGCCGAGCAGCTTCAACAACGTCTCGGCCAACCGGCGCTGACCCTGCTCGATGCCCGCGCGTTGCCGCGCTTCAAAGGCGAAGTCGAGCCGATCGACCCGATTGCCGGGCACATCCCCGGCGCACAATGTGCGGCGTTCACCGACAACCTGGGCAGTGACGGGCGCTTCCTGCCGGCCGATCAGCTCAAACAGCGGTTTGCCGCGAAGCTTGGCAGTCGCTCACCCAGCGATCTGGTGGCGTATTGCGGTTCGGGTGTGACGGCGTGCCACAACCTGTTTGCGCTATGCCTGGCGGGTTATCCGTTGGCCTCGTTGTATGCCGGATCGTGGAGCGAATGGATCAACGATCCCGCGCACGGCATCGCAAAAGGCGAATAAGCACACATCCCCTGTGGGAGCGAGCTTGCTCGCGATAGCGGTTTTACATTCACCATTAATGCTGATTGTTATACCGCTATCGCGAGCAAGCTCGCTCCCACAGGGTCATAGGTTGTTTTTGAGATTTCAACTTAACCGGGCACTGCGATACGCCCCCGGCCCAACCCCGTAGACCTGCTTGAACTGCCGGCTCAGATGACTCTGATCGGCAAAGCCCAATTGCATCGCCACCTCCAGCGGCAAACAACCACCCTGTAACAACCCCCTCGCCCGGGCGATGCGTTGCTGCATCAGCCAGGTGTGCGGTGGCATGCCTGTGGCGCGGCGAAATACCCGGGCGAAGTGGAACGGTGACAGGTTGACCGCCGCCGCCAGTTCTTCCAGCGAAGGCGGTGCCGCCAACTGCGCTTGCAGCAGATCCTTGGCTCGCGTCACCGCCCGGTGTTCCTTGCCCGGTTTGCCGGCAATCGGCACGGCTGCGTGACGTTGCAGCAGCGACAGCATCATCTCCCGCCAAACCGTCTGCTGTTGCAATGCTGTGGAGGGACTTTCCAGCAAGCGATGCAATTGGCAGAAGCCCTTCACCAGGTCTGGATCGCGGTACAAGGTGGCGCCAAAGGCCGGCAGGTTGTTGCTCGGCAATTCCAGTTCATCCAGCAGCGAGAGAATCTGAGTGCTGTCGGGATAAAACGCCCGGTACAGCCAGCCGTCCTCCGTGCCTTTGTGGCCGGTGTGCAGTTCGTCGGGGTTGATCAACACCAGCGTGCCGCTGCCAGCCAGATGTTCGGCGCCGCGATAGCGATAACGCTGAGCCCCGGCCATGATCATGCCGATCACATAGCCGTCATGCACATGGGGCGCGAAGCGATGCTCGATGTAGCGCGCGGACAACAGCTCGACTCCCACCAAGGGCGCTGTTTGCCAGAAGCGGATCGACTCGCCTTGATCTGTTTCCATGACCTACTCGCGGCCCGCGGCACTCAGCCACTGGGGGATGCGCCGTTCCAGATAATAACCTGGGTGCCGGAACGAGCCATCGACAAAGCCGACATGCCCGCCTTTGGCCTGCAATTCGAATTGCGTGCAATCGGACAATTCTTGCGGTTGCGGCAGGCTATGTGGAAAGACAAAGGGATCGTCAGCCGCATGGATGATCAAGGTTGGCGTGCGAATTTCGCCCAGGAAATAGCGGCTCGAAGCGCGGCGATAGTAATCCTCGGCATCGGCGAAACCATTCAGCGGTGCCGTGACCCGGCCATCGAAATCCCAAAAGGTGCGCATGTTTTCCAGCGAGCCCAGCGCCGCCAGGGCTGCCAGTCCTTCTTCGTGCCCGTCATGCTGGAACTGGCGCTGCTTGTTCTTGATGTAAGCCACCATCTCGCGCATGAAATGCGCCTGATAGATCTTCGAAAAACCCTGGCCGATCCGATCCGCGCATTGATCGAGGCGAAACGGCACCGACACCGCCACTGCGCCGAGCACGCCGCTGTCACTGCCGGTTTCGCCCAGGTGCTTGAGCAGGACGTTGCCGCCCAGGGAATATCCGACCGCATACAACGGTGCGAGAGGGCGCTTGGCACGCAGGTGTTTGATGGCTTCGGCCAGGTCTTCGCTGGCGCCGGAATGGTAGCTGCGTGGCAATAGATTGGGTTCGCCGGAGCAGCCGCGCCAGTTCAGCGCGACGCTGGCCCAGCCTTGGGCACCGAGTGCTTTCTGCACCCCGGCCACGTAAGGCGAATTCGAAGAGCCGGTCAGACCGTGCAACACCAGCACCAGCGGCGCATTGGCGGTGTGCGGGCCGTGCCAGTCCATGTCGAGAAAGTCGCCATCCTCAAGCCACAAGCGTTCGCGCTCGCGTTCGATGTGCGTGGTTTTGCGCCACAGCGGTCCCCACAAGGTTTGCAAGTGCGGATTGCCGAGGCCGAAGGCGGGGGTGAAACGTTCAGGCGGATGGGGCACGTTTATTCTCGATGCAGCGGTGCGCAACCAGTGCGCACCTTTTTCAGGCCGATCGGTTAACCGGCGATCTCTGCCATACGTTGCCACAGCGCGTAATACACCCGCCCGGATTTCTGCTCCCGGTGCAGGCGCCAGTTGCCTGGCAAGCCAAGGCTCGATGGCGCATTCTCGCTTTCAGTGTAGATCCAGGCCTCGTTGGCCAGCCACTGACGCTCCTCCAGCAATGCACAGACGCCGGGCAGCAGGTTCTGGTTGAACGGCGGGTCGAGGAACACCAGGTCGTAGGCCGTGGCGGCCTGGGTTTCCAGGTAGCGCAAGGCATCGGCGGTCTGGATCTGGCCGGTGGTGCAGCGCAACGTGCCCAGATGCTCCTTGATGCTGGCGACGGCAATGTTGCTGGCGTCCAGCGCCTGGCCCATGGCCGCGCCACGGGACAAGGCTTCGAGGAACAACGCGCCGCTGCCGGCGAACGGGTCGAACACTTTGGCCCCGGCCACGTAAGGCGCGAGCCAGTTGAACAGGGTTTCACGCACCCGGTCCGGGGTCGGGCGCAAGCCCGGTGCGTCGGGAAAACTCAGTTTCCGGCTGCCCCATTCGCCGCCAATGATGCGCAATTGGTTCACGCCGTTATGTACGTTGTGAACAGGTTTTTTTGGACGAGTGGCCATTAATGCTCCGGAACCCCGAGCGGCTGCTCGGCAGGTTTATCAGATGGGGCCGGTAACGGCTTTTGCGGCACGGTCGGGCCAGCGCTGACGACGACCATTTTGTCCGTGCTCAAGTGTTTGTTCAGTGCGGCTTTGACCTGCTCGACAGTCAGGCTCTGGGACTCGCGCATAAAGTCATCCAGATAGCTCAGCGGCAGGTTGTAGAAACCCATGGCGCCGATTTGGCCGACAATGTCGGCATTGCTGGCGGTGGACAGCGGGAAGCTGCCGGCCAGTTCACGCTTGGCGTCGTCGAGTTCTTTCTCGGTCGGTCCGGTTTTAAGGTAGTCGGCGAGCACATCCTGCACCAGCTTGAGCGTACCTTCGCTCATCTCGGCGCGGGTTTGCAGGTTGATCATGAA
Source organism: Pseudomonas sp. fls2-241-R2A-110 (assembly GCF_030209165.1). NCBI lineage: Bacteria > Pseudomonadati > Pseudomonadota > Gammaproteobacteria > Pseudomonadales > Pseudomonadaceae > Pseudomonas > Pseudomonas sp. fls2-241-R2A-110. The sequence goes on along the minus strand of NZ_JARVSN010000018.1, from coordinate 270,919 downwards.
CGGGCCGCGAACCTGCATCGGAGTGAAACCCGAATACACGCCGTACGCCAAGCCGCGCTTCTCGCGCACCTCACTCATCAATCGCGTGCCGAAACCACCGCCGCCGAGGATCTGGTTGCCCATGGACAGCGCTGCGTAGTCCGGGTCGTCACGGTCGATGCCCAGTTGCGCGAGCATCAGGTTGGTTTGCTTGGACGGAAACTCGATGTGGCCGACGCTGGCTTTGGGTTCTTGCGGTTGTGCGATTTTCGCCAGCGCCGGACCTTTTGGCAGCGCGCTGGAGACCTGGGCGGCAATGGCCTCGGCCTCGGCGCGGGACAGGTCGCCGACCAACGCAATCACCACGTTGCCAGCGGCGTAGGCTTTTTGGTGGAACGCCTTGAGTTGCGCCACGGTAATCGCTGGAATGGATTTCGCCGTGCCGTCACTGGAATGCGCGTACGGATGGTCGCCGTACAAGCGATTCATCAGTTCCAGGCTCGCCAGTTTGCCCGGGTTCTGTTTTTGGTACTCGAAGCCGGCCAGCATCTGGTTCTTGATGCGCGCGAAGGAATCGGCCGGGAAGGTCGGTTTGCCGATGACTTCGGAGAACAGCTTCAGCGCAGGCTCGCGTTTGTCTGCGGCGCTGAGGCTACGCAGCGAAGCCAGCGCCATGTCCTTGAATGCGCCGTTGCCGAAGTCGGCCCCGAGGCCTTCGAAGCCCTGAGCAATCGCGCCGACATCCTTGCCGGCCACGCCTTCGTTGAGCATGCCGTTAGTCAACACGGCCAGGCCTGGGGCGTCACCGTCCTGGCTGCTGCCGGCGGCAAAGATCAGGCGCAGGTCGAACATTGGCAATTCGCGGGCCTCGACGAACAGCACCTTGGCGCCTTCGGCGGTGTTCCAGGTTTGTACGTCGAGGGAGCGGTGGCTAGGGGCCTTGCCGTCCAGCTCGGTCAGCGATTGCAGCTTCTGGCTGGACTTGGCCTTGTCGAGGACTTCGCTGGCCTTGGGGTCTTGGCTTTTCGAGAAATAAAATGCCGTGGACCCGATCAGGGCAACGGCAATCAGGCCGATCAGGGCCAAACGTGATTTCTTACGCTCACTCATGAGTCGTCTCCGGTGGCAGGACATGGGCGACGCTGAGACGTTCGCGGGTGAAATACAGCTTGGCGGCCTTTTGAATATCTTCCGGGGTCACGCCTTCTAGGTCGGCGAGTTCGGTGTCCATCAGTTTCCAGGACAGGCCGACGGTTTCCAGTTGGCCAATGGAAGTGGCCTGGCTGGTGATCGAATCACGCTCATAAACCAGGCCCGCGATGACTTGAGCCCTTACGCGCTCCAGTTCTTCAGCAGACGGCGCGGTGGTTTTCAGCTGTTCGAGCAGTTTCCACAGGCCCGCTTCGGCCTGAGCCATGGTTTTCTTTTTCTGGGTATTGGGCGTCGCCGACAACGTGAACAGGCTGTCGCCACGGGTGTAGGCGTCGTAACTCGACGAACCGCCGGACACCAGCTCTTCGCCGCGCTCCAGTTGTGTCGGGATACGCCCGCTGTAGCCGCCGTCGAGCAGGGCCGAGATCAGGCGCAAGGCATTGACCAGGCGTTTGTCTTCGGCGGTGGCGATGCTCGGCACGTTGAAGCCCAGCATAAGGCTCGGCAGTTGGGTCTGCACGTGCAGGGTGATCTGGCGCTCGCCAGGCTCGGCCAGCTCCACCGGGATTTTCGCGGGTGGCACGTCACGTTTGGCGATCGGGCCGAAATAGCGCTGGGCCAGGGTTTTGACTTCGTCCGGGGTCACGTCACCCACCACCACCAGCGTGGCGTTGTTGGGCACATACCAGGATTGATACCAGTGGCGCAGCTCCTCGACCTTCATGCGGTCCAGATCAGCCATCCAGCCGATGGTCGGCGTGTGGTAACCGCTGGCCGGGTACGCCATGGCCTTGAAGCGTTCGTAGGCCTTTGACATCGGCTTGTCGTCAGTGCGCAGACGACGTTCTTCTTTAATCACTTCGATTTCGCGGGCGAACTCGTCAGCCGGCAGGCGCAAGTTGGCCATGCGGTCGGCTTCCAGTTCAAAGGCCACGCCCAGGCGGTCACGGGCCAATACTTGATAGTACGCAGTGAAGTCGTCACTGGTGAACGCGTTCTCTTCGGCGCCGAGGTCGCGCAGGATCAGCGACGCTTCACCGGGACCGACTTTCTCACTGCCCTTGAACATCATGTGTTCCAGGGCGTGGGACAGACCGGTCTGGCCTGGCGTCTCGTAGCTTGAGCCGACCTTGTACCAGACTTGGGAAACCACCACCGGCGCACGATGGTCTTCGCGCACAACCACCTTCAAACCGTTGTCGAGGGTGAATTCGTGAGTGGGTTGTGGGTCGGCGGCGAGGGCCGAGAGGGGCAGACAAACTGTGCTGAGCAGCAGGCCTGCAGCGCGGCGGGCTAGAGCATTCATTCGTTTTTAAACCTGTTGGGCTGCCCGCTTGGTCTTAGCGTCGGCGGGCGAGAGGGTGCTAGGATACTGGTCCGTTTTACTGGCGGCCACGCCTATCAGGCCTTTGATCGGCCGGAAGGTTGCATGGGTTACCTGCGGAAGCTTTGAATTTGTCAGCTAAAATCAGCGTTTTCGCCGACGATGCCGTTCCAGTCCTTCGTATTAGTCGACCTTTGAAGTGCCGTGGGCACTTCGACAAAATGTTGCGCGTGAACAAGCTGGGTCAATCGCAGTCTGTTCTGCATCGAATATTTATTTGCCGAGGCGCCCTTTGGCGCGTCGCTACCGTGAGATAGCCGTCCTCCATGTTTGGTTCCAACGACGACAAGAAGACCCCAGCTGCGGCTGGCGAGAAGAAAAGCCTGTTCGGATGGCTGCGCAAAAAGCCGCAGGAACCCGTCGTCGAACAGCCACAACCACTTCCTGAGCCAACTCCTGCGCCGGTTCCGGTTATAGAAGAAGAGCTCGCACCGATAGTCCTGCCGATCGCCGAGCCAGTGTTGCAGCCAGTGGTCGAGGCCAAGCCTGATCTGATCGCCGAAGTCGTGACCCAGGTGCCGCTGGCGCCCGTCGCCGTACCGTGGCTGACATTGCCGGTGGCCGAGGAGCCGGTGGCGTTGGTTGAAGACGAGTTGGCGCCGCACGTTACCCCGCCAATTCCAGCGCCGGCTGCATTTTCACCCGAGCCTGTTCAGGTTCCAGTGGTTGAGCCGGTTGTAACACCGGTCGTCGTGGCTCAGCCCGCGCCGGTTGTTCCTCCGCCCGCTCCGCAGCCCGTTGCGCCTGCATTTGTAGCTCCGACTGCTCCAGCACCTGCACCTGTGGTCGCTCCAGCAGTCGACGCGCCTGTTGCTCCGGTTGAAACACCGGCCCAAACCAAAGCCGGCTTCTTCGCTCGCCTCAAGCAAGGTCTGTCCAAGACCAGTGCCACCATTGGCGAGGGCATGGCCGCCCTGTTCCTGGGCAAGAAGATCATCGATGACGAGCTGCTCGAAGACATCGAAACCCGCCTGCTGACCGCCGACGTTGGCGTCGAAGCCACCTCGGTGATCATTCAGCGCCTGACCCAGAAAGTCGCGCGTAAAGAACTGGCCGATGCCGATGCGCTGTACAAGTCCCTGCAAGCTGAACTCGCGGCGATGCTCAAGCCTGTCGAACAGCCGCTGAAAATCACCTCGCAAAACAAGCCGTTCGTGATTCTGGTGGTTGGCGTCAACGGCGCCGGCAAGACCACCACCATCGGCAAGCTGGCGAAGAAGCTGCAGCTCGAAGGCAAGAAAGTCATGCTGGCGGCCGGCGATACCTTCCGCGCCGCAGCGGTCGAGCAATTGCAGGTCTGGGGCGAGCGCAACAAGATCCCGGTCATCGCCCAGCACACCGGCGCCGACTCGGCTTCGGTTATCTTCGACGCCGTGCAAGCCGCCAAGGCCCGAGGCATTGATGTGCTGATCGCCGACACCGCCGGTCGCCTGCACACCAAAGACAATTTGATGGAAGAGTTGAAGAAGGTCCGCCGGGTCATCAGCAAACTCGACGCCGATGCGCCGCACGAAGTGCTGTTGGTGCTCGACGCCGGGACCGGGCAGAACGCGATCAGCCAGGCCAAGCAATTCAACCAGACCGTCGAACTGACCGGCCTGGCGCTGACCAAGCTCGACGGCACCGCCAAGGGTGGGGTGATTTTCGCCCTGGCCAAGCAGTTTGGCCTGCCGATTCGCTATATCGGCGTCGGTGAAGGCATCGATGATTTGCGAACTTTTGAAGCAGAACCCTTTGTCCAGGCATTGTTTGCCGAGCGGGAGCGTTCATGATTCGTTTCGAACAGGTCGGTAAACGCTACCCGAACGGTCACGTCGGCTTGCATGAGCTGAGCTTTCGAGTCCGTCGGGGCGAATTCTTGTTTGTAACCGGCCATTCCGGTGCCGGTAAAAGCACTTTGTTGCGCCTGCTGCTGGCGATGGAGCGTCCGACCACCGGCAAATTGCTGCTGGCCGGCCAGGACCTCGCCACCATCAGCAATGCGCAGATTCCCTACCTGCGCCGGCAGATCGGCGTGGTGTTCCAGAACCACCAATTGCTGTTCGATCGCACGGTGTTCAATAACGTCGCGTTGCCATTGCAGATCCTTGGCTTGTCGAAGGCCGAGATCGTCAAACGCGTGGATTCGGCGCTTGAGCGCGTGGCGCTGTCGGATAAAACCGATCTGTACCCCGGCGACCTGTCGACCGGCCAGCAGCAGCGTGTCGGCATTGCCCGCGCCATCGTTCACCGCCCGGCCTTGCTGCTGGCGGACGAACCGACCGGTAACCTCGATCCGCGGCTGGCGGCCGAGATCATGGGCGTGTTCGAAGACATCAACCGTCTGGGCACCAGTGTGCTGATTGCCAGTCACGACCTGGCCCTGATAGCCCGTATGCGTCATCGCATGCTGACCCTGCAGCGCGGCCGATTGATCGGCGACGGGGAGGCTGGCGTATGAGTGCGACACGTAGCCCCAAGGTTTCCGAGCGCGTTGCCCCCAAGGCCGCCGATCCGCAGCCGCAGAAGAAAAAGCGCGACGATGACGACGGCCCGGACTTCGCCACGCTGTTTCGTGCCTGGGTTGAAAGCCATCGCGCCAGTCTTATGGACAGCTTGCGCCGTCTGGGCAAACAGCCGATTGGCAGCTTTTTCACCTGCATGGTGATGGCGGTTGCCCTGAGCTTGCCGATGGGCCTGTCACTTTTGTTAAGTAACGTCGAGCGCCTGGGCGGGTCCTGGCAGCGTGCGGCACAGATTTCGTTGTACCTGAAAATCGAGGCCAGCCCTGCCGAGGGCGAGTCGTTGCGAGAGCAGATCAAAGGCATGCCCGGTGTGGCGGATGCTGAATATGTCGGTCGCGACCAAGCGCTGGAAGAGTTCCAGCAACAGTCCGGTCTGGGCGAGGCGCTCAAGGAGTTGCCGGAAAACCCGTTGCCCGGCGTGGTTCTGGTGACACCTAAAGAGGTCGACAAGCCGGCCCTTGAAGCATTACGACAAAAACTTTCCGAGCTGCCGAAGGTACAACAGGCGCAACTTGATCTAGTCTGGGTCGAGCGTCTGGCGGCAATTCTCAAGCTGGGTGACCGTTTTGTCTTCGGTCTGACCGTGCTTCTGGTTTCTGCATTACTTTTGGTGATAGGCAATACCATTCGTCTTCATATTGAAAACCGCCGCACAGAGATAGAAGTGATTAAACTCGTGGGCGGCACTGACAGCTATGTACGCAGGCCCTTTCTGTATATGGGTGCGTTGTATGGCTTCGGTGCGGGGATACTTTCCTGGGGCGTATTGGCGTTTGGGCTGAACTGGCTCAACGAGGCGGTGGTCGGGCTGGCCGGTTTGTATGGCAGTAATTTTGCGCTGGCCGGCGTGCCGGTTGCCGACGGTCTGTCTCTCTTGCTTGGCGCGGTGCTGTTGGGGTATATCGGTGCATGGATTGCAGTCGCACGCCACCTGAGGGAGCTTGCGCCTAAGTAGTATCATTTTGCTCGTATTGACCTTTCAGCGTTTATGGGAACTTGTCTTTCGGTTTCCGGTCAATTTTCGCAGTGCTGAACTGCACGAGTTTGTAAGTCGGAGGTTTTTTCGTATGACCAATTCTTTGCAACCTGCATATGCTCTGGTCCCGGGTGCGAACCTGGAGGCCTACGTGCACACCGTCAACAGCATTCCATTGCTGACGCCGGAGCAGGAGCGTGAACTGGCCGAGAGTCTCTATTATGAGCAGGATTTGGGGGCGGCTCGGCAGATGGTGCTCGCCCACCTGCGTTTTGTCGTACATATCGCCCGTAGCTATTCCGGCTACGGCTTGGCTCAGGCTGACCTGATCCAGGAAGGCAACGTCGGCCTGATGAAGGCCGTGAAGCGCTTCAACCCGGAAATGGGTGTGCGCCTGGTGTCGTTCGCTGTGCACTGGATCAAGGCGGAAATTCACGAGTTCATCCTGCGCAACTGGCGCATTGTGAAAGTCGCGACCACCAAGGCCCAGCGCAAGCTGTTCTTCAACCTGCGCAGCCAGAAGAAGCGTCTGGCGTGGCTGAACAACGAGGAAGTCCACCGTGTGGCGGAAAGCCTCGGTGTAGAGCCTCGGGAAGTGCGCGAGATGGAAAGTCGCCTGACCGGCCATGACATGGCCTTCGATCCGGCTGCGGAAGCAGACGATGACAGCGCTTTCCAGTCGCCGGCTAACTATCTGGAAGACCACCGGTACGACCCGGCCCGTCAACTGGAAGATGCCGACTGGAGCGACAACTCCAATCACAACCTGCACGAAGCGCTTGAAGTGCTCGACGACCGCAGCCGTGACATTCTCTACCAGCGCTGGTTGGCTGAAGAGAAAGCCACGCTGCACGACCTGGCGCAGAAGTACAACGTGTCGGCCGAGCGCATTCGTCAGCTTGAGAAAAGCGCGATGAACAAGCTCAAGTTGTCGATCGCGGCCTGACCTGCGCACCGGCAATAAAAAACGCCCCGATCATTGATCGGGGCGTTTTTGTTGGTGCACGGATTTAAGCTTCGTCCTTGCTCGCGATAGCGGTTTATCAGTCGACATTTATAGCGACTGACCTGACGCTATCGCGAGCAGGCTCACTCCCACAGGGGATCTCCAGTGTTACTGGGCCCACGGCGCCCGGCGCGAATTGTTGAGCTCCAGCAGATAGCTTTCGCCACCCAACTGACTCATTTGCTGCCGAATCCACCCGGCCCGACGTGCAACATAGTTGGTCGGATGGCTGGCGCTCCACACTCGCGGGTTTGGCAGTACGGCGGCCAGCAAGCTTGATTGTTGACGGCTGAGACCTTTAGCGCTGACACCAAAGTGATGCCGGGCAGCCGCTTCGGCACCGAACACTCCGTCATCCCACTCGACGCTGTTCAGATACACCTCAAGAATTCGTTGCTTGGGCCAGAACACTTCGATCAGTCCGGTAAACCACGCTTCCAGGCCTTTACGCAGCCAGCTGCGGCCGGACCACAGAAACAGGTTCTTCGACACTTGCTGGCTCAAGGTGCTGGCGCCACGAATCGATCCACCGAGTTCGTTGTGGGCCAACGCAGCCTGGATCGCGCCGAAGTCAAAGCCCCAATGCTCCGGGAATTTCTGATCCTCGCCGGCCATCACCGCGACTTTCAGGTCATCGGAGATTTCATCCCAAGGCTGCCAGGTGCGTTGCAGGTCGATGGGTTCGCCGTCGAACCAGGATTCGACCTTGCGTTCGACCATCAGCGCCGTTCCCGGCGGTGGCACCACGCGAAAAATCAGGACCAGCACTATGCTGCCGCACGCGAACCACAGCAGGGCTTTGATGAATCGTTGCAAAAATAAACGCAGCATAGAGATGGCTTGGCCGAACCCGTTGAGCGGGCCATTATACAGACCCTGTTGATCGAGTCTGACTGGAGTTCTTCATGCTGCGTGGCTTTTTGATGCTGGCCGCTTTCTTCGGCTTCACCGGCGTTGCCCTTGGCGCGTTCGCCGCCCACGGCCTGAAAAACCGTCTGACCCCTGAATACCTGGCGATTTTCCATACAGGCGTCACTTATCAGCTGGTGCACACCCTGGCATTGCTGGGCGTCGCGCTCCTGGCCACGCAGATGCCGGGTCGCCTGATCACTTGGGCCGGCGCGTCCTTTGCCATCGGCATCTTGCTGTTTTCCGGCAGTCTGTACCTGCTGACCATCACCGGTGTCGGCAAGCTCGGGATCGTCACCCCCTTCGGTGGCCTGGCATTTCTGGTGGGCTGGTTCTGCCTGGGGCTTGCCGCCTGGCGGTTGAGCTGACCGGGCAGTCCATTTCATGACGAATGGCTTGGGTCGCCAAGACTGATCGGGCTAGAATGCCAGCCCCTAAAAATGATGGCGGCATTTGGTATGCGCATTCAGTTGAACGGCGAATCCCTTGAACTGCCCGACGGTGAAACCGTTGCGGCCCTGCTGACCCGTCTGGAACTGACCGGACGCCGGGTGGCGGTCGAACTCAATCTGGATATCGTCCCGCGCAGCCAGCATGCCGACACCGTTCTCAACAACGGCGACAACGTCGAAGTCGTGCACGCCATCGGCGGCGGCTAGTCGCCTGGCCCGCGAGGGCACAGAATTCTGCAAGAACCTCACCCCTACAGAGGATTTCCCATGAGCATCGTTCGTAGCGACAAGCCTTTCGTCCTGGCCGGTCGTACTTACCAGTCGCGTTTGCTGGTGGGTACCGGCAAATACCGCGACATGGAAGAAACCCGCCTGGCCATCGAGGCCTCGGGTGCCGAGATCGTCACATTCGCCGTGCGCCGTACCAACCTTGGCCAGAACCCGGGCGAACCGAACCTGCTTGAAGTCCTGTCGCCGGATCGCTACACCTTCCTGCCGAACACTGCAGGTTGCTTCGACGCTACCGAGGCCGTGCGCACCTGCCGCCTGGCCCGCGAACTGCTCGGCGGCCACAACCTCGTGAAGCTGGAAGTGCTGGCCGACCAGAAAACCCTGTTCCCCAACGTGATCGAAACCCTCAAGGCCGCCGAAGTGCTGGTCAAGGAAGGCTTCGACGTGATGGTTTACACCAGCGATGACCCGATCATTGCTCGTCAACTGGCGGAAATCGGTGTTATCGCGGTGATGCCGCTGGCCGGCCTGATTGGTACAGGCCTGGGGATCTGCAACCCGTACAACCTGCAGATCATCCTTGAAGAAGCCAAGATTCCCGTGCTGGTCGACGCCGGTGTCGGTACGGCTTCCGACGCGACCATCGCCATGGAACTGGGTTGCGAGGCGGTGCTGATGAACTCGGCCATCGCCCACGCCCAGCAGCCGATCATGATGGCCGAAGCCATGAAACACGCCATCGTCGCGGGCCGCCTGGCCTACCTCGCCGGCCGCATGCCGAAAAAACTCTATGCCAGCGCCTCTTCGCCGCTGGATGGTCTGATCAAGTAAGAGCCATTGATGACTGAATCAAACGACACGCCAATCCAGACGGAAGAAGGCGACGAGCGCCAACACCGCCGCATCAAGAGTTTCGTGATGCGCGCCGGGCGCATGACCGAAGGCCAGCAAAAAGGCCTTGAGCAGGGCACGCCGCTGTTTGTCCTGCCATTGGCCGATGCGCCGGTGGACTTCGACCAGGTGTTCGGCCGTTCGGCGCCACGCTCCCTGGAAATCGGTTTTGGCATGGGCCATTCGCTGCTGGAAATGGCCGCGGCCTCGCCGGAACAGGATTTCATTGGTGTGGAAGTCCACCGTCCGGGTGTTGGCGCGCTGCTAAATGGTGTGCTCACCCAGGGCCTGACCAATCTGCGAGTCTACGATTGCGATGCGATCGAAGTGCTCAACCATTGCATTGCCGACAACAGCCTCGATCGCCTGATGCTGTTTTTCCCGGATCCGTGGCACAAGAGCCGTCACCACAAGCGTCGTATCGTTCAGGCGTCGTTCGCTGAACTGGTGCGCAGCAAGTTGAAAGTGGGCGGCATTCTGCACATGGCCACCGACTGGGAACCGTACGCCGAGTACATGCTGGAAGTGATGAGCGTCGCGCCGGGTTATCGCAACCTGGCCGAAGACGGCAAGTGCGTCCCGCGCCCGACCGAACGCCCGATCACCAAGTTCGAACGCCGCGGCGAACGTCTTGGACATGGCGTGTGGGATTTGAAGTTCGAAAAGCAGTCTTAAGCCCTACGCAATGATCGTTCCCACGCAGAGCGTGGGAACGATCGTCAGCCCTCAGCGGCGGTCGGCGACTACGCCGATGAGCACCAGCACCACCAATAACACTGGCGCCAGGCTGTAGTTGTTGAACTGGCTCAGGCCTTTGATGATCCACGGCGTGGCGTAGATCAGCGCCACGCCGCTGCCGACCATGCACACCAGAGCCATCAGCGGGACACGCAAGGCGCCGGCGATGCTGCCCAGGCGTTGGTCGATCCAGCCTTTGATGTCGGCGCCGAACAGCACCAGCAAGCAGCCCACCAGTGCCAGAGCAATCTCCGACAGGTTGCTGCGACTCCAGCGGGACGCGGTGGCGAGCAGGTCGAGTATCAAATCCATTCGTTTTCCCTTAAGGCTGAAATCAGCTCAGAAATGTCTGCAGCAAGTCATTGAGAAAGAGTTGTCCGCGCATCGTGGCCGCCAGACGTGACGGTTCGACCTGCAACAAGCCACTTTGTTCGGCTTCGCGGCGGCCTTCGGCGAGGCTATCGAGGCTCAGCCCGGTGCGCTGCGGATACAACCGCGACTCGACGCCCTCGGTCAGGCGCAAGGCGTTCATCAGGAATTCGAACGGTAGCTCATCGTTGGTAAGCGCTTTCTCGCCAGCCTTGAAGCTTTTGGCCGGGTTGAGGTAATCCTTCGGCAATCGCGTCTTCCAGGTGCGCACAATGCGGCCGTCCGGATGGCTGAGTTTGCCGTGGGCGCCGGCGCCGATGCCGATGAAGTCGCCGAAGCTCCAGTAATTGAGGTTGTGCCGCGCCGCACGACCGGGCTGGGCGTAGGCCGAGACTTCGTATTGCGCGTAACCGTGTTCAGCGAGCAGGGCCTGGCCGGCTTCCTGAATGTCCCACAGCGTGTCGTCTTCCGGCAGCGTCGGCGGCTGGTTCCAGAACACCGTGTTCGGCTCCAGCGTCAGCTGATACCAGGATAGATGCGTCGGCTTCAGGGCGATGGCCTGGCGCAGGTCGCTCAGTGCATCCTCCAGCGATTGATCGGGCAAGCCGTGCATCAAGTCCAGGTTGAAGTTATCGAATCCGGCCTGACGCGCCATGCCGGCGGCACGCACCGCTTCGTCGCCATTATGGATACGGCCCAGGGCTTTGAGTTTCTCTTCCTGGAAGCTCTGGATACCGATCGACAGGCGATTGATGCCCAGCGCACGGTAGGCGACGAACTTCTCTTGCTCAAACGTTCCCGGGTTCGCTTCCAGAGTGATTTCGATGTCGCTGGCAAATGGAACGCGCTGCTCGACGCCCCTGAGCAAACGACCCAAGGCATCGGCGCTGAACAGGCTCGGCGTGCCGCCACCAAAGAAAATCGAGCTCAGTTCGCGGCCGTAAACGGCGTGAAGGTCCTGATCGAGGTCGGCCAACAACGCATCGACATACTCTTCTTCTGGCAGCACGGGGCTCGCGGTGTGGGAGTTGAAGTCGCAATAAGGGCATTTGCGCACACACCACGGGATGTGGATGTACAACGCCAGGGGCGGCAGCACGGGGAGCGCGGCCCGAGGTGATTGGGCGGCACCGCCGAAGATCAGCGGCGACGCGGAGGAATCGTGGGTCATTTCAAGCCCAGACGCTGGCGCAGCAGATCCATTGCACGGGCGCGGTGGCTGATGAGGTTCTTGTCGCTCGGGCTCAATTCGGCGCTGGAGCAATCGCGCTCCGGCACCCAGAACAGCGGATCGTAACCAAAACCGTGTTCGCCACTGGCCTGGGTCAGGATGCGCCCGTGCCACAAGCCTTCGCAGAGGATCGGTAACGGGTCATCGGCGTGACGCACCAGCGCCAGGACGCAGACGAACTGCGCGCCGCGCTCGGCTTGCGGCACGTCTTTCAACGCGTCGAGCAATTTGGCGTTGTTCGCCGCATCGCCTTTTCCATCGGCATAACGAGCGGAATAGATGCCCGGCGCACCGCCAAGGAAATCCACCGCCAGCCCTGAATCGTCGGCCAATGCCGGCAACCCGGAAATGCGCGCGGCGTTGCGAGCCTTGAGGATGGCGTTCTCGACAAACGACAGGCCGGTTTCTTCAGGCTCGACGCTGCTGAACTCGCCGATCGAGCGCAGTTGCACCGATTCGCCGAGCATGGCCTGGAGTTCCTTGAGTTTGCCGGCGTTGTGGCTGGCCAATACGAGTTGCGTGAAGTTGATCATTCGCCGGGGAAGAGCTCTTGGTTGAAATTGATGGTGTTGATTTTGTCACCGTTCTGCACCTTGATCTCGAAGGTGCGGATTTCCTGCTGATCGACCGGGTATTGCGCGATGTAGTAGATCGCGCCCTGTTCGGTAATCTGTTTGAATTTCAGCGGCACGCTCTGGCTGGTCAGGTCTTTCACCGAGCCACTCACCTGCGCCATCTGCGGCTTGCCGTCCTTGATCACCGACACGTTGATCACGCCCTGGTTCTTGCTGCGGATCAGCTCGGCAGCCTTGGCGATGTCCGGTGTCAGATAAGTCGAGTTGAAGGTGTTGTAGTGCACTGTTACATCGCCAAATGTTTCCTGGCGTTCGCTTTTGATGACGTCGGCAGCCATGGCGGTGACGCTCAGGCAGGCAGTAAGTACAAACAGCGCTAGACGACCCATGATCGTTCTCCTCGAAGTGTCGTGACTCAGACCGCGACCTTGTGGTCTTGCAGCCCGGGGCTGCTGACGCGGTAAATACCGATTTCACCTAATAGATTAGGCCATAGCTTACTGGCCCACCCGTGGCGGTGTAGTTGATCCACGGCAAGCCGATCAATGACCTTGGCTTCACGTTCGCGGCATAACGCTTCAAAGTCTTCGAAGGTGCAAAAGTGGATGTTCGGCGTGTTGTACCAGGTGTACGGCAGGAACTCGGACACCGGCATCCGGCCCTTGCTCGCCAGGTACCAGCGGCAGCGCCAGTGACCGAAGTTGGGGAAGGTGATGATGCACTGGCGCCCGACGCGCAGCATTTCGTCGAGGATCTTGTCCGGGTAGTGCACGGCTTGCAGCGCCTGGGTCATGACCACGATGTCAAAGCTGTTGCTGGCGAAGTTGCCCAGGCCCTTGTCCAGGTCCTGCTCGATCACGTTGATGCCCTTGGCCACGCACTCGGCAATGTTGTCCGGGTCGTTTTCCAGGCCGTAGCCGGTGACTTGCTTGTGGTCGCGCAACCAGGTCAGCAGCTCGCCGTCACCGCAACCGAGGTCGAGCACGCGGCTGCCGGCGGGGATCCATTCCTGGATGATTTCCAGATCGGCTCTCATGTCTTCCTCAAAGCGAAATACGGTTCATGTAATTGCGGAAGGCCTGCAAGTAGCGCGGGATCGGAATCAGGAAGGCATCGTGGCCTTGCGGAGCGTCGATCTCGAGGTAGCAGACGTCTTTCTTGGCCGCCATCAGCGCGTCCACCAGTTCCCGCGAGCGGGCAGGGGAGAAGCGCCAGTCGGTGGTGAAGGACATCACGCAGAACTTGGCCTGGGCGTTGGCGAAGGTTTTCGCCAGGTCATCGTCGAAATTTGCCGCCGGGTCGAAATAGTCCAGGGCCTTGGTCATCAACAAGTAGGTGTTGGCATCGAAACGCCCGGAAAACTCTTCGCCCTGATAGCGCAGGTAGCTTTCGACCTGGAACTCGACGCTGTGGAAATCGTAGTTGAGCTTCTCGCTTTTGAGCCCACGGCCGAATTTCTCGCCCATCGAGTCATCCGACAGATACGTGATGTGTCCAACCATTCGCGCAAGCATCAAGCCGCGCTTGGGAATCACGCCCGCTTCCTGGAACGAACCGCCGTGAAAGTCGGGGTCGGTGAGGATCGCCTGGCGTGCGACTTCGTTGAAGGCGATATTCTGCGCCGACAACTTGGGCGCCGAGGCAATGGCCAGGCAATGACGAATGCGATCAGGGTAAGTGATGCTCCATTGCATCGCCTGCATGCCGCCGAGACTGCCGCCAATCACCGCGGCCCATTGTCGGATGCCGATGCGATCGGCCAGGCGCGCCTGGCTGTGCACCCAGTCTTCCACGGTCAGCACCGGAAAATCGGCGCCGAAGGGCTTGCCGGTTTCTGGATTGATGCTGCTCGGGCCAGTGGAACCGTTGCAACCGCCGAGGTTGTTCAGGCTGACCACGAAGAATTTGTTGGTGTCGATCGGCTTGCCGGGGCCGATGCAGCTGTCCCACCAGCCGGGTTTGCGGTCGTCGGGGCCGTGGAAGCCAGCCGCGTGATGGTGGCCCGACAAGGCGTGGCAAATCAGCACGGCGTTGCTCGCCGTGGCGTTCAGCGTGCCGTAGGTCTCGTAAATCAGGTCGTAGGCTGGAAGCGAACGGCCACAGGCCAAGGCCAGGGGCTCGCTGAAGTGCGCCACTTGCGGCGTCACCAGACCAACAGAATCGGCGGGAAAGGCAGTTGGCATCGACCCTGCTCTCGTTGAAATGAGGCGTAAGTCTAAAGACCGCTGCCCCGAGCAGCAAGCGACTACCCGTGATCGTTCCCACGCTCCGCGTGGGAATGCAGCCCGGGACGCTCCGCGTCCCCTGCCGAAGCGGACGCAGAGCGTCCATTGAGGCATTCCCACGCAGAGCGTGGGAACGATCAGGGGCGGGTCAAGCCAGGCAAATCCGGCAGATTCTTCGGCGAACAGATTCGTACGCGCTTCTGCCGGTTCAACTCGCCGCTGATCAAGCTGACCTGGCTCTTGGAGACCCCGAACGCCTTGGCCAGGAACGCCATCAAATACGCATTGGCCTTGCCTTCAACAGGCGGCGCGGTCAGGCGAATTTTCAGGCGATCGCCGTGCAGCCCGCAGAATTCATCGCTGCGGGCCGCCGGTTGCAGGTGACATTCCAGAATCAGATCATCACCGTCCCAACGGAAATAGCTCATCAGATCAGGCCAAGCAGCCCCTGCGGCATGAAGGCAAAGTACGCCAGGCGTGGGATCAGCCAGCTTTGCAGCAACTGGATCGCGATAAACGCAAAGATCGGCGAAATATCGAGGCCACCCAGGTTCGGAATGATCCGACGGAACGGGGCGAGCACCGGTTCAGTAATCTGCGCGACCAGCTCAGCACCGGGATTGTGGCTGCCAGGGGCGACCCAGGACAGGATCACGCTGATGATCATGGCGTAGAAAATAATGTTCAGGAACAGCGAGAACAGCGCGATCAGTGCCCAAGGTATCAGCAGCACCCAGTCGACCAGGAAGCCCTTGAGGAACAGGATGACCGCGATCAACAGCATTTGAATGATCAGCGCCAGTACCAGCGACGACATGTCCAGCCCGAACATGCTCGGGATGACCCGGCGCAGAGGCTTGAGCAACGGTTGAGTGGCTTTGACGATGAACTGGCAGAGCGGGTTGTAGAAGTTCGCCCGAACCAGTTGCAGGATGAAGCGCATCAGCACGATCAGCAGGTACAGGCTGCCTAAGGTTTTAATGATGAAAACGGCAGCGTCATTGAGTCCGAGCATCTTTGATTCCTTTATAAGAGCTGATTAGCGACCGAGTTGCTCAGCCATCTCGGCCGAGCGATGTGCGGCGGCGCCGAGTGCTTTTTCGACCAGCGCTTCGAAGCCGTCGGCCTGGAATGACTTGATTGCAGCTTCCGTGGTGCCCGCCGGCGACGTCACGCGACGGCGCAGTTCGGCAGCATCGACATCGCTGGCGACGGCCATGTGAGCGGCGCCCAGTGCGGTTTGAAGGGTCAGTTGGGCGGCGATGTCCGCTGGCAGGCCGAGTTTCACGCCGGCAGCGGTCATGGCTTCGATCAGCAGGAAGAAGTACGCAGGGCCCGAGCCGGAAACTGCGGTGACGGCGTCCAGTTGCTGCTCTTCGTCCAGCCACAGGGCAACGCCCACGGCTGACAGCAGCTCTTGAGCCTGCTGGCGTTGTTGCGCGTTGACTTGGGCGGTGGCAAACAAGCCGCTCACGCCTTGGCGCAGCAACGCCGGGGTGTTGGGCATGCAACGCACGATCGGCTGGGCGCCGAGCCAGGTGTTCATGCTCGCGCAGGTAATGCCCGCGGCAATCGAGACCACCAGTTGATTCGGCTTGAGGTGTGGACGAATCGCTTCGCACACAGCCTTCATGGCCTGGGGTTTGACCGCCAGCACGATCACGTCCGCGCCTTGAATGGCGTCGGCGTTGTCGGCGAATACTTCGATGCCGTGTTCGGCACTGACTTTGGCGCGGGTTTCGGCGCCCGGATCGCTGGCGCGGATCTGCGCGGCGTCCAGACCCTTGGCGCGCAGGCCGCCGATCAGGCTGGCGGCCATGTTGCCGGCACCGATAAAGGCAATACGTGTCTTGCTCATGTCAGTTCCTTCATAGAGAGGTGTGTCAGCCATGGTTCATGGTTGACCGTAGTCGCGGGCGCCAAACAGGGCCGTAC
This sequence comes from Pseudomonas sp. fls2-241-R2A-110, assembly GCF_030209165.1. NCBI lineage: Bacteria > Pseudomonadati > Pseudomonadota > Gammaproteobacteria > Pseudomonadales > Pseudomonadaceae > Pseudomonas > Pseudomonas sp. fls2-241-R2A-110. The sequence continues at coordinate 254,362 of NZ_JARVSN010000018.1, read as the reverse complement.
CGATACGGACCCAGGTGGCGCCCATGGTGATGGCCGACTCAAGGTCGTGGCTCATACCCATGGAAAGTGTGTCGAGCGGCAGGTTAAGGCTGGCTTGCGTGCTTTTGATCAAGTCGCGCACGGCAGCAAACGCGGCATCCTGGGCGGCGCGATCGTCGGTCGGCTCGGGGATCGCCATCAATCCGCGCAGCGTGATGCGCGGCAGTTCGCTGATGGCCTTGGCCAGGGCGGGCAGATCGGCCGGCGTGCAACCGGATTTGCTGGCTTCACCGCTGACGTTGACCTGGATGCAGATGTTCAGTGGCGGCAAATCGGCAGGACGTTGTTCGGACAGGCGTTGTGCGATTTTCAAACGATCCACGGAGTGCACCCAGGCGAAGTGCTCGGCGATAGCACGAGTCTTGTTCGATTGAATGGGGCCGATGAAGTGCCAGATCAAGGGCAGGTCGGCCAGTTCGAGCTGTTTGCCCAAGGCTTCCTGCAGGTAGTTCTCGCCAAAGTCGCGCAGGCCGGCGGCATACGCCTCGCGCAGGGCCTCGGCGGGCTTGGTCTTGCTTACGGCCAGCAACTGGACGCTGTGCTCGTCGCGGTGGGCGGCGAGGGCGGCGGCACGGATGCGTGAACTAACCAGGGCTATGTTGTCTGCTATCGTGGACATTCGATCCTGCCTGAAAAGTGCCTGCACTCGATCATGCGGCGTTAAAACTCGACTCAGAATGCTCATTGACTGACGTCAACTCCGCTTCTTCGCCGACTTTTGCCTTGCCTGATCATCGCTTGGCGACTTTTCAGACTAGGATCAAGGCGCCAGCGGGTCTGAGGTTGGCGGCATTCTACTGGAATTGAGGAGCGCTATGGATATCACTGAGCTGCTGGCCTTCAGCGCTAAACAGGGCGCGTCCGACTTGCACCTGTCTGCCGGCCTGCCACCGATGATTCGCGTCGACGGCGATGTGCGGCGCATCAACTTGCCGGCCCTGGACCACAAACAGGTGCACGAGCTGATCTACGACATCATGAACGACACCCAGCGGGTGGACTTCGAGAAACACCTGGAAACCGATTTTTCCTTTGAAGTGCCCGGCGTCGCGCGCTTTCGGGTTAACGCCTTCAACCAGAATCGTGGTGCCGGCGCCGTGTTCCGGACCATTCCGTCTAAGGTCCTGAGCATGGACGAGCTGGGCATGGGCGAGGTGTTTCGCAAAATTACCGAGGCGCCTCGCGGGCTGGTGTTGGTCACGGGCCCGACCGGCTCCGGCAAATCCACCACCCTGGCGGCGATGATCGATTACCTGAACAACCATCGGCATCACCATATCCTCACCATCGAGGACCCGATCGAGTTCGTCCATGAATCGCGCAAATGCCTGATCAACCAGCGCGAAGTCCATCGCGACACCCGCAGCTTCGCCACGGCGCTGCGCTCGGCGCTGCGGGAAGACCCGGACGTGATTCTGGTGGGTGAGATGCGTGACCTGGAAACCATTCGCCTGGCGCTGACTGCAGCCGAGACCGGTCACCTGGTGTTCGGCACGCTGCACACCACATCGGCGGCGAAAACCATCGACCGGGTCGTGGATGTATTTCCGGGCGATGAGAAGTCGATGGTGCGTTCGATGCTGTCCGAGTCGTTGCTGGCGGTGGTGTCGCAGACACTGATCAAGAAAATCGGCGGCGGGCGGGTTGCGGCGCACGAAATCATGCTCGGTACTTCGGCGATTCGGAACCTGATCCGCGAAGACAAGGTGGCGCAGATGTACTCGTCGATTCAGACCGGCGGGTCGCTAGGGATGCAGACGCTGGATATGTGCCTGAAGGATCTGGTGACCAAAGGCGTGATCAGCCGCGAGCATGCGCGGGAGAAGGCGCGGTCGCCGGATAATTTTTAGGATAAGAGATTGATCGTTCCCACGCTCTGCGTGGGAATGCCTCAACGGACGCTCCGCATTCGGCTCTGAAAGGGACGCAGAGCGTCCCGGGCTGCATTCCCACGCAGAGCGTGGGAACGATCATCCCGGGACAGGCCCGGGATTTCAATTCAGCGCTGAACGACGCGCATCTGATTCGGTTCTTTAGGCAGAACCCGCTTGGCAACCACGTAGTGGCTTTCCCAGTACGGCTTCTTCAAGGTGTCGATAGTGACCGACTTGCCACGACGGGGTGCGTGGATGAAGCGGTCGTTGCCCAGATAAATGGCGACGTGATTGACCCGACGGCTCTTGATGTTGAAGAAGATCAGGTCGCCCGGCTTCAAATCGTTACGATTTACCTTCTCGCCATGACCACTGGCCATCGCGTTGGATGTGCGCGGCAGGTCGAACGTGGCGTCGTTGAACGCGTATTTCACCAGGCCACTGCAATCGAACCCTTTACTTGGGGTACTGCCGCCCCAACGATAAGGTGTACCGAGGACATTCACGGCGCGGCTCAACACATTGCTGCTTGTCTTGGTCGCCATCGGCGGAACAAGTTTGCTGTTGGCTTTGCTCAACTGCGGGGACAATTTCGCATTGTGTTTGTTTTTGCTCGAAGGAGCAGAAACGTGGGATTTTGGGGTGTAACCATTAACGTTTGGAAGACGTTGCTCACGATTGGTGGCGTGGGCGGCCAGTGGCATCAAAAGGCAAATGGTTAGCCATGTCTTGAAAAATGGACGCATTAGGCAGGGCTCATATGGGGAAGCGCGCAACTTTATAACAGCTTTTTTGTCCCTTCCGAGGCCGTTGGTCGATTCAACCTAGGGGGGAACGGAACCAAATAAGCGGCAAATGGACGCAATTGTCTGACAGAAGTCAGGTGCTACAAGGCTTTGACGGGAAACAGAGTAGCATTTGCCATACGTCGGCAACCTGTAAAAAAGTCACAAAGAATTCAAGAATATTTATCTATCGCGTGATTCGAGGTCCTTCATGAACACCTATCAACAGGCTGGCCCGCATCAAGATACGCACAGCAAGGTGATCGGTTACCTGCTGTGGATTTTCGGATTCACCGGGGCTCATCGGTTCTACTACGGCAAGCCGGTCACGGGGACAATCTGGTTCTTCACGTTCGGTTTGCTGGGTATCGGCTGGCTGATTGACGTATTTCTGATCCCTGCCATGGACCGCGAAGCGGACCTGCGGTTCACTGCCGGGCCCATTGAATACAACGTGGCGTGGATTCTGCTGACGTTTCTGGGGGTATTCGGTGTACACCGGATGTATCAGGGGAAGTGGATCAGCGGTCTGCTGTACCTGGTGACGGGCGGGTTGTTCTTCGTCGGGGTGCTGTATGACTTCTGGACCTTGAATGACCAGGTATCTGTGCGCAACGCGCAGAACAGAGGCACCTTCCAGTAAGGATCGTTCCCACGTCGAGGCGTCGAACCGTCTGCGTGGGAATGCCTCAATGGACGCTCCGCGTCCGCCCCGGAAGGGACGCAGAGCGTCCCGGGCTGCATTCCCACGCAGAGCGTGGGAACGATCAGATTGCACTTACGCCTGGTGGCTAATCCGCCCATCCACCAAGGTGTAACGCACCACACCTGGCAGGCTATGGCCAATGAACGGGCAGTTCTCGCCCTTGGACAGCCAGGTTTCACCGGCAATGGTCGACGCCGCAGGGTCGAACAGCACGATGTCCGCAGGCCCACCTACCGCCAACTTGCCCGCAGGCAGGCGCAACGCCTCGGCAGGCCCTGTGCTCAAGCGTGCGAGCAGCGTCGGCAAGTCCAGCAACCCATCTTCCACCAGCGTCATCGCCAGCGGCAGCAACAGTTCAACGCTGCTGATGCCCGGCTCGGTCGCGCCGAACGGTGCCAGTTTGGCATCCCGTTCGTGCGGCTGGTGATGGCTGGAGATCGCGGAAACCACCCCGGACTTCACGGCTGCACGCAGGCCGTCGCGGTCGGCGCGGGTGCGCAGCGGCGGCTGGACGTGATAGAGGCTGCTGAAGTCGATCAGCGCTTCGTCGGTCAGAATCAGCTGATACAGCGCCACATCGGCGGTCACCGGCAGGCCGCGAGCCTGAGCCTGAGCAATCAGCGCCACACCGCGAGCGCTGGTGAGCTGGCTGAAGTGCGCGCGCACGCCGCTTTGCTCGACCAGCAGCAGGTCCCGGGCCAGGGCCACGGTTTCCGCCGTTTCCGGAATGCCCGGCAAACCGAGGAAGCTGGCGGTCGGGCCTTCGTGAGCCAAACCACCTTCGGCCAGGTCATGGTCCTGCGAGTTGAAAATAATCGTGAGGTCGAACGTCGCTGCGTATTCCAGCGCCCGGCACAGCGTGCGGGTGTTGCGGAAGCTCTCCAGACCGTTGCCGAACGCCACGCAGCCGGCATCGCGCAAGGCGACCAGTTCGGCCAGCTGTTCGCCGTCCAGGCCTTTGCTCAGCGCGCCGACCGGGAAGACTTTGGTGTTGCCGGCCTCGCGAGCGCGGTCGAGGATCAACTCGGCCACCGCCGAGGTGTCCAGCACCGGCTTGGTTTTCGGCGGACAGCACAGGCTGGTCACGCCACCGGCAGCGGCAGCGCGGGTTTCACTGACAATCGAGCCTTTGCGGCTGTAGCCCGGCTCACGCAGGGCGACGTTCAGGTCAACCAGGCCCGGGGCTGCCACCAGACCCTTGGCATCAATGGTGTCGACGGGGACAAAACCGGCCGGAGCGGCGCCCAGGGCGACGATCTTGCAGGCTTCAACATGGATATCAGTCACTTGATCCAGGCCGCTGGCAGGATCGATAACACGGGCGCCGAGAATGCTGAGCTTCACTGGGCGTTCTCCTGCTCGAATTGACGCTGGGCGGTTTGCCCGCTCATGGCCATGGACAGCACGGCCATACGAATGGCGATGCCGTAGGTCACCTGGTTGAGGATCACCGAATGCGGACCGTCGGCCACCGCCGACTCAATTTCCACCCCACGGTTGATCGGTCCCGGGTGCATGACGATACAGTCTGGCTTGGCCCCGGCCAGGCGTGCGGTGGTGAGGCCGAACAAGCGGTAGAACTCACCTTCGCTCGGCAGCAGGCCGCCGGTCATGCGCTCACGTTGCAGGCGCAACATGATCACCACGTCGACATCTTTCAGGCCTTCGGTCATGTCGGTGTAAACCTTCACGCCGTATTGCTCGATGCCAATCGGCAGCAGGGTTTTCGGCGCGATCACGCGGATGTCCGGGCAACCCAGGGTTTTCAGCGCGAGCATGTTCGAGCGCGCGACGCGTGAGTGCAGGATGTCGCCGACGATGGCCACCGAGAGGTTTTCGAAGCCGCCCTTGTGCCGACGGATGGTCAGCATGTCGAGCATGCCCTGGGTCGGATGCGCGTGACGGCCATCGCCGCCGTTGATGATCGCCACTTGCGGGCAGACATGCTCGGCTATGAAGTGCGCCGCGCCGGAGTCACCGTGACGTACGACGAACATGTCGGCGGCCATCGCTTCGAGGTTGCGCAAGGTGTCGAGCAGGGTTTCGCCCTTGCTCGCCGACGACGTCGACACGTTCAGGGTGATCACGTCGGCCGACAGCCGTTGGGCCGCCAGCTCGAAGGTGGTGCGGGTGCGGGTGGAGTTTTCGAAGAACACGTTGCACACGGTCTTGCCGCGCAGCAACGGGACCTTCTTCACCGCCCGGGCGCCAACTTCGAGGAATGAGTCGGCGGTGTCGAGGATTTCCGTCAGCAGCTCGCGGCGCAAACCGTCGAGCGAGAGGAAGTGGCGCAGCTGGCCCTGATCATTGAGCTGCAGCGGGCGCTTGGTATGTAGAGGCGTCATCGCGAGGGGGACTCTCAATAGGGCGAATTAAAGGGCGAGGTCTTGCAGTTCGAGCTTGAGTTCGGGGCCGGACAGCTTCACGCGCTCGTGGGCCGGCAGGGACAGGGTCGCACCGACCACGTTCGGGCGGATCGGTAGTTCGCCGGCGTCCAGGTCCAGCAGGCACACCAGCGTCACGCTGGCCGGGCGGCCGTAGTCGAACAGTTCATTCATCGCGGCGCGGATGGTGCGGCCACTCATCAACACGTCGTCAATCAGCACCAGGTGCTGGCCTTCGATCTCGAACGGCAATGCCGAAGGGCGCACTTGCGGGTGCAGGCCGTTCTGGCTGAAGTCGTCACGATAGAAGGACACGTCCAGGGTGCCGAGCGGCGCATCGCTGCCCAGCTCATCGAGCAACGCCTGGGCGACCCAGACGCCACCGGTGCGAATACCGATGTAACGCGGTGCGCTGATGCCACGGTGTTCCAGGTATGCCTTGAGACGGATCGCCATCTGGCTGATCAGTTCGGCGGGATTGGGCAGGCTCATGGTTGCTCCTTCTTGGGCCCGAGCCGGATGTTGCTTGAGTGATGGCTCGGGTTGTCGCTATAGAGAGTCGCTTGCGGCGGCTCTTCAGAATTAGATGCAGTCAGGACTCGAACAGCGCGCTGTTTTCGTCGAGCCAGCCTTGCAGCAGCAGGGCTGCGGCGATGGCATCGACCGGGTTATCGCGGTAACTGCCCTTTTGCCCGCCGCGATCACGGCGCTCGCCCTTGGCTTCGAACGTGGTCAGGCGCTCATCGTGGGTATAGAAGGGCAGGTTGTAGCGGCCGTTCAAGCGGCGGGCAAATTTCTCGGCGCGCAGGCACATGTCGCTGGGCGTGCCGTCCATGTTCAGCGGCAGGCCGACCACCACGGCATCGGGTTTCCATTCCTTGATCAGCGCTTCGACCTGATTCCAGTCGGGAATGCCGTTTTGCGCCTTCAAGGTGCACAGTTCGCGGGCCTGGCCGGTAATCACCTGGCCGACCGCCACGCCGATCTGTTTGGTGCCGTAGTCGAAACCCAGAATCAGGCGCAGGGCCATCAGGCGTGCCCCGCCTGACTGGTGAGCAGGCTGAGGTTGACGCCGAGGCGCTTGGCCGCTGCTTCCAGGCGAAGTTCGCTGCTGGTGTTGAACAGGATGGCGGCATCGAACGGGCAGGTCAGCCAGGCGTTCTGTGCCAGCTCGGCCTCCAGTTGCCCGGCTTCCCAGCCGGCATAACCGAGGGCAATCAGGCTTTTCGGTGGGCCGACGCCATCGGCAATGGCGAACAGCACGTCCTGGGAGGTCGACAAGGAAAGATCGCCCTCCAGATCAACGGTCGCCTGAAACGTCTTGCCCGAGGGGTGCAGGACAAAACCGCGATCGGTCTGCACAGGGCCGCCGATGAAGATCGGCACATGCTGGCAGAGCGTCGGCGGTTCGATATCGGGGCGCAGTTGCTCGAGGATATCGGCCAGATTCAAGTCTTGCGGACGGTTGACCACCAGCCCCATGGCGCCATTGGCCGTGTGCTCGACGATGTAGGTCAAGGTGTGCGCAAAATTCGGGTCGGCCATGTGAGGCATGGCGATCAGGAAGTGATGCTTGAGGTAGCTGGGGCTGACGTTCTTCATGTGCGCTAGTGTGGCGTTGGAGGGGCAAACTGACAAGCTGGGGATGCACAGGAAATGCCGCAATTTGGTAGTCGACGCAGATCAAATGTGGGAGCGAGCTTGCTCGCGATGACGGATTTACATTCAGCATTGATGTCGAATATAGACCGCTATCGCGAGCAAGCTCGCTCCCACAGGGGTTATGTGGTGGTCAGTTACTGGATAGCCTGTCCCCAGGGGCAAACTTCCACGTGCGGATGATTTCCAGCCGGTCGATATCCGACAAATCCCCGGTAAACGGTGAAAACGGTGCCGCCAGTCGCACAATTCGCTGGGCCGCCTGATCCAGCAGCGGTTGCCCGGAGGATTCGAGCACCAACACTTCATACAGCGAGCCGTCGCGGTTGATCGAGACCATCAGTCGCAAATTGCCGTAGATCTGCTTGCGCCGCGCTTCGTCGGGGTAGTTCAGGTTGCCGATACGCTCGACCTTCTTGCGCCATTCGTCTTTGTACCAGGCGCCCTTGTCGCGCATGGTCGAGGCCGCGCTCAGGCGGTGAATGCGCGGGCGCTTGGCGTATAGCTGCTGTTCGTTGGCCAGTTCCGCTTCCAGGCTGGCGATGTCACTGGACAGTTGTTCACTGTCGAACGTCGGCGCGGCCACGGCGGGTTTGGTCTGGGGTTTGACCTCTTCTGTCTTGGCGGCGGCTTTTTTCGGCTTCGGCGCGATGGTCGTCACAGCTGCCTTGGGCGGCGCTTCCTGCACTTCGGGCTTGGCGGCTGGCGGCGGGGTGACTTTTTGCACCTTGTTGTCCTGGAAAGGCGCGATCTCGGTGGTCTTGGGGATGGCCTTTTTATCCAGGGTGCCGCTGCCTTCCTGATTTTCCTGGGCAAGGAAATCGGCTTTCGCAGGCTTCTTTTCGCTTTTGAAGGTGGCGAGGGTGATTTCCAGGGTTTTGCTGATCTGCTTGGGTTCGACCATCGTAAAGCCGACGCCCAGCAGCAAGGCCAAGTGAATCAGCGCCGCGAGAAACAGGGTAAATCCGAGGCGATCGGCCGGGCGCACGCCACGATGGGCGAGTTCAACGGGAAGATCGGACGGGAGTGTCATGACAAGAAAACCAACATCGCGTTTTTCACAAGCCGCGCATGATAACGCAATGTTGGTTGCACCTTGGCTGTTCTATATCAACGAGCCTTGAGCTTCTGATCGATGGCATCCATCAGCAGGCCACCGATGTCGGTGCCGAAGGCATTATCAATCTCGCGAATGCAGGTTGGGCTGGTGACGTTGATCTCCGTCAGGTGCTCGCCGATCACGTCCAGGCCGACGAACAGCAGGCCTTTTTCACGCAGGGTCGGGCCGACTTGCGCGGCGATCCAGCGATCCTTGTCGGTCAACGGACGCGCTTCGCCACGGCCACCGGCCGCGAGGTTGCCACGGGTTTCACCCGCCGCCGGAATCCGTGCCAGGCAATAATCCACCGGCTCGCCGTCGATCATCAGGATGCGTTTGTCGCCATTGACGATTTCCGGCAGGTAACCCTGGATCATGATCTGCTGCTTGCCATGCAAGGTCAGGGTTTCAAGGATCACCGACAGGTTCGGGTGACCGGCGGTGTGACGGAAGATCGACGAACCGCCCATGCCGTCCAGCGGTTTGAGAATGACGTCGCCGTGGTGATCGGCGAACTCGCGCAGTACGTCCGGGCGACGGCTGACGATGGTCGGCGGCGTGCATTGCGGGAACAACGTGGCAAACAGCTTTTCATTGCAGTCGCGCAGGCTCTGCGGCTTGTTGACCACCAGCACGCCCGCGCGCTCGGCTTGCTCGAGCAGGTAAGTGGAGTAGACGAACTCCATGTCGAATGGCGGATCCTTGCGCATCAGGATCACGTCCAGATCGCTCAACAGGGCGTCGGTCTCGGCGTCCAGTTCGAACCATTTTTGCGGATCGGCGAACACTTTCAGCGGACGCATCCGCGCCCGGGCTTCGCCCTCGGCCTGGTACAAATCGGCCTGTTCCATATAGAACAGTTCCCAGCCACGCTTCTGCGCGGCCAGCAGCATGGCCAGCGAACTATCCTTTTTATAGGAAATGCTGGCGATAGGGTCCATGACAATCCCGACGCGAACGCTCATGGGTTTTTCCTCGAAATAGGGTGGTCCGAATGGACACGAAAAAGTGGCGTCAGATTGGCGCCCACCGTGTTCCCGGTCAAGGAAAAACCACCGCGCAGGTCACCCGATAGATTGCATTTGGAGACTGTGCTAAAAAGGCTGCCATGTCATGCTGGCCCTTGAGTATCAAGGGTTTCGAGCCACCGAAGATCCGTAATCGGACAAATTGATTCGCAAAGGCGACGGTAGAGCATTTATGGAACAGCATTCCAGCGCCTTGAAGGTCATGGTGATCGACGATTCGAAAACGATTCGCCGCACCGCCGAAACGCTGTTGAAGAATGTGGGTTGTGAAGTCATCACGGCCATCGACGGTTTTGATGCCCTGGCCAAGATTGCCGACAACCACCCTGGCATTATCTTTGTCGACATCATGATGCCGCGCCTGGATGGCTATCAGACCTGCGCTTTAATCAAGAACAACAGTGCGTTCAAGTCCACGCCAGTGATTATGCTGTCGTCCAAGGACGGGCTGTTTGACAAGGCCAAGGGGCGCATTGTCGGCTCCGACCAGTTTTTGACCAAGCCTTTCAGCAAGGAAGAACTGCTGAACGCGATCCAGGCCCATGTTCCGGGCTTTGCCGCCGTTTTGCCGCAGTAGGACACTCACAGTGACGCTCGGCCAGTGGGTCCGGCGTCGACAAGAATGGGGAAGACCATGGCACGTATTCTGATCGTCGATGACTCGCCGACCGAAATGTACAAACTGACCGGCATGCTGGAAAAGCACGGTCATGAAGTGTTGAAAGCCGAAAACGGCGCCGACGGCGTGGCCCTGGCTCGTCAGGAAAAACCGGACGCGGTCCTGATGGACATCGTCATGCCCGGCCTCAATGGCTTCCAGGCGACCCGTCAGCTGACCAAAGACCCGGAAACCGGGCACATTCCGGTGATCATCATCACCACCAAGGATCAGGAAACCGACAAGGTCTGGGGCACGCGCCAGGGCGCCAGGGACTACCTGACCAAACCGGTCGACGAAGACACCCTGATCAAAACCCTGAACGCCGTGCTACCTGATTGATTGCCCCGTCATGACCGAGTCGCTGACGGCGTTCGAACGGCTGCTGCAGATTGATCAGCGCTGTCGCCTGCTGGCGGCGGATTTGCCGTCGCAGCCGACCCGACAGGACCGTTGGAGCGGTATCGGGTTTCGTCTGGGCGAGGCCTGGTATGTCGCGCCGATGGGCGAAGTCAGCGAGGTCCTGCATGAACCGCGCTTCACTCAGCTTCCAGGGGTGAAACCCTGGGTCAGGGGCGTGGCCAACTTGCGCGGGCGATTGCTGCCGATCATGGACTTGTGTGGTTTCTTTGCGGGTAATGAAACCAGCCATGAACTGTCAGCGGTGCGCAAACAACGTCGCGTGTTGGTGGTGGAGCATAACGAGGTGTTTGCCGGGTTGCTGGTCGATGAAGTCTTCGGCTTGCAGCACTTTGACCAGGACAGCCTGAAGCCGGCAGCGACCTTGAGTGGCTCGATAGCTCCGTTCATCAAAGGCCGTTTTCAGCGTGAACAGGATTGGCAGGTGTTCAGCCCGTTTGCGTTGGCGCAATCGCAGAGCTTTATGCATGTGGCGGTGTAACTGAATCGCCCTCTATTTAATGTGGGAGCGAGCCTGCTCGCGATTCAGGCACCGCTGACATCAGATCTACCGCGTTATCGTTCAATCGCGAGCAGGCTCGCTCCCACCGGGGATCTTCGGTGGGTTCTAAAGGTTGGTTAACAGGCGAGGACCGATGATCAAAACAACAACAGGCAAGCCGGAAGCATCGCGCAGCCGCTCGCAGATCATCGTGCTGTTCATCGCGCTGATCATCTTCATCATGCTGCTGTTCGCCAACTTCGCTTACCTCAATACGCAAGCCTCGTACGACAAGCAGTACATCGGCCACGCCGGCGAGCTGCGCGTGTTGTCCCAGCGCATTGCCAAGAACGCCACCGAAGCCGCCGCCGGCAAGGCAGCGGCGTTCAAGTTGCTAAGCGATGCGCGCAACGATTTTGCCCAGCGCTGGGGTTACCTGAAGAAGGGCGACCCGGCAACCGGTCTGCCGCCAGCACCGTCCACCGTGCGCCCGGAAATGCGCGCCGTGCAGCAGGACTGGGAGCGTCTGCTGAAAAACACCGATGCGATCCTCTCCAGCGAGCAGACCGTGCTGTCGCTGCATCAGGTCGCCGCGACGCTGGCCGAAACCGTGCCGCAGTTGCAGGTCGAGTACGAAAAAGTCGTCGAAATCCTCCTGCAGCGGGGGGCTCCGGCCGCTCAGGTGGCCATGGCCCAGCGTCAGTCGTTGCTGGCCGAACGTATTCTGGGCGCGGTCAACACCGTGTTGTCCGGCGATGAAAACTCACAGCAAGCCGCTGATGCGTTCGGTCGTGACGCCGCGCGATTCGGTCAGGTGCTCAACGGCATGCTCCAGGGCGATGCGGCATTGCGGGTCAGCCAGGTCGAAGACCGCGATGCGCGTGCTCGCTTGACCGAGATTTCCGAGTTGTTCGAGTTTGTCTCCGGCTCGGTGGATGAAATCCTCGAAACCTCGCCGGAGCTGTTCAAGGTTCGTGAATCGGCGACCAATATCTTCACCCTGTCGCAAACCCTGCTCGACGAAGCCTCGCACCTGGCCACCGGGTTTGAGAACCTTGCCGGCGGGCGCGACACCGATACCCTCGGCGGCTACGTGCTGGGCTTGTTGGCGCTGATGTCGATCATCCTCATCGGCCTGGTGATGGTGCGCGAAACCAATCGCCAGCTGCGTGAAACCGCCGAAAAAAACGAACGCAACCAGACCGCGATCATGCGCCTGCTCGACGAGATCGAGGATCTGGCCGATGGCGACTTGACCGTGACCGCCTCGGTGACCGAAGACTTCACCGGAACCATCGCCGATTCGATCAACTATTCCGTCGATCAACTGCGTGATCTGGTCGCGACCATCAACCTCACCGCCGGCCAAGTGGCCGCTGCCGTGCAGGAGACCCAGGCCACCGCCATGCACCTGGCCCAGGCCTCGGAGCATCAGGCGCAACAGATCAGCGAAGCGTCCACCGCGATCAATGACATGGCCCAGTCCATTGATCAAGTGTCGGCCAACGCCGCCGAATCCTCGGCGGTAGCCGAGCGCTCGGTGGAAATCGCCAACAAGGGTAACGAGGTGGTGCACAACACCATCCACGGTATGGACAACATTCGCGAACAGATCCAGGACACCGCCAAGCGCATCAAGCGTCTTGGCGAGTCTTCTCAGGAAATTGGCGATATTGTCAGCTTGATTGACGACATTGCCGACCAGACCAACATCCTCGCGCTCAACGCGGCCATTCAGGCTTCCATGGCCGGTGACGCCGGGCGCGGTTTTGCGGTGGTGGCCGACGAAGTGCAGCGCCTGGCCGAGCGCTCGTCCGCCGCGACCCGGCAGATCGAAACCCTGGTGCGGGCGATTCAGGCTGACACCAACGAAGCGGTCATTTCGATGGAGCAAACCACCACCGAAGTGGTGCGTGGCGCGCGTCTGGCGCACGATGCCGGAGTGGCCCTGGAAGAAATCGAAGGGGTGTCCAAGACCCTGGCGGCGCTGATCCAGAGCATTTCCAATGCCGCGCAGCAGCAGACGTCTTCGGCCGGTCAGATTTCCCTGACGATGAACGTGATCCAGCAGATCACCACGCAGACCTCGTCGGGTTCTACCGCCACCGCCGAAAGCATCGGTAATCTGGCGAAAATGGCCAGCCAGCTGCGGCGTTCAGTGTCCGGTTTCACCTTGCCGGCCGCCACGGTGCAGGCTGCGGACAAAGTGTGACGCGCCGCTGGGCGAATGCTTTTTCTTGAGTAGAGCAGTGATTTGGAGTGGTTATGGGTGATCGGCACGACTATGTGGCCCTTGAATGGGTCAAAGGCGAGATTGCCGAAACGCTGAAAGTGGCTCATCAGGCTATCGAAAACCTGCTGGATGACCCGCAGGCGACGCACATGCTGAGCGATTGCCTGGCGTGCATCCACCAGGTTCACGGCAGTTTGCAGATGGTCGAGTTCTACGGCGCGGCCTTGCTCGCCGAAGAGATGGAGCAACTGACAAGCGCCTTGCTGAACAACCGCGTCAGCCATCGCGACGAGGCGATTCATCTGTTGATGCAAGCACTCGGACAATTGCCGATCTACCTCGACCGGGTACAAGGCGCGCGCCGCGATTTGCCCTTGGTCGTGTTGCCGTTGATCAATGACCTGCGCAGCGCCCGGGGTGAAAACCTGTTATCGGAAACCAGTCTGTTCAGCCCGCAGTTGCCGGACCTGCCGCCGCTCGACGAAGAATCGCTGGCACTGCTGGAGCCGGCGGATCTGCCGAATGTGCTGCGCAAGTTGCGACAAATGTTGCAGATGGCCCTGGTTGGATTGCTGCGTGAGCAGGATGGCGAGACCAACCTCGATTACCTGGCCAAGGTTTTTTCACGCCTGGAAGGGCTGTGCGCCGATGCGCCGCTGAGCCCGTTGTGGCATGTTGCCTCGGCGCTGGTCGAAGGCATGCACGCAGGCGTGATCGCCAACAGTCCGGCCTTGCGCAGCCTGTTCAAGGACGCCGACAAAGAACTCAAGCGCCTGCTTGAACAAGGCATGAGCGCAATCAATCAGCCGGCACCGCCGGAGCTGCTTAAAAGTTTGCTGTTCTACATTGCCAAAGCCGAACACCCCACCGGGCAGATGCTGACCATGAAAGATCGCTACGGACTGGACGACGCGCTGCCTGACAGTGCAATGGTCGACGAAGAACGCGCACGCCTGGCCGGCCCCGACCGCGATGCCATGCGCTCGGTCCTGGCCGCGCTTTGTGAAGAACTGGTGCGGGTCAAGGAACGCCTTGACCTGTTCGTGCGCAGCGACCGCCAGCACACCTCGGACCTTGGCAACCTGCTGGCGCCGCTGCGGCAAATTGCCGACACCCTGGCGGTGCTGGGTTTCGGCCAGCCGCGCAAAGTGATCATCGATCAACTGGCGGTTGTGCTGAGCCTCGCTCAGGGCCAGCGCGAACCCAACGACGCGATCCTGATGGACGTTGCTGGCGCCTTGCTCTATGTCGAAGCAACGCTGGCCGGCATGGTCGGCACCGTCGAACCGGAGAGCCGCGAAGACAGTCACCTGCCAACCATCGACCTGACGCAGATCCATCAGATCGTGATCAAGGAAGCCCGCATCTGCCTGCAACAGGCCAAGGACATGATCGTCGACTACATCGACGCCGACTGGGACCGCCAGCAGTTGCAGGCATTGCCGGCGTTGCTGACCCAAGTGCGCGGCGCGCTGTCGATGATTCCGCTGAGCCGTGCGGCGAGCCTGATCGAAACCTGCAATCACTTCATCCGCGAGCATCTGCTGCTGGAACCGGGCCAGCCCGGTTGGCAGGAACTGGACAGCCTCGCTGACGTTATCACCAGCATCGAGTATTACCTTGAGCGGCTGAGCGACGACCCCGAAGCGCCGGGCGAACAACTGCTCGACGTGGCGGAAAAAAGCCTGGCCTCACTCGGGTTTTTCCCCAGCGAACAGCACGTGCCGATGCTCGAAGACGTGCTCAGCCCGACTGAAGCCCAGGTCATGCAGGACTTGCAGGCGCTGGATGATCCCGACACCGTCAAGTCGCTCGCCGATGTCCTGGCCAGCCCGGTATCGTCGGTCAATCCGCCCGCGCTGAACATTCCCGGCAGCCTGTTGCCGCCGCCCGCCGGTGAGGAACCGGTGGACGATGAACTGCGCGAAGTGTTCCTCGAGGAAACCGATGAAGTGCTGGAAGTCCTCCGGGATTATTTGCCGCGTTGGCTGGCCAATCCCGACGATCAGGCCGCCTTGAGTGAATTGCGCCGGGCATTCCACACCTTGAAAGGCAGTGGCCGGATGGTGCGTGCACTGGTGCTGGGCGAGCTGGCCTGGGCGATGGAAAACCTGCTCAACCGCGTGCTGGAGCACAGCGTTGCGCCTGGCCCTGCTGTCCAGCAACTGCTTGGCGATGCATTGAAGCTGCTGCCGAAACTGGTGGCCGAATTCGCCGCCAACGCCCAGCGCCAAAGCAACGAAGTCGACCATCTGGCTGCTCGCGCCCACGCCCTCGCCAAGGGCGAGACGCCTGCCAGCGATGAAGATACCCAGGACGTCGCGGCCCTCGATCCGCTGTTGCTCGAGATCTTCCGCAAGGAAGCCGAAACCCATCTCGCCAGCCTCAACCGCTTCCTCGATCAGGCCGCCGAGCATGTGCCGTTGCAGGCCAGCGACGAGTTGCAGCGGGCGCTGCACACCTTGAAGGGCAGCGCCTCGATGGCCGGCGTGTTGCCGGTCGCCGAACTGGCCACACCCTTGGATCAACTGGCCCGTGAATACAAAGCCCACCTGATCGCCCTCGATCTGGATGAAGTCGAGTTGCTGTTGGAAGCCGAAGGGTTGTTCCGCCTCGGGCTGCGGCAACTCAAGGATGATCCGCTGGCCGAGATTGCGGGCGCTCCTTCGTTGATCGAACGCACAAAATCGTTGCTCGCCGAACGCCTGGAAGCGCTCTTGAAGGCGCCGAGCACGGCACAACGCACCAAGCGTGATCCGCAGCTGATCAATAACTTCCTGGCCCAGGGCATGGACATCCTGCTGGACGCCGAGAGCCTGTTGCAACGCTGGCAACAACACCCCGGCGAGCGTCAGGAACTCAGCGCGTTGCTCGACGAATTGACCACCTTGGGCGAAGGCGCACACTTGGCCGATCTGCATCCGGTAGATGAACTCTGCGAAGCCTTGCTCGACCTGTACGGTGCTGTGGAGGAGAGCAGCCTGGCGGTCAGCGAGCGGTTTTTCCACGAGGCGCAAAGTGCCCATGAAGCGCTGATCAACATGCTAGACGAACTGGCTGCCGGCCAGGAAGTCAGTCCGCAACCGGAACGCATCCGGGCCTTGCGCGGCTTGCTCGATGAAAGCCTTGATCCGTCGTCCATGGGCCTGATCCGCAGCGATGGCAGCCGTACGCTGAGCATTCGCGAACTCGGCAGCGCCACCGCCGAACTGCAACAGACGGCGACTCAGGTCGAGCTGGACGATGAGATTGTTTCGATCTTCCTCGAAGAAGCGGTGGATATCCTCGAGAGTGCTGGCCAGGCCTTGCAGCGCTGGCTGGGCGATCCGGACAACGCCGCGCCGTTGTCATCCTTGCAGCGGGATTTGCACACCCTCAAGGGCGGCGCGAGGATGGCTGAGGTCGAGCCGGTCGGCGATCTGGCCCATGAACTGGAAAGTCTTTACGAAGGCTTGGTGGACCGCCGTTACAGTCACAGTGAAACCCTTGCGCAGCTGCTGCAACAGAGCCATGACCGGCTCGCGGTGCTGCTTGATCAACTGCAGAACCAGCACACGCTGAGTGCCCCGGACGATCTGATCGAGGCGATTCGCACGTTCCGACAAGGCAACGTCATCGGCGCTGACGCAGCGCATCCCGCGCCGGCCAACGACTCGCCGGGCCATGACCCCGAGCTGCTGGAGATCTTCCTCGAGGAAGGTTTCGACATCATCGAAAACTCGGGCGCGGCACTCGTGCGCTGGCAAGCCGAACCGACCAACCGCCAGGAGGTGGAAACCCTGCTGCGCGACCTGCACACGCTCAAGGGCGGCGCGCGGATGGTGGAAATTGCCCCCATCGGCGACCTGGCCCATGAACTGGAGTTTCTATACGAAGGCCTCTCCGCCGGTGTATTGCAACCGACCCCGGCGCTGTTTGCGCTTCTGCAAAGCAGTCACGACCGACTGGCGCAAATGCTCGATGCCACTCGCGCCGGGCAACCCCTGCCACCGGCCGATCGGTTGATCGATGCGATCAAGAATTTCAGTCATCCCGCTGGCCTCGATACGCCGGTGGTGGCGCCCGCCATGCCCAAGGCCGAGATTGCCTCGCCACTGAGCGAGGCCGGCGCGGACATGGTCAAGGTCTCGGCGGAACTGCTCGACGACCTGGTCAACCTGGCCGGTGAAACATCGATCTTCCGTGGCCGTGTCGAACAGCAGGTCAACGATGCGCGCGTGGCCCTGAACGAGATGGAAACCACCATCGAGCGCATGCGCGATCAACTGCGCCGGCTCGATACCGAAACCCAGGGACGGATTCTCAGCCGTCAGCAAGTCGACGCCGAACGCCTGGGCTATGAAGAATTCGACCCGCTGGAAATGGACCGTCACTCGCAGTTGCAGCAACTGTCGAGGGCGTTGTTCGAGTCCGCTTCCGACCTGCTCGACCTCAAGGAAACCCTCGACCGACGCAATCAGGACGCGGAAAACCTGCTGCAACAGCAGGGCCGCATCAACACCGAATTGCAGGAAGGCCTGATGCGCACGCGCATGGTGCCGTTCGAACGCATGCTGCCGCGCTTGAAACGCATCGTGCGCCAGGTGTCCAGTGAACTGGGCAAAGACGTTGAGTTTGTGGTCGGCAACGCCGAAGGCGAGATGGACCGCAACGTGCTTGAGCGCATGGCGGCGCCGCTGGAGCACATGCTGCGTAACGCCGTGGACCACGGCCTGGAATCGACCGAGGCGCGGATTGCGGCCGGCAAACCGGCTCAGGGCCGCATTACCCTCGACCTGTCCCGAGAAGGCGGCGACATCATTTTCGACATCCGTGACGACGGCGCCGGTGTACCGCTGGAAGCCGTGCGGCGCAAGGCGATCAAACGCGGGTTGCTGGCGCCGGACGCTGATCTCAGCGACCACGACGTGCTGCAATTCATCCTGCAACCGGGGTTCTCCACCGCCGAGAAAATCACCCAGATCTCCGGGCGTGGCGTGGGCATGGACGTGGTGCACGAAGAAGTCCGGCAGCTCGGCGGCACCATGAGCATTGATTCGGTGCCTGGGCAGGGTGTGCACTTTCGCATTCGTCTGCCGTTCACCGTTTCAGTCAACCGGGCGCTGATGGTGCAGTGCCTGGACGATCTGTACGCGATTCCACTCAACACCATCGATGGCATAGTTCGCGTGTTGCCCAACGAACTCGAAGGCCATTACCGGCTCGATCCGCCGACCTACCAATACGCCGGGCAGACGTATGAGCTGTGCTACCTGGGCGAACTGCTGAAAACCAGTACACGCCCGAAATTGCTGGGCCAGAGCCTGCCGCTGCCGGTATTGCTGGTGCAATGCAACGAACGGCACATCGCCGTGCATGTCGACGCCATGGCCGGAACCCGCGAAATCGTGGTGAAGAGCCTCGGCCCGCAGTTTGCCGCGGTGCAGGGTTTGTCCGGGGCAACGATTCTGGGGGACGGGCGGGTGGTGCTGATTCTCGACTTGCTGGCGCCGATCCGCGCCATGCAGGCGCGCGCGCCACAACGGCCGATGTCGGAAGATGTCGAGGTCGAACCGCATAAACCGCTGCTGGTGCTGGTGGTCGACGATTCGGTCACCGTGCGCAAGGTCACCAGCCGTCTGCTCGAACGTCACGGCATGAACGTGCTGACCGCCAAGGACGGTGTCGACGCCATGCTGCTGCTCCAGGAGCACATGCCCGACGTGATGCTGCTGGACATCGAAATGCCGCGCATGGACGGCTTTGAAGTGGCGGCTCAGGTGCGCGCTGATGAACGCTTGCAACACCTGCCGATCATCATGATCACCTCGCGCACCGGACAGAAACACCGCGACCGCGCCATGGCCATCGGCGTCAACGACTACCTCGGCAAGCCGTACCAGGAATCGGTGCTGCTCGAAAGCATTGCCTTATGGAGCAAAACCCATGCATGAGCATCGCACCAGCAACCTCACCGGTCTGCTGTTGCCTCTGGCCGACCGCAACCTGATCCTGCCCAACGTCGCGGTGGCGGAGCTGATCGACTATCAGCCGGGGGCGTTCGATCTGGATTCACCACCGTGGTATCTGGGGTTGGTGGCGTGGCGGGACCGGCAGATTCCGTTGCTCAGTTTCGAGTCGGCGTGCGGCCAGAAAATCGTCATCGGCGAACGGGCCCGAATCGTCATTCTCAATGCCCTCGGCGGTCGACCAGAGCTGAAATTCATCGCGCTGCTGGTGCAAGGGATTCCGCGCTCTTACAAGCTCGACAGCCAGTTGAGCTATGTGGATGTTCCGTTGTGTCCACTGGAACAGGCGGCGGTGCAGGTGGGGGAGCAAGTGGCCAAGGTGCCGGATTTGCTGGCGCTGGAGGAGTTGCTTGTTAAAGCAGGGTTAGCCCACTGATCGTTCCCACGTCGAGGCGTCGAACCGTCTGCGTGGGAATGCAGCCCGGGACGCTCCGCGTCCCATCCAGAGCCGAACGCAGAGCGTCCGTTGAGGCATTCCCACGCAGAGCGTGGGAACGATCATGAACAAGCGTTTCTGCGCTAAGCGCCGGCCTGAACCTTCAGCTGCGATTCCTCATGGTGATCCAGTGCCCGCTCCACCAACAATTGCACACCATCGGCCATTCGACTGAGCGCCAGGGCTACCGACCGGCGTGATCCTTCCACATCGTCCGCCAGATCGGCTGCAATGGCGCTGATGGACAGCAAATCTTCGGAGGCATTGGCCAGCAAGGCTTCGGTGTCGATATCGGGGGAAACGGTGAATAAGTGGTGTTTGCGGCGTTTGGCCGGTTTTTCGTGAGCAGGGGGGAAGTAGTGGGCGAAGGCGCGGTCGTCGGCTTCCTTGAGTTTTTCGGTTTCGAGGGATGCGTCGGAACCGGTGTCGGTTTCCGGGGGATTGGGAGTGGCTTTGAACATTGTGAATCTCCAGTAATGAGTTTCAGCTGCTCCATCGGTTCCACGCGAAGGGGTGGCAGCTGTACGCAGGTTGGAACCCGAGGTGGAGAAAACCCGGCAGACCCGAAGGTCTCCCGCGCACAGCCGCCATAACTGAGTGCACACATTAAAGGTGCGCAAGCATACGTCATGAGGGGCGCTTTTGCGCCTTCAACACCGCGGGGTTCCACGCCCGGTCGCTGAATTGGCAGCGACCCACAAACGATAAAGCTCAACACAAAACCCCACCAGTCAGCGGCTTCCGGCATTGCTGTAGGTGGCGACGTCACACCGTGTAGCCTCTCACCCTTCCGGCGGACAAACTTTTAAACACAAACCTCCAATCGACCGGCAAAGATTGATCGTTCCCACGCTCTGCTTGGGAATGCCTCTACGGACGCTCTGCGTTCGGCTCTGGATGGGACGCAGAGCGTCCCGGGCTGCATTCCCACGCAGAGCGTGGGAACGATCATGACAAAACCTCAATCCACTGGCGAAAGTTGAAGATTCCCAAAAAGGGACCTATCGTTCCCTTTTTGGGACTCATCGGTTACCACTGTGAAAAACCTTTCCCTCAGCGAAGCCCTGTTCACGACCACTCAGCAGAAAGTGCTGGGCTTGTTGTTCGGTAAACCCGATCGAAGTTTTTACGCCAACGAAATCGCCCGCTGGGCTCAAGTGGGTAAGGGCAGCCTCATGCGCGAGCTGGATCGGTTGCAACAGGCAGGCGTATTGACCCTGAGCCGCCAGGGCAACCAGACCCACTATCAGGCCAATCCGCAATGCCCGATCTATGCCGAGCTGTTGGGCATCGCCCGCAAAACTTTTGGCATCGCCGATCCTCTGCGCCAAGCGCTTCAACCCTTTGCAGAACAGATCTCGTGGGCATTTGTGTATGGCTCTATCGCCAAGGATCAGGCAAACGCATCCAGTGACATTGATCTCATGCTGATCGGCGAAGGCCTGCACTACAGTGAAGTGATGGAGCGGCTTATGCCTCTGGAGGAGCAACTAGGCCGCGTCCTCAACCCGACGCTCTACACCCCCGATGACTGGGCCGCAAAACTGGCGGCTGAAAACAGCTTCGTCGTGCGGGTAGCGCAGCAGGACAAGATCAACCTGATGGGGGAAAACCCTTTGGAGTCCAAGGATGGGCAGCAACGAGAATCTGGAGAACCTGTTACGTAGCGGTGGACTGAAAGCTGAGCCACCGGATCGCAGCAGCAGATGGCTCGGCTGTAATTACTCCTCCTTGGAAACTGCGGCGATTGTTAGGGCCTCATCGCGGGCAAGCCCGCTCCCACAGGTATTGTGGTTGCCTCAGGTAGTGGGCTCAGCACGGACACTGTGGGAGCGGGCTTGCCCGCGATGGCGTCCGTCCGAGCAACCATTACTCCAAGCGTAACGATCCGTCTCTGTGCTTGATTGATGCCGTCCACCCAACGCTCCTAAGGTGACACCCACGACAGCGAACCCGTGGAGTGGTCATGACAACAACAATATCCCCCGACTCGCGATGGACGCGGCGGCGCAGCGAAAAGCAGCGGCGTCTGGCGCTTGTGCGAGATCTGGCCGACGGTGTGGTGCTGCCCACCGACAAAATAGTCGCCGCGTTGGAGGCGTTGATCCTGCCCGGCGACCGTGTGGTGTTGGAGGGCAATAACCAGAAACAGGCGGATTTTCTGTCCCGCTCCCTGGTCAAGGCCGATCCGGCCAAGCTGCATGACCTGCACATGATCATGCCCAGCGTCGGTCGCTCAGAGCACCTTGACCTGTTCGAACGCGGCATTGCCCGCAAGCTCGACTTCTCCTTCGCTGGCACCCAGAGCCTGCGCATCAGCCAGTTGCTGGAAGACGGCCTGCTGGAAATCGGCGCGATCCACACGTACATCGAACTCTATGCGCGGCTGGTGGTGGACCTGATCCCCAACGTCGTGCTCTCGGCCGGTTTCATGGCCGACCGCGCCGGCAACATCTACACCGGCCCCAGCACCGAAGACACCCCGGCATTGATTGAACCGGCGGCCTTCAGCGATGGCATCGTCATCGTTCAGGTCAACCAATTGGTGGACGATGTCAGCGACCTGCCTCGTGTCGACATCCCCGCGTCCTGGGTCGATTTCGTGGTGGTGGCCGACAAGCCGTTCTACATCGAGCCGCTGTTCACCCGCGACCCACGCCACATCAAGCCTGTGCACGTGTTGATGGCGATGATGGCGATCCGCGGCATCTACGAAAAACACAACGTCCAGTCGTTGAACCATGGCATCGGCTTCAACACCGCCGCCATCGAATTGATCCTGCCGACCTACGGCGAATCCCTGGGTCTCAAAGGCAAGATCTGCCGTAACTGGACCCTCAATCCGCACCCGACCCTGATCCCGGCCATCGAAAGCGGCTGGGTAGAAAGTGTGCATTGCTTCGGCACCGAACTGGGGATGGAAAACTACATTGCGGCGCGGCCGGATGTGTTCTTCACCGGGCGCGACGGCTCGTTGCGGTCCAACCGGATGTTCAGTCAGCTGGCCGGGCAATACGCGGTGGACCTGTTCATCGGCGCGACCCTGCAAGTCGATGGCGATGGCCATTCCTCGACCGTGACACGCGGGCGACTGGCCGGTTTCGGCGGGGCGCCGAACATGGGCCACGACCCGCGAGGTCGCCGCCACGGCACCCCGGCCTGGCTCGACATGCGCCACACCGACGTGGCGGAGCCGATGCTCGAACGCGGTAAAAAGCTCGTGGTGCAAATGGTCGAGACCTTCCAGGAAGGCGGCAAACCGACCTTCGTCGAAACCCTCGATGCCATCGACGTGGCGAAAAAAAGCGGCATGCCGCTGGCGCCGATCATGGTCTACGGCGACGACGTCACTCACCTGCTGACCGAAGAAGGCATCGCCTACCTGTACAAGGCGCGCTCGCTGGAAGAGCGCCAAGCGATGATCGCCGCGGTCGCCGGCGTGACGGTCATCGGCCTGCGCCATAACCCCAAAGACACCGCGCGCATGCGCCGCGAAGGCCTGATCGCCTTGCCCGAAGACCTCGGCATCCGTCGCACCGATGCCACCCGCGAGCTGCTCGCCGCCAAGAGCGTGGCCGATCTGGTCGAGTGGTCCGGTGGCCTCTACAACCCGCCCGCCAAGTTCAGGAGTTGGTAATGCACGCATTCAACCTGCAACCGAAAACCCTCACCCTGGCTGAACGGCTGGCGGACATGGCCGTGGACGCGCTGATCGACGAAGCAGACCTGTCACCGAAACCGGCGCTGGTCGACCGTCGCGGCAATGGCGCGCATACCGATTTGCACCTGGGGCTGATGCACGCCTCGGCACTGTCCTTGTGGCCGGCGTTCAAGGAAATGGCCGAAGCGGCCATCGCGTTTGGCGAGGTCGGTCTGCCACTGCGCGAAGCGATTGGGCAGATTGGTCGTGAAGGGGAGCAAGAGATGCTCACGATCACGAATGGCGTGAACACCCATCGCGGGGCGATCTGGGCGTTGGGTCTTTTGGTCACTGGCGCTGCGTTGGAACCTCAATCCAGTGGCGCCGGCGCGGTCACTTTGCGCGCTGCACGCCTGGCCTTGCTCGACGATCGTTACGCGCCACGTCCTTTGAGCCACGGCGCCCAGGTCGCCCAACGTTACGGTGCACGCGGCGCCCGTGAAGAAGCACAACTGGGTTTCCCGGCGGTGATTCAACGCGCGCTGCCACAACTCAAACGCAGCCGTGCAGCCGGTCACGGCGAACAGAACGCCCGGCTCGATGCCTTGCTGGCGATCATGACCCAACTGGCCGACACCTGCGTGCTCTACCGCGCGGGCGAACAGGGCCTGCACACCATGCAACTCGGTGCTCAAGCCGTGCTCGACGCAGGCGGCAGTGCCAGCCTCGCCGGTCGCCGCCGTCTGCATGAGCTGGACCAACAATTAATCGCATTGAATGCCTCGCCCGGCGGCGCTGCCGACTTGCTCGCAGCCTGTCTGTTCATCGACCGTATCGAGTCCTGCGACGGCGTTATCCAGGGAGCTTTTTGATGGAAACCTTATCCTTTGAATTTCCTGCCGGTCAGCCATCACGTGGCCGCACGCTGGTGGGCTGTGTCGGCTCGGGCGATCTGGAAGTGATGATCGAACCGGGTCAGGCCGGCACACTGACGATCAAGGTGCAGACCTCGGTCAATGGCGCCGAACAACGCTGGAAGCAGCTGTTTGCGCGGATGTTCGACGGTCAGACACCGCCGGCGATGGCCATCGATATCCACGATTTCGGTGCGACCCCGGGCGTGGTGCGTTTGCGTCTGGAACAAGGCTTCGAGGAGATCAGCCATGACTGACCATGCAGAACTCCTCCACAAACACAGCTTCGTCGAACTCGGTGCCCGACAACGGGCCAGAGCCTTGCTCGACGCCGGCACTTACCGCGAGTTGCTCGACCCTTTTCAACGGGTCATGTCGCCGTGGCTGTCGCGTCAGGGCGTGGTGCCGCAGGCCGATGACGGCGTGGTGATCGCCAAGGGCAGCATTGATGGTTTGCCGGTGGTCATCGCCGCCATTGAAGGCGCGTTCCAGGGCGGCAGCCTCGGCGAAGTCGGCGGGGCGAAGATGGCCGGCGCCTTGGAACTGGCCGCCGAAGACAACCGCAACGGCATCCCGACCCGCGCCGTGTTGCTGCTGGAAACCGGTGGTGTGCGCTTGCAGGAAGCCAATCTCGGGCTGGCGGCGATTGCCGATATTCATGCGGCGATTGTCGATCTGCGCCAGTACCAACCGGTGGTGGGCGTGGTGGCCGGCAGCGTTGGTTGCTTTGGCGGGATGTCGATTGCTGCCGGCCTGTGCAGCTATTTGCTGGTGACCCAGGAAGCGCGTCTGGGCCTGAACGGTCCGCAAGTGATCGAACAGGAAGCCGGGCTTGAAGAGTACGACTCACGGGATCGTCCTTTCATCTGGAGCCTGACCGGTGGCGAGCAACGTTTCGCCAGCGGTTTGGTGGATGGTTTTGTCGCCGACGACGTGGCGCAGGTGCAACAACAGGTCAGCCAATTGCTCAAGCGCGGTTTGCCAGCGCAGCAACGCAGCCGTCAGGCCGAGTTGTACCTGCAACGCCTGGCCCGTCTGGACGCCGCACCGCAAATCGAGCCGTCAGTGGTTCGCGATCTGTATCAAGGAGAGCGCTCATGAGCACGTATTCCCTGAGAGGCCTGAACTGGTTTAACGCCTTGAGTGCGGGCGCGAAACCTGTGGAGGGTTTGCCGGCTTCATTGAAAGTGGCTGACGGTGTTTTGGGTGACCAGCCTGTTCGCTTCATCGCCGTGGTGGCTGATCCTGACAACCGGTTCGTCCGTGCGCGCAATGGCGAGGTCGGGTTGCTGGAAGGCTGGGGCTTGGCCAAGGCGGTGGATGACGTCATCAGCGCTGATGCTGACAAAGCGCACAAGCGAGCCTTGATCGCCATCGTCGATGTGCCGAGTCAGGCCTACGGTCGGCGCGAAGAAGCACTCGGCATTCATCAGGCATTGGCCGGTGCGGCGGACAGTTATGCCCGCGCCCGACTGGCCGGCCATGCGGTGATCGGTTTGCTGGTGGGCAAGGCGATGTCCGGCGCATTTCTGGCTCATGGGTATCAGGCCAATCGGCTGATCGCGCTGCGTGATCCGGGCGTGATGGTGCATGCCATGGGCAAGGCGTCGGCGGCGCGGGTGACGTTGCGCAGCGTCGAGGAGCTTGAAGTGTTGGCCGCCAGCGTGCCGCCGATGGCCTATGACATCGACAGCTACGCCAGCCTTGGACTGCTGTGGGAAACCTTGTCGGTGGAGCAGATTGAACAACCGACATCGGCAGATCTGGCGCGGGTTTGTGAATGCCTGAACCTGGCGATTGACGATGTCGCCGCCAGCGGTCGCGACTTGAGCTGCCGCTTGGGCGCCACCAATCGCGCGGCGTCGAGCACGGTTCGCCAATTGCTGAGAGCGCAGTGGTGAACACGCTTCTGGCCCACGACCTGCTTTGGGGCATGACCCCGGAGCAGCTGCCTGCGGGCGCGCCTTCATGGGTGATCGAATCGCTCAGTGCGGGGCATCCAGTGGTGGTGCGGCGCGCATTGAGCGCGCCGGGCCATGTCGCGGTCGGGGTGCGTGGGCGGTTGCGTGAGCAGCGCCATGCAACGGTGATGTCGGTCGATGTGATTGCCCGTTGCGTGAAACCGGAAGCGCTTTGTCACGTCTCGATTGATCGGGATTTACCGGCCGTACGCGCCCTCCATCAACTGCGGCCACTGCTTGATGGTTGTGGTTGGGTGTGGGGCGTCAGCGGCAGCGCCGGGTTTGAGTTGGCCAGTGGTGTTCAGGCCTTGCACGAGGGCAGTGATCTGGATTTGATCCTGCGCACGCCGCAACCCTTGGCGCGTTCTCAGGCGCAGGAATTGCTGAGGATGCTTGAAGCGGTCGTGTGCCCGGTGGACATGCAGCTACAGACGCCTTTCGGCGCCGTCGCGCTGCGTGAATGGGCCGGTTCTGCTCGTCGCGTGTTGCTGAAAAATGCCGGTGAAGCTTTCCTGGTGATTGATCCGTGGAACCCGCAGGAGCAAGCAGCATGAGCAGTTTGCTGGTGTTCCCCGGCCAAGGCGCGCAGCAGCCGGGCATGCTCCACGGTTTGCCTCGCGAGACGTTGATCGAGGCAAGCGAGGTGCTGGGCGAGGATGCGTTGTTGCTCGATTCTGCCGAGGCGTTGAAGTCGACACGGGCGGTTCAACTCTGCCTGTTGATTGCCGGTGTCGCGGCGTCGCGCCAATTAGCGATGGCCCCGGATTACGTCGCGGGATTGTCCATCGGTGCCTACCCGGCAGCGGTGGTGGCGGGGGCCTTGAGCTTCAGCGATGCGTTGCGGCTGGTGCGCCTGCGCGGTGAGTTGATGCAGCAAGCTTATCCACAGGGCTACGGCATGACCGCGATCCTCGGCCTGGAGCTGGCGACCGTGGAAGGTTTACTGGCGCAGGTTCACAGCGTCGACAGGCCGGTGTATCTGGCCAATATCAACGCCGATAACCAAGTGGTCATTGCCGGCAGCGATGGCGCGATGGAAGCCGTCGCGCAGTTGGCAAGAAGTCGCGGTGCTGGCCTGGCCAAGCGCCTGGCAGTCAGCGTGCCGTCGCACTGCCCTTTGTTGGACGCCCCGGCCAAAACCCTGGCCGAAGCCTTCGCCAGCGTGCAGTTGAAAACACCGACATTGGGTTACCTGAGCGGCAGTCGCGCCCGGCCCGTCATCAACATTGATGCCTTGCGCGACGACCTGGCGTTCAACATGTGCCGCGTGGTGGATTGGCGCGGCACGGTGCAAAGCGCCTACGAGCGTGGCGTACGCCTACAGATCGAACTGCCGCCCGGTGCGGTGTTGACCGGGCTGGCGCGCCGGGTATTCGAGCAGGGCACCGTGATTGCCTTCGACGGTGCGCGTCTCGATACCTTGCAAGCGCTGTTGCGTAAGGAGGGAAGCCGCCAACCTTAAACACCGACTCAGGCCTTCGAACAACAAAAACAACATTCGACGATGCACTTTGAGGACTACAACAATGATTATTTACGGTGTGGCGCTGTTGGCGATCTGTACGCTGGCAGGGGTGATATTGGGTGACCTGCTGGGTGTGTTGCTGGGCGTGAAATCAAACGTGGGTGGCGTCGGGATCGCGATGATCCTGCTGATCTGCGCGCGGTTGTGGATGCAAAAACGCGGCGGCATGACCAAGGATTGCGAAATGGGCGTCGGTTTCTGGGGCGCGATGTACATTCCGGTGGTGGTCGCGATGGCCGCGCAACAGAACGTCGTCGCCGCCCTGCACGGTGGCCCGGTGGCGGTGCTGGCGGCCATCGGTTCGGTCGTGATTTGCGGCTGCACCATTGCCTTGATCAGCCGGACTCACAAAGGTGAACCTTTGCCCGATGAACCGGTGGACATCACACCGGTCGGCACCCCAGTAGGAGGCCGCTGATATGTGGGAGCTCATTCAGAAGGGCCTGGTGAATAACAGTCTGATCACTGCGTTTGCCTTTATCGGCGTGATCATGTGGGTGTCGGTGGTGTTGTCCAAGCGCCTGACGTTCGGACGGATTCACGGTTCGGCGATTGCCATTGTGATTGGCCTGGTATTGGCCTGGGTCGGCGGCACCATGACCGGTGGGCAAAAAGGCCTGGCTGACCTGTCGCTGTTTTCCGGCATCGGCCTGATGGGCGGCGCCATGCTGCGAGACTTTGCCATCGTTGCGACGGCGTTCGAAGTGCAAGCCACCGAAGCGAAAAAGGCCGGTTTGATCGGCGCGATTGCGCTGTTGCTGGGCACGATTCTGCCGTTCATTGTCGGGGCAAGCATTGCCTGGGCGTTCGGTTACCGCGATGCGATCAGCATGACCACCATTGGCGCGGGTGCGGTGACTTACATCGTCGGGCCAGTGACCGGTGCGGCGATTGGCGCGAGTTCGGATGTGGTGGCGTTGTCGATTGCCACCGGGCTGATCAAGGCGATTTTCGTGATGGTCGGCACGCCGATGGCGGCGAAATGGATGGGCCTGGATAACCCGCGCTCGGCGATGGTCTTTGGCGGCCTGGCCGGGACGGTGAGTGGCGTGACGGCCGGGTTGGCGGCAACGGATCGGCGGCTGGTGCCCTATGGCGCGTTGACGGCGACGTTCCACACCGGGCTTGGGTGCCTGCTGGGGCCGTCGTTGTTGTACTTCATTGTTCGCGGGATTGTCGGTTAAGCCGGTAGATCATCGCTGAGTGTTCCGACGCCATCGCGAGCAAGCTCGCTCCCACAGGAGAACGCATTCCAATGTGGGAGCGAGCTTGCTCGCGATGGGCGCGACACGGTTTCAGACTTGCCGATTGGCATACATCCGACACTCCGCCAACAGCGCCAGCAAGTTCGGGTCGCGCTCCTTGGCCTTCAAGAACACCACGCCGATGTGCTGCTGTAACCGATACTTTTCCTGCAACGGAATCAGCTTCACCCGATTCTCATACACCGCCGCAATCCTGCCTGGCAGCAACGCATAACCGACCCCGGAGCTGACCATGCTCAGCAGGGTGAAGATGTCGTTGACCTGCATCGCCACCTTCGGTTCGAACCCCGCCTGCTTGAACACCCGGTTGCCGTCCTGATGCGTGGCAAACCCCTGGGTCAGGGTAATGAACGTCTCGTCGCGGACCTCGGCGAGGTCGACTTCCGTGCGTTGGGCGAATTTCGAATCCGCCGGCGTGGCGAGGAAAATATCATCGGAAAACAGCTGAATCTGCTCGCAGTCCGGGTCGTTGACGCTGTCGTCCAGGGACACCAGAATCGCGTCGACTTCCATGTTCTTGAGCTTGTACAACAGGTCGAAGTTCGAGCCGAGGATCAGGTCGATGTTGAGCTCGCTGCGACGGATCTTCAGGCCCATGATCAGCTGCGGCACGGTTTTCACGGTCAGCGAATACAGCGAGCCAAGCTTGAAGCGTTCAGCGGAGAACCCGGCGGCTTCGCGGGTCAGGCGCACGGTTTCAACCACGTCCTGAATCAGCTTTTGCGCCCGTTCTTCCAGGACATAAGCGCTTTCCAGCGGTGTGAGGTTGCGCCCTTCGTGTTTGAACAGCGGGCAGCGCAGGGCGCTTTCCAGTGAATGGATGGCACGGTGCACGCTGACGTTGCTGGTCTGCAACTCGGCGGCGGCCCGGGCCAGGTTGCCGGTGCGCATGAAGGCCAGGAACACCTCGAGTTTTTTCAGGGTCAACTCTTCATCGATCAGCATGGCGCGGACTCTTTTTGGAATGAGTTGATTGTGCCCAATTGAGCCGCTGTTGGCTCAGGGGATTGGTGGCGCGACAATCAGAAACATTGCGCTTTTAATCTTCAGGCCTGAGCCTTGCGCAATGTTGTAGCGAATTCAGAGGTGAGCAACACATGTATCACGGGGAAAGATTGAATGCCTGGACGCATCTGGTCGGCGCGGTGGCGGCGACGGTCGGGGTGGTGTGGATGCTGGTGATTGCCAGCATGGACGGCAGCCCATGGAAGATCGTCAGCGTGGCGATTTACGGGTTTACCTTGATGGTGCTTTACAGCGCGTCGACCGTGTATCACAGCGTGCGCGGGCGCAAGAAAGCGATCATGCAGAAGGTCGATCACTTCTCGATCTACCTGCTGATTGCCGGCAGTTACACACCCTTCTGCCTGGTCACCCTGCGCGGGCCGTGGGGCTGGACGTTGTTCGGGATTGTCTGGGGTCTGGCGTTGATTGGCATCCTGCAAGAGATCAAACCGCGCTCGGAAGCGCGAATTTTGTCGATCGTGATTTACGCCGTGATGGGCTGGATTGTGCTGGTGGCGGTCAAGCCGCTCTTGGCTGCGCTGGGCACTGCCGGGTTCGCCTGGCTGGCGTCGGGCGGGATTTTGTACACCGTGGGGATTATCTTTTTTGCCCTGGATCATCGCCTGCGGCATGCGCACGGGATCTGGCATTTGTTCGTGATTGCCGGGAGTTTGCTGCACTTTGTGGCGATTCTGTTTTATGTCTTGTAGACCGAGGTGCGGCCATCGCGGGCAAGCCCGCTCCCACAGGTACGGCGGCGTCCTTGTGGGAGCGGGCTTGCCCGCGATAGCGTCTTAGAAGTCGCCCCAAAGCTGCTGGGCAACCGCCAACGCTACTACTGGCGCAGTCTCAGTGCGCAACACCCGAGGACCGAGTCGGGCTGCGTGAAAACCGGCAGACTGAGCCTGATCCACTTCAGCATCCGACAGTCCACCTTCCGGTCCGATCAGGAACGCCAAGGTCGCGGGCTTGGCATGACTCACCAACGGCTCAGCCACTGGATGCAGCACCAACTTCAGTTCAGCCTCGGTCTGCTTCAACCAGTCCGCCAGTAGCAGCGGTGGGTGAATGACCGGCACCCGTGAACGCCCGCATTGTTCACATGCGCTGATTGCCACCTGGCGCCAGTGCATCAGGCGTTTGTCGGCGCGTTCGTCCTTGAGCCGGACTTCGCAGCGGTCGCTGAAGATCGGGGTGATTTCAGTGACGCCCAGTTCGGTCGCCTTCTGAATCGCCCAGTCCATGCGTTCGCCACGGGACAAGCCCTGGCCAAGATGAATGTGCAAGGGCGACTCGACCTGTCCGGCGAAGCTCTCATCGATCTGTACCACGACGCGCTTCTTGCCGACTTCAACCAGCGAGGCGCGAAACTCGTGGCCCGAGCCGTCGAACAGCTGCAACGCATCACCTTCGGCCATGCGCAGCACGCGGCTGATGTAATGGGCCTGGGCCTCGGGCAACTCGTGTTCGCCAGTGCTCAAGGGGGCGTCGATAAAAAAGCGGGACAGTCTCATGCGGGTTCTCTTTGAATTGATCGTTCCCACGCTCTGCGTGGGAATGCCTCACTGGACGCTTTGCGTCCGCTTTTGGGACGCAGAGCGTCCCCGGCTGCATTCCCACGCGGAGCGTGGGAACGAGCGTTGCTCACCTAGCCCGGATCGCGGAAGCCCGGATGAAAGTCTTTCGGCACCGAAACGCTGACGCTGTTACGGGTCGCGATGTCGATGCCTTCGCTGGCCACTTCGGCCAGAAAGTCGATCTGCTCAGGCGTAATCACGTACGGCGGCAGGAAATACACCACGCTGCCCAATGGACGAAGTAAAGCACCGCGCTCCAATGCATGCTGGAACACCTTCAAGCCGCGACGTTCCTGCCACGGATAAGCTTCTTTCGTTGCTTTGTCCTTGACCATCTCGATGGCCAGCACCATGCCGGTCTGGCGCACTTCCGACACATTCGGGTGATCGACCAGATGCGCGGTGGAGGAGGCCATGCGCTGCGCCAGGGCTTTGTTGTTTTCGATGACGTTGTCTTCTTCGAAGATATCCAGCGTCGCCAAGGCTGCCGCGCACGCCAGCGGATTGCCGGTGTAGCTGTGCGAATGCAGAAAGGCGCGCAGGGTCGGGTAGTCGTCGTAGAAAGCGCTGTAGACATCGTCGGTCGTCACGCACGCCGCCAGCGGCAGATAACCGCCGGTCAGGGCCTTGGACAGGCAGAGGAAGTCCGGACGGATGCCCGCCTGCTCACAGGCAAACATCGTCCCGGTGCGGCCGAAGCCGACGGCGATTTCGTCGTGGATCAGGTGCACGCCGTAGCGGTCGCAGGCTTCGCGCAGCAGTTTGAGGTACACCGGGTGATACATGCGCATGCCGCCGGCGCCCTGGATCAGCGGCTCTACGATCACCGCGGCGACGGTATCGTGATGCTCGGCCAGGGTCTGTTCCATGGCGGCGAACATGTTGCGCGAGTGTTCTTCCCAGCTCATGCCTTCGGGGCGCAGGTAGCAATCGGGACTCGGCACCTTGATGGTATCGAGCAGCAGCGCCTTGTAGGTCTCGGTAAACAGCGGCACGTCGCCCACCGACATCGCCGCCATGGTTTCGCCGTGGTAGCTGTTGGTCAGGGTGACGAAGCGCTTCTTGTTCGGCTGGCCGCGGTTGAGCCAGTAGTGAAAGCTCATCTTCAGCGCGACTTCGATGCAGGACGAACCGTTATCGGCGTAGAAGCATCGGGTCAGGCCTTCCGGGGTCATCTTCACCAGGCGCTCGGACAGCTCGATCACCGGCTGATGGCTGAAACCGGCCAGAATCACGTGCTCCAGCTGGTCGACCTGATCCTTGATGCGCTGGTTGATGCGCGGGTTGGCGTGGCCAAACACGTTGACCCACCAGGAGCTGACAGCGTCGAGGTAGCGTTTGCCTTCGAAGTCTTCCAGCCAAACGCCTTCACCGCGCTTGATCGGGATCAGCGGCAGCTGTTCGTGGTCTTTCATCTGGGTGCAGGGATGCCACAACACGGCGAGATCGCGTTGCATCCACTGATTATTCAGGCCCATTTTCAGTCTCCTCGAGGCGGCTCGCGACAGGCGCGGGCAAACAATCGCGCAAGCCTATGCAATGCGTCGCCTGGGGACAACCTATTGTGTGGTTTGAACTACTTTGTATAGGGAGATAGACGTCGCTGGCGGCCTTTTGATGGCTGACGTATTCTTCGCGGTTCTTTGAGTCGTCTGGCTCCTAAAACCGCTATTTCCTCGTGTATTTCCGGAGTTCGCTGAATGTCTGCTGGTTGGCTGCGCGCCTGTGCGCTGGTGATGTTGGGGCTGTTCAGCGTATCTGCGCTGGCCAAGGATAAAACCGCGATCGTGATCGGCGGCGGGCTCTCAGGCCTGACTGCGGCTTACGAACTGCAGAACAAAGGCTGGCAGGTGACCCTGCTGGAAGCCAAGCCGAGCCTGGGCGGTCGCTCCGGCATGGCCACCAGTGAGTGGATCGGCAACGAAAAGACCCAGCCGGTCCTTAACAAATACGTATCGACCTTCAAGCTGAGCACCACGCCAGCCCCTGAATTCGTACGGACGCCGGGCTACCTGATCGACGGCGTGTATTACACCGCTGCCGACCTGGCGACCAAGGAACCGGCCACCAGCGATGCGCTCAAGCGCTACGAAAAAACCCTGGATGACCTGGCACGCTCGATTGAAGACCCACAGAATCCGGCCGCCAACAGCACCTTGTTCGCGCTGGACCAGATCAACGTGTCCAACTGGCTCGATCGTCTGAACCTGCCCGCCACTGCACGTCAGCTGGTGAATCAGCAGATCCGTACCCGTTATGACGAGCCTTCGCGCCTGTCGCTGCTGTACTTCGCACAGCAAAACCGCGTCTACCTTGGCGTCTCCGACCGTGACCTGCGCGCTTCGCGTCTGCTCGGTGGTAGCCCGGTGTTGGCCCAGGCCCTCGTCAAACAGCTGAAAACCATCAAGACCAGTTCCCCGGTGTCGAGCATCACGCAGGACAAGGACGGCGTGACTGTCAAAGTCGGCAGCGTTGGCTATCAGGCGGATTACGTCGTGGTTGCCGTGCCATTGCGTGCCCTGAGCAAGATCCAGATGACCCCGTCCCTGGATGCTCAACACATGGGCGCCATCAACGGCACCAACTACGGCTGGCGCGACCAGATCATGCTGAAGTTCAAGACGCCTGTGTGGGAAAGCAAGGCGCGCATGTCCGGTGAGATCTACAGCAACACCGGCCTGGGCATGTTGTGGGTCGAGCCGGCCCTGAAGGGCGGCGCCAACGTGGTGATCAACATTTCCGGCGACAACGCGCGGGTGATGCAGGCCTTCGGCGACAAGCAGATGGCCGATCAGGTGCTGATTCGTCTGCACGCGTTTTATCCACAGGCACGTGGTTCGTTTACCGGTTATGAAATCCGCCGCTACAGCACCGACCCGTCGATGGGTGGCGCTTACCTGGCCTTCGGTCCGGGCCAGATCAGCAAATACTGGCGCTTGTGGGAACGTCCGCTGCAACGCGTAGCGTTCGCCGGTGAGCACACTGACACCTTGTACCCGGGCACTCTGGAAGGCGCATTGCGCACCGGTCAGCGTGCAGCCAGTCAGGTTGAAGACCTGGCCGCCGGCAAATCGTTTGAGCCGGCGAAGGTGGTTCCGGCAGCGACGGCTGTGGCGGCCGGCGCAGTGGCGGCGAAGAAAGGCAACTTCTTCACCAACCTGTTCAGTGGTTCGTCGAGTGATGACAAGAAACCGGAGCCGGTCAAGGCACCAGAGCCTGTAACCCCGCCAGCACCGACGCCTGCTCCAGTGCCAACACCGGCCCCTGCGCCAGTGGAAGCACCAAAGCCTCCTGTGGCACCGGTCAAAGCCGAACCCGCTAAAAAAGCCGCAACTAAACATGCTACGAAGAAGCCGGCGGCCAAAACCGAGGCTAAAAAGGCAGCGGCCAAACCCGCGGCCAAGAAACCCGCGGCTAAACCTGATGCGACTGCCCCGGCAGCGACTGAAACCAAAGCGCAGTAAGGCTTTGGGGTGAAGAAAAGCGCGGCACAGATGCCGCGCTTTTTTTATGCCCGAAGAAAACCAGGTGCAAGGAATCGAATAAACCGAGTGGCGCAGGTGTTCATTAGGTGGACTTCAATTTTTTCGACATATTGGGTCTTTAATCTTTCCTTAACGGATGCCTTACAGACTCTTGATCGTATTTCTCGATATTTCAAAGCGAAATTTTCCGCTTTAATTCGATAAGTAAATCGATAGTCTTGGGCCAGCACTTACAGGGACTCGGCAATGCAACTACGAAACTCTACTTCTCGCTACGGCTGGGTCAGCATCTTCATGCACTGGGGCGTAGCGCTGGCAGTGTTTGGTTTGTTCGGCCTGGGTTTGTGGATGGTCGGTCTCGGCTACTACGATCCTTGGCGCAAGGCAGGACCGGATCTGCACAAGAGCATCGGTTTGATCTTGCTGGGTGTCATGATATTGCGCGTGTTGTGGCGTTTCATCAGCCCACCGCCGCCTACGCTGAGCAGTTACAGCCGCATGACGCGCCTTGGCGCCAAGTTGGGACATGCCTTTTTGTATCTCTGTCTGTTCGCTGTGATGATTGCCGGTTACCTGATTTCCACCGCCGAAGGTGTCGGGATTCCGGTGTTTGACTGGTTTGAAGTGCCTGCACTGGTTTCCGGGCTACCGGACCAGGCAGATAACGCAGGTGCGATTCATCTCTACCTGGCCTGGTTGCTGGTGATTTTCTCCGGTCTCCATGCGTTGGCAGCATTGAAGCACCACTTTATCGATCGTGATGTGACCCTGAAACGAATGCTGGGTCGTAAAGCCTGACGTTCAACTTAGCCCCTCAAGGAATACAAGACATGTTGAAAAAGACTCTCGCCGCTCTGGCAATCGGTTCTGCACTGTTGTCCGCCAACGTGATGGCGGCTGACTACGTTGTCGACAAAACCGGGCAGCACGCCTTCGTTGACTTCAAGATCAGCCACCTGGGCTACAGCTACATCACCGGTACCTTCAAGGACATCGACGGCAAGTTCAGTTTCGACGCTGCCAAGCCTGAAGACAGCAAGATCGAGTTCAACGTGAACACCGCCAGCGTGTTTACCAACAACGCTGAACGCGACAAGCACATCTCCAGCAAAGACTTCTTGAAAGTGGCTGATTTCCCTAAAGCCACGTTCGTGTCCACCAGCGTTAAAACCACCGGCAAAAACGCCGACGGTAAAGTCACTGCCGACGTGGCCGGCGACCTGACCATTGCGGGTGTCACCAAGCCAGTTGTGGTCAAGGCCACTTTCCTGGGTGAAGGCAAGGATCCATGGGGCGGCTACCGTGCAGGCTTTGAAGGCACTACCAGCATCAAGCGTTCTGATTTCGGCAAGATGATGGACCTGGGTCCACAGTCCGATGCTGTTGAACTGTACGTCACCTTTGAAGGTGTCAAAGCGAAGTAACTCTTTCGCCTGACACAAAAACGCCCCTGGCCTCACGGTCAGGGGCGTTTTTTATTGCCTGCCGAAAGAATTGGCACCGCAGATCCCTTGTGGGAGCGAGCTTGCCCGCGATGGCGGACTTCCATTCAACATCGATGCTGAATGTGATGGCCTCATCGCGAGCAAGCTCGCTCCCACAGTGGGTTAGTGTCGGCCAGAAAAAATGCCCCGGATCTTGCGATCAGGGGCATTTTTCATTGCGGCGATAACTCAGCGATTGCGGGTCAGCAAGGCTGGTTTTTCACCGCGAGGACGGCCTGGCAGTTGATCAAGTTGCTCAGGAGTCGGGAAACGATCGGTTTTCGACTCCTTGTGAATGATCTTCGGTGCCGGGCCGCGCGGGTTTTGCACGGCTGGTTCCGAACGCGGCTGATCGTCACGAGCCGGGCGGCGGTTGCGGGACTCTTCACGACGGGCCTGGCCGTCACGTGGAGCGCCGTTGCGTGGGCCGCTGCGCTTGGCTGGCGGTGTGCCAGTGGTTGCGCCGTCGCTGCTGCGTGGACCGCTTTGGCGACCTTGAGGCTTGCCGCCCGTGCGCGGAGCACCTGCGCCAGCTGCCGCGCCTTGTGCCGGAGCACCCGGACGGCGGCCACGGCCCTGGGCCGGTTTGGCCTGAGGCACGTAATCGACGCGGTTACCGAAGTTGTCCACGTCGTCGTCCAGGAACTCGTCCGGGGCACGATCAGCGGCGGCGCGTGGCGCCGGACGCTGTTGCTCGCGAGCCGGTGTGCCTTCGCGTGGCTTGTGTTCACGGGCCGGGCGATCGCCGCGACCGGTGGCCGCCGGTTTTTCCTTGCCGCCCTTGTCCTTGCCCTTGTCTTTACGACCGCCGCCACCGCCAGTGCCGGTCGGACCGTCGCCGCGCGGGCCACGTGGGTTGCGCGGGTTACGCACATCCGGACGCTCGCGGACTTCAGGTTTCTCGGCTTCTACGGCGCTGGAGTCGAAGCCCATCAGATTGCCGTCGGCAATCTTTTGCTTGGTCATGCGCTCGATGCTTTTGAGCAGCTTTTCTTCGTCGGGAGCGACCAGCGAGATCGCCTCGCCCGAACGACCGGCACGGCCAGTACGGCCGATACGGTGGACGTAATCTTCATCGACGTTCGGCAGTTCGAAGTTGACCACGTGCGGCAACTGGTCGATGTCCAGACCGCGAGCGGCGATGTCGGTGGCGACCAGGATGCGCACTTCGCCAGCCTTGAAGTCGGCCAGGGCTTTGGTGCGTGCGTTCTGGCTCTTGTTGCCGTGGATCGCGACGGCGGAGAGGCCGTGTTTGTCCAGGTACTCGGCCAGGCGGTTGGCGCCGTGCTTGGTGCGGGTGAACACCAGCACCTGTTCCCAGGCGCCTGCGGTGATCAAATGCGCCAGCAGCGAACGCTTGTGGTTGGCCGGCAGACGGAATACGCGCTGTTCGATGCGCTCGACCGTGGTGTTCGGCGGCGTGACTTCAATGCGTTCCGGGTTATGCAGCAGCTTGCCGGCAAGGTCGGTGATGTCTTTGGAGAACGTCGCCGAGAACAGCAGGTTCTGACGTTTGCTCGGCAGACGGGCCAGGACCTTCTTCACGTCATGGACAAAGCCCATGTCGAGCATGCGGTCGGCTTCGTCCAGCACGAGGATTTCCACGTGGGACAAATCGACGCTGCCTTGGCCGGCGAGGTCGAGCAGGCGGCCAGGGCAGGCCACCAGCACGTCGACACCACGGGACATGGCCTGAACCTGTGGGTTCATGCCGACGCCGCCGAAGATGCAGGCGCTGACGAACTTCAGGTCACGGGCATAGACCTTGAAGCTCTCGTGCACTTGAGCCGCGAGTTCGCGGGTAGGGGTCAGGACCAATACGCGTGGTTGGCGCGGGCCGTGACGCTGGGATTTGTCCGGGTGACCGTTGGGGAACAACCGCTCCAGAATCGGAAGGGCAAAGCCGCCGGTTTTACCAGTACCTGTCTGTGCCGCGACCATCAGGTCGCGACCTTGCAACACGGCGGGAATGGCCCGCTGTTGCACCGGAGTAGGCTCGGTATAGCCCGCTGCCTCGATGGCGCGGACTAAAGCCTCGGAGAGACCGAGGGAAGCAAAGGACATGAGTAATCCTGTTTTAGTTAGGGCTTGGCCCAATGGGAGTCTTGCCTGGCGCGAATGGCGTTTAAGAGGAACGCAATCCCGTCCGGTCCTGCTGGGTTTCGAAGGCTCGTCTGGAGCGCTCGCGCGGGCTGAAAAGCTGCGCTGTAGCGGGGTCGAGATGCCTTGAACGATTCCGAGCGTCCGGGCGTGAGCCTGGCGGGAAGGCCGGAGTATAACAGAGCAATCACTGCGCGCCGCTTTCCTGCTGCTCAACGGTTTTTACGGTGGTCGAGGAGGCGCTGGCCGCTTTCACACTGTTGACCGGATCGGCGCCGTAACGGGCGCTCAGCTCAGCGTAGGCGGGCTCGCGCTTGAAGCGCTTGAGTTCGGCACCGAAGCGCTGCACCAGCAAATCCATGCCGGCATTGCGGCGTACCGCCAAAAACTGGCTCTGGTGGCTGATGACGGTGGGGTTTTCAGTGATCTTGTCGCGGATGCCCAGTTCATCGAGCAAATGCTGACCGACCCGGCGATCAGTGATCAGCAGGTCGATGCGCCCACGCACCAGCTTGCCGAAGTTGGCTTCGTGAGTCGGCGCCGGTTCCCGTGTGAACAAGGTCGATTCCCTGAAGTCCTGGCTGTACAGATAACCGGGCGAGGTGCCGATGGTCAGGCCTTTGAGGTCGTCCAGGGTGCGGAATGGATGCGGGTGCTCGTTGGCGTAGAACATCACGAACTCGACTTCCGACAGCGGTTCGCTGGGGTAGAGCAACGTCGCGTCGCGTTCGTCACTGTGGAAAATATCCAGCGCACCGTCCGCTTGACCCGTTTCAAGCATTGAAAGGCAGCGTTTCCACGGCAGGAACTGCCAGTCCACCTCGATCCCCAGTCGTTTGAAGACAATGGCCGTGGTTTCGTAATCCAGGCCCAGGGATTTGCCATTTTCCTCATACACGTACGGCGCCCACGGTTCCGTGACAATGCGCAGCTTCTCGCCCCGGGCGGCAAAGCTCAGGCAAGTGAAAACAAACAGGGTGAGTAACTGCGCGATTAGAGGCATGGCTTGAGATTACGACGAGAAACCATAAAGAGCCAGAAACTGGATCCAGAAGCTCTGGCTCGGGGCGCATTCCATAAAAAAGGCCCTGGGTTTCGCCAGAGCCTTATTGGAGTGCTGCACTGTTTCAGCGCGGCAACTTCAGGTTGTTCCACACCGCCAGACTCGCTTCAGCCTGATTCAGTGTGTAGAAGTGCAGGCCCGGTGCGCCACCTTGCAACAGACGTTCGCACATTTCGGTGATGACTTGCTCACCAAAGCGTTGAATGCTCTGGGTGTCGTCGCCGTAGGCTTCCAGTTGCTTGCGGATCCAGCGCGGGATTTCCGCACCGCAGGCGTCGGAGAAGCGCGCGAGCTTGCTGTAGTTGGTGATCGGCATGATGCCTGGCACGATCGGGATGTTCACGCCCTTCGCCCGTACACGCTCGACGAAGTAGAAGTAGCTGTCGGCGTTGAAGAAGTACTGGGTGATGGCGCTGTTGGCGCCAGCGTTGGCCTTGCGCACGAAGTTGTTCAGATCGTCTTCGAAATTGCGCGCTTGCGGATGCATTTCCGGGTAGGCGGCGACTTCGATATGGAAATGATCACCGGTTTCTTCACGAATGAATTCAACCAGGTCGTTGGCGTGGCGCAATTCGCCGCTGGCCATGCCCATGCCCGACGGCAGGTCACCGCGCAGGGCAACGATACGGGTGATGCCTGCCGCCTTGTACTGGGCCAGCAGACCGCGCAAGTCGTTTTTGCTGTCGCCAACGCAGGACAAATGCGGTGCGGCAGGGACTTT
Source organism: Pseudomonas sp. fls2-241-R2A-110 (assembly GCF_030209165.1). NCBI lineage: Bacteria > Pseudomonadati > Pseudomonadota > Gammaproteobacteria > Pseudomonadales > Pseudomonadaceae > Pseudomonas > Pseudomonas sp. fls2-241-R2A-110. The sequence continues at coordinate 213,812 of NZ_JARVSN010000018.1, read as the reverse complement.
GACTTCGCTTTCGAGCTGCAACACGGTGTTTAGCGTGCGATCACGGGTCGAACCACCAGCGCCGTAGGTGCAAGAGAAGAAGTCAGGATTGTAGGTCGCCAGATGACGGGCCGTAGCAATCAGTTTTTCATGCCCAGCATCGGTCTTCGTAGGGAAGAACTCGAAGCTGTAGCGACGTTCTTGGGACATGGGAATACCCTTTGCAATCGCAAAAGGCGGGCCGGTGATGGCCGGTCCGCCTGGTCAGGATCGGCGGGCGCAAAGCCCGCCGGGTCCAATCAGTAGCGGTAAGCGTGAGGCTTGAACGGGCCTTCGACGGTCACGCCGATGTAATCGGCCTGGGTCTTGGTCAGTCGAGTCACTACGCCGCCGAAACCGCGGACCATTTCCAGGGCCACTTCTTCGTCGAGCTTCTTCGGCAGTACTTCAACGGTCAGGCGCTCGGCTTTCTGGGCTGGCGACAGGTCGGCGTACTTTTGACCGAACAGGAAGATCTGAGCCAGCACCTGGTTGGCGAACGAACCGTCCATGATGCGGCTTGGGTGACCGGTGGCGTTACCCAGGTTAACCAGACGGCCTTCGGCCAGCAGGATCAGGTAGTCGTCGTTCTGGGCGTCGAACGCGCCAGGACCGGTACGGTGGATTTTGTGAACCTGTGGCTTCACTTCTTCCCATGCCCAGTTCTTGCGCATGAAAGCGGTGTCGATTTCGTTGTCGAAGTGGCCGATGTTGCAGACAACAGCGCGCTTCTTCAGGGCTTTGAGCATGTTCGCGTCGCAAACATTGACGTTGCCGGTGGTGGTCACGATCAGGTCGATCTTGCCCAGCAAGGCTTTGTCGATGCTGGCTTCGGTGCCGTCGTTGATGCCGTCGATGAACGGCGAAACCAGTTCGTAGCCGTCCATGCAGGCTTGCATGGCGCAGATCGGGTCGACTTCGGAGACTTTAACGATCATGCCTTCCTGACGCAGGGACTGGGCGGAACCCTTGCCCACGTCACCGTAACCGATGACCAGCGCTTGCTTGCCGGACAACAAGTGGTCGGTGCCGCGCTTGATCGCATCGTTCAGGCTATGACGGCAGCCGTACTTGTTGTCGTTCTTGGACTTGGTCACCGAGTCGTTGACGTTGATGGCCGGGATTTTCAGCTCGCCCTTGGCCAGCATGTCCAGCAGGCGGTGAACGCCAGTGGTGGTTTCTTCGGTCACGCCGTGGACGCGGTCCAGGATGGCCGGGTATTTCTTGTGCAGCAGCTCGGTCAGGTCGCCGCCGTCGTCGAGGATCATGTTGGCATCCCAAGGCGCGCCATCTTTGAGGATGGTTTGCTCCAGGCACCACTCGTACTCTGCTTCAGTCTCGCCTTTCCAGGCGAAAACCGGGATGCCGGCAGCGGCGATAGCGGCAGCGGCCTGGTCTTGAGTCGAGAAAATGTTGCAGGACGACCAGCGTACTTCGGCACCCAGGGCAACCAGGGTTTCGATCAGCACGGCAGTCTGAATGGTCATGTGGATGCAGCCGAGGATTTTCGCGCCTTTGAGCGGCTGCTCACCGGCGTATTTGCGGCGCAGACCCATCAGGGCAGGCATTTCGGATTCGGCGATGATGGTTTCGCGACGGCCCCAGGCAGCCAGGGACATGTCGGCCACTTTGTAATCGTTAAAATCTGCAGGCGTGATAACAGCGCTCATGAAGAGCCTCCATTCGTAATGTATGCGAATGGGCGCCGTTGTGCGTTTAGTGTCCGGCCGATCATGGCCAGTCAACGCCCCATCCGAGCCTGACAGGTCGAACCTGCTGCAGCGCCCCTCGGACAGGTGGCGGGAAAACGGTATCAGTGCAACGTTACCGTTTTGAAACGGTGGCGATTATAGCCGTCTAGACTGATCTTCCAAAGGGTTTCTGTCGGCCAGATGAAGATCGCTAATGGCGACCATAGTAGAAGCCGCATGGAGCATGACCGCTCAGTCTGCCAAGATGGCGCCAATATTCGGCAAGACGCTCAGGAGTGAAGATGAATTTCCACACCCGCAAATGGGTAAAACCCGAAGACCTGAACCCCAACGGCACCCTGTTCGGCGGCAGCCTGCTGCGCTGGATCGACGAAGAAGCGGCGATCTACGCCATCGTCCAGTTGGGCAATCAGCGCGTGGTGACCAAGTACATTTCCGAGATCAACTTCGTCAGCGCCTCGCGCCAGGGCGACATCATTGAACTGGGGATCACCGCCACCGAATTTGGCCGCACCTCGATTACCCTGACCTGCGAAGTGCGCAACAAGATCACCCGCAAGAGCATCCTGACCGTCGAGCGGATGGTCTTCGTCAACCTCGGCGAAGACGGGCTGCCGGCACCGCACGGGCGCACCGAGATCAAGTACGTCAAAGACCAGTTCAAGGAAGATGAATTGGTCACCAAGTAACCTCGGCGGCGGCTGATCGTTGATCGTTCCCACGCTTTGCGTGGGAATGCAGCCCGGGACGCTCCGCGTCCCAAGAGCGGACGCAGAGCGTCCATTGAGGCATTCCCGCGCAGAGTATGAGAACGATCTGTTGAGGGCAGTGAACAGCTCCGAACCCCGCGTGTCGTACCTTCATGACACACCACTGGTTCCGGAGCTTTATGGACACGCAAAAAGACGGCAAGACCCCGAACCTCTCGCCTGAAGAGCAGCAAGACGTCGACAGGAACCAGCCGCCGCGCGCGGCGGTGCTGCACGAGATCATTCGCACCCAGGGCGATCAGGAGCTGGAACGCAGTGTCGCTGCCTTGTGGTGGTCGGCGTTGGCTGCCGGCCTGACCATGGGGTTGTCGTTGATGGCCATGGGGCTGCTCAACTCTCGCTTGCCTGACGGCGAAGCCTTTAAAGTGATCGCCAGTTTCGGCTACTGCGCCGGGTTTCTCGCGGTCATCCTCGCCCGTCAGCAATTGTTCACCGAAAACACCCTGACGGCCGTGCTGCCAATCATGACCAAACCCACCTTGAGCAATGTCGGCCGGTTGCTGCGCTTGTGGAGCGTCGTGCTGGTCGGCAACCTCTGTGGGACCTTGCTGGTGGCCTACGTGATGTTGCATTTGCCGATTTTCGACAGCAAGACCGACCTGGCCTTTCTCGAGATCGGTCGCAAGATCATGGAAAACAGCGCCAGCCAGATGTTCGCCAAAGGCATCGTCTCGGGCTGGATGATTGCCACCATGGTCTGGATGATTCCCTCCATGGAAAGCGCCAAGATGTGGATCATCATCCTCATCACCTACCTGATGGCGCTGGGGGATTTCACCCATATCGTGGTCGGGTCTGCCGAGGTTTCTTACCTGGTGTTTGCTGGCGAGTTGCCGTGGAAGGATTTCTGGCTGGTGTTTGCCGGACCAACACTGGCGGGCAACATCATCGGCGGCAGCTTCATCTTCGCGCTGATCAGCCATGCGCAGATCCGCAGCGAAAGCGGACCGCCGAAGAACACTGCGAATCAGGGCTCGGCCCCGAATTCGCAGAAACGCAAAAACTGATCAGTGATGCTCGGCCTGTGCCGCTGGCGCAGGCTCATCCCGGGTCACGTACTTGACCAGTTTGCCAATGCTCAGGCCCTGCAACAGGATCGATGACAGCACCACGATGTAGGTGATGCTCAGCAGCAAGTCACGCTCCGGTCCCAACGGCAGGGCCAGGGCGAGCGCAACCGAAACACCGCCGCGCAAACCACCCCAGGTCAGAATCCGGATCGTTCCGCGCGGCACCGTGCGCCAGCGCCGCAGCAGCAAGATGGCAGGTGCGACTGTCAACAGGCGCGACAGCAGAATCGCCAGCGCCAGCAAACCCGCGGCCAGCGCATGCAGCCAACTGAACGGCAGCAGCAACAATTCCATGCCGATCAGGGCGAACAGCAGGGCGTTGAGCATGTCGTCGAGCAATTCCCAGAAACCGTCCAGGTACTTTCGGGTCATGTCGTTCATCGCCAGGTTGCGGCCCAGGTTGCCGATGATCAGCCCGGCGACCACCATCGCGATCGGTGCGGACACATGCAGCTCCGACGCCATGGCCGAACCGCCGATCACCAGCGCCAGGGTCAGCATGACTTCGATCTGATGCTGCTCGATGCTGTTGATCATCAGGTACACCAGATAGCCAATCAGCCCACCGAACAGCACGCCGCCAATCGCCTCATGAGCGAACAGCATCGCCGTGGCGCCGACGGTCGGGGTTTCGCCGAGTTGAGCAATGCCCAGCAGCACGGTGAAGACCACCACGGCGGTGCCGTCGTTGAACAGCGACTCACCGACGATGGTGGTTTTCAGCGGCTTGGACGCATTGGCGGTCCGTAGCACGCCGAGCACTGCGATCGGGTCGGTGGGAGAAATCAACGCACCGAACAGCAGGCAATAGAGGAAGCTCACGTGCCAGCCGAACAGGGCAAAAATGTAATAGGCGAGGCTGCCAATCACTGCGGTGGCGATCAATACGCCGAACGTCGCCAGCAAGCCGATGGGCCAGCGGTAGTCGCGCAGGTCATTGAGGTTGACGTGCAGGGCGCCGGCAAACAGCAGGAAGGACAGCATCCAGTTCATCAACAGATCGCCAAAGTCGATCTGGCTGATCAACTGCTGGATCCGATCTTCGAGGCCGGGGTAACCGAGCAGACTCAGGCCTTGCAGCAGCAGGGAAAACATCAGGGCCGTGACCATCACGCCAATGGTCGGGGGCAGGCCGATGAAACGGAAGTTTACGTAGGTGAGGAGCGTGGTGAGGCAAATGAATGCAGCGACAAGTTCAAGCATCCGGGGTCCTTGGATGGGGGGTAGGAAATAGCGATTGCGTAAATCGGCAGGTTTACCGCGTCAGCTTCATCGCGAGCAGGCTCGCTCCCACAGGGATCTACGCAGTCCAAGCGGGAACGAGCTTGCACGACGCAATGGTTCAGCCGGACACATTGACCGCAGCCGCGCTGCGACGTTGCAGGTAAATAAAGAAAAGCGCGGTCAGCACGGTCAAGCCACTCACAAAGGCGCCGGTCCATGGCAGGTCCGCCAGATCCGCGCCGCTGGCCACCACGAGTCCGCCGATCCAAGCACCAGCCGCGTTGCCAAGATTGAAGGCGCTCTGGTTCAGCGTTGAGCCCAGGTTCGGTGCTTCATGCGCTTGGTCGATGATCAGCAATTGCAGGATCGGGCACAGTGCAAAAGCGAAGATGCCCCACAACACCAGCGTGATCGCCGCCGGAATGACCGAGTGGCTGGTCTGGCTGAAAGCCGCCAATACAACCGCTACGGCCAGCGCCATGCCCACCAGCGAGGGCAGCAATCGGCTGTCCGCCAAACGCCCGCCCAGCATGCTGCCCGCTGTCAGACCGACCCCAAACAACAGCAGCATGATGGTCACGCCATGCGGGCTGACACCGGTGATGTCCTGCAGGATCGGCGCGATGTAAGTGAACACGCTGAACAGACTGGTCGACGCCAGCACGCTCATGCCCAACGCCAACAACACATTGACCTTGCCCAGCACTTTGAACTCGCTGGCGAGGTTGGCCTTGTCCATTGCGATGTGCTTTGGCAGCCAGGCCCATTGTGCGATGGCCGCAATCACACCGATCACCGAGACCGCCCAGAACGTCGAGCGCCAGCCGGCGTATTGACCGAGCGCGGTGCCCAACGGCACGCCGAGCACGTTGGCCAGCGTCAGGCCGGTGAACATCATGGCAATCGCCTGCGCCCGCTTGTTCGGGGCGACCAGGCCCGCCGCAACCACCGAACCGATACCGAAGAACGCGCCGTGGCACAACGCAGTGACCACTCGCGCGGCCATCAACGTGGCGTAGTTCGGCGCCAGTGCGCACAGCACGTTGCCGAGGATGAACATCAGCGTCATGCCCAGCAGCGTGGCTTTTCGCGGCATGTTGGCGGTGCCGATCGCGAGGATCGGCGCGCCGAATACCACGCCCAGGGCGTAGCCGGTAATCAGCAAGCCTGCGTGGGGAATGCTCACGGCGAGGTCGCGGGCGACATCGGGGAGCAAACCCATGATGACGAATTCAGTGGTGCCGATGCCGAAGGCGGCAACAGCGAGGGCAAGCAAAGCGAGTGGCATGCGCAAGGTCTCTGTCGGTAGTCTTGACGCTCTGATCAGGCATACGCATGCCAATGACCGTTCTCGAGGAGAGCGGGCAGGGGCAGAAGTTATTGGAATTGGTCTGTGCGCAACTGAGTGCGGCGTGGTCGCTTGCAGTATAAACAGCTGCGAGCCTATGGCGAATCAATAATCCTGGCGCGTCTGGCAGGGAACAAAAACAAAATAAGGAGTGTGCCGTGCTTGCGACGGTTTTGGTGTTGGTGGCGGCGCTGTTGCACGCGGCGTGGAATACCCTGATCAAATTCAGTGCCGAACGGCTGCTGGTGGTGGCCTGCATGGACAGCGTGGCGCTGCTGTTTGTCGCTCTGATGCTGCCCTTTGTGGCGTGGCCGCCGATTGAAATCTGGCCATGGATTCTGGCGTCGGCATTGTTCGAATTGCTGTATCGCTATCTGCTGATCCAGGCGTACCGGGTCGGCGATCTCGGGTTGGTCTATCCGCTGATGCGCGGGTTGTCGCCGCTGGTGGTGCTGGCACTGACGCTGATCTTTGCTGGCGAAGTACTGACCAACCAGCAGATATTCGGGATTCTGTTGATCCCGTTCGGCATGCTTTGCCTGTTATGGCAGGGCGGCGGCGGTGCGCGGTTGCCTTGGTCGATGTTGCCGGTGGTGGGGCTGATCGGCCTGTGCATCGGCTGCTACACCTACATCGATGGCCAGGCGCTGCGGCGTTGGTCGCACCCTCTGGATTACCTGGTTTGGGTCACGCTGCTCAGTGCCTGGCCATTCCCGTTGCTTGCGCTGGTGCGCAAGCGCCCGGCGTTCAAGCTGTTCTGGCGTGAACAATGGCGGTTGGGGCTGGCGGTCGGGTTTTGTGTGTTGTTCAGCTACGCTTTGGTGCTATGGGCGATGCAGCTGGGGTCAATTGCCGAAGCGGCGGCACTGCGTGAGATCAGCGTGATACTGGTGGTGCTGTTCGGCATGCGTTACCTGAAAGAACCTTTCGGCCGGCCGCGGCTCTTAGCCTGTGGGCTGGTGCTGATCGGCATGTTGGTCATGAAGTTTTGACGGCCCCTGCATTTTTGAAACTTGAAAAGGACGGCATATGACGGTTGCTCTGTGGTGCATTTTGATCGCGATTTTCCTGCCTTACATCTGCACGGCTATCGCCAAGGTCAGCGGCAGGTTCACTTTGAAAGACAACCATGACCCCCGGGACTTTCTTGAGTCACTCAATGGTTTGGGCCGACGCGCGCATGCGGCGCAACTGAACGGCTTTGAGGTGACTCCCGCCTTTGCGGCAGCAGTGATCGTGGCGCATCTGGCCGGCAATGCCGAGCTGGTGACGATCAATGTGTTGTCGGTGTTGTTCATCACCAGCCGGTTGCTCTACATCATTTGCTACCTGGCGGACTGGGCGATCTTGCGGTCGCTGATGTGGTTTGTGGGGATGGGGTTGATCGCCAGTTTCTTTGTGGTGTCAGTCTGAAAGTATTGAGGTGATTTTGCTGGCCTCATCGCGGGCAAGCCCGCTCCCACAGTTGATCTCTGGTGTTGCATGGATCGATGTGGGAGCGGGCTTGCCCGCGATTGCTATTGACCAGTCACCGCAGAATTCAAAGGCTCGTTTTGACCGCATCGGCAACTTGAGGCACTTGCGGCAACGGCGCACCTTTTGGCCATAGCATCCAGATCTGCCCCTGCTGCTTCATGTCCCCGGCCAGTTGCCCGGCCGCCTCGCCAGTGCCCCAGAACAAATCCGCACGCACTTCGCCGGCAATCGCGCCGCCGGTGTCCTGAGCGGCTACCGGCCTTACCAGTGCGGTGCCATCCGGTTTAGTGGTCGACAACCACAACAGGCTGCCCAGCGGAATCACTTTGCGGTCCACGGCTGCGCTGTAGCCGGCAGTCAGTGGGACGTTCAGCGAGCCCCGTGGGCCTTCGTTGCTGTCCGGGTTGCGGGTGAAAAACACATAGCTCGGGTTACTGCCCAGCAATTGGGGAATGCGCGACGGGTTGGCCTTGGCCCAGGAGCTGATCGCGCCCATGGTCACGTCTTCTTTCTTCAGTTCGCCTTGCTCCACCAGCCAGCGGCCGATGGGCCGATACGGATGGCCATTCTGGTCGGCATACGCAATGCGCAGTTGGCGCCCGTCGTCGAGCTGAATGCGGCCCGAACCCTGGATTTGCAGGAATTGCAGGTTCATTGGGTCGGTTAGCCAGGCCACGACCGGTGCCTTGACCCCTTTGGTTTCAATTGTTGCCGCATCGTCGTAAGGCTTGAGAACGCGACCTTCGAGTCGTCCGCGCAGGCGTTTGCCCTTGAGTTCCGGGTAGATGCTGTCCAGCGAGACGATGATCATGTCGTCAGGTACGCCGTACACTGGAATGTTCGCTGTCTCGGTCTGGGTCAGGCTGCCGGGGTAGACCGGTTCGTAATAGCCGGTGATCAAGCCGTTGGCGTTGTCATTGGCGGCGCGCAGACCGTAGACGTCGAGGTTTTGTTTGAGGAAAGCGCGGATGTCATTGGCGGTTTGCGGCACATTGGCGGACGCCGCGCAGGTCGAACCCCAGACCGGGTCGGCCTTGAGTCGTGTGCAGGCGCTGCGCCACGAGCCGAAGCCGGCGACGAGGTCGTTGTCGGTCACCGCTGGCAGTGCTTCCCAGGTGGCGCTGGAATAGGTGGCCAGCGCGTGGGTCTTGGGCGCGTTGTTGTCGCCGCCGGTGCAGCCCGCGAGCACGGCCACCATCGGAAGGGTCCAGGCCAGAGTGTGACGCCATGCCTTGAAACGGCTATTCATGGAGTATTTCCTTTGCCGGTTGCCTGAGTGCTCCATGCGCTCAAGCAACCCGTATTGATAATAGGGCTATTGGTCTTTGCCGGCGACGCGAGGATACTGGCGGCCGTTTCCCGTGATCTGAAGCCAACATGACTCTTAAAAGACTTTCTGTTGTATTGCTGGCCTGCCTGGCCTTGTCCGCTTGCGGCGGTGTCGACCCGAATTCGCCGCTGGGTCAGCGCAAGGCGATCTTCAAGCAGATGCTCAAGACTGGCGAAGACCTGGGCGGCATGTTGCGTGGCCGCATTCCGTTTGACGGTCCGAAGTTCGCCGACGGCGCCGTGAAACTCGATACGTTGTCCCATGAGCCGTGGAAGCATTTCCCGCAGGTGCGTGAAGAAGATCACACCAGCGCCAAGGACAATGTGTGGCAACAGCAGGCACGTTTCCAGGAAATGGCCCGCACCCTTGAAAGCGCCACCGGTGAGTTGGTGGTCGTCAGCAAGGTTCAACCCTACAAGGCCAGCAACCTGGGCCCGGCCGTGCAAAAAGTCGAAGATGCCTGCAGCGCTTGTCATAAAGAGTTTCGGAATCATTGATGCTCGTTTGAGGCTCTGAGTTGATCGTTCCCATGCTCCGCGTGGGAATGCCTCAAGGGACGCGGAGCGTCACGGGCTGCATTCCCACGCAGGAGCGTGGGAACGATCAATTATCCTGAGACTTACTTATCCAGTTCATCGAGCGCGTCCTGCAATTCCTTGCGGGACTCGGCGAGTTTGTCTTTACGCTTGTTGATCTTGTCGGGATCGCCTTTCTTCATGGCTTTATCGAGGTCGGCCTGACGCTTGCTGACCTCATGCTTGGCGTCGAGCACCTTGTTTTCCCGTTCCTTCTTCAGCGAGGCATCGGTGCAATGGGCGGTGACTTCGCTCAGGGCCGTTTCGAGGCCGGCCTGCTGATCGGCGTTTCCGTGGGATTTGGCCAGCTCGATCTGATTGATGATGCCCTGTTTCTTGGCCGCGCAACCGGTCAGCTCCGGGGCTTCTTCGGCGGCCATCAGTGGTGCAACCAACACGCTGCAAAGGGTCAACAAGGCGAGCGGTGAAAGAAATTTCATAAAAGCTCCATGTGCAAAGGCGATCGTGTCGATGTGGCGATGGGCGTTGGAGCCCATTGGCACCTTTGGGTTCCCGGGCTGGCGGGACGACTGTGTTCAGAATCCGTTAATACCGGCCATGTGTAATGTTTCACGCAGTGCCAGAACCTGCGGATCGCGAAAAAAGGCGCTCAATTGCGCCGCGCGTCCCGAGCCGATACCAGGTTCTGCCTGCCATTGTTCGGTATTTCGTTGCGCCAGTTCCTGCCATGAATTGCCAAGCGGTGCCTGACCGGTCGGCGGTATCCCCAAGGCTTTGAGCCAGCGAGTAAAGGGTCGTTGGCGGGCGCTGCTGAAACTGTCTAAAAGTCGAGCGCTGCTGCGCACACCGAAGCCGTCAATGTTAGCAAGCTCTTGAGCGTCGAGGGTCAACCAATCCAGAAGGCCTTTCAGGTGGCCTGTTTCCAAAAGCTTCTCCCAGGTGCCGCGTCCGACGTGAGGCAATTCCAGCCCCTGCTTGCTGCCGAGCCAGGTCAGGCGCGCGAGGAATTGGCTCTCGCAGCCAGATGTGGGTTGCCAACAACTCAAATGATGAAAGTCTGACGCTGACGGAACATTCAGTTCAGTGCGCTCGGTACTGCGCAGTACAACGCCCTCGAGCCTTGGAATGGTCAGGCCTGCGAGGCTGATGGACACCTGATCGCCGGGGCGAATGTCCATGTCTGCCCAGCGTTGCAGAGAACTGACGCTGACACGCTTGATCTGTCGGTCATCGAGCTTGACCGGCGTCAGATCCAGCACCGGCGTAATCCGCCCGGTTCGACCAATGTTGAAGTGGACCTTGCGCACTTCGGCCAGCGCCTGGGCGAATGGATACTTCCAGGCAACACTCCAGAAGGATGGCCGTGCCTGCCAGCGTTCGGCCGGTGGACGCTGGCTTTGACGCAACACGATGCCATCGCTGGCGAACGGCAGCGGCGCGCGATACCAGTGATCGCGCCAACGCTCGGCGTCAGCAAATGCCTTGATCGGCTGGCTGTAGGGCGCCGTACTCGGGAAACCCAACTCCTCCAGGGCCGCCACGCGTGCGGGCAGCGTGGCCGGGCCCTGCGGCCAGTCCCAGACAAACAACCCGATCCCCTTGGCTTGTTCGGCGTTCAGATTTTTGCGCGCCATCAGCCCTGCCACGGTGGAGCGAGCGTTGAAGCTGCCGGCCTGGGCTTGCCTGTGTTCGGTCAAGCGCCAATAGAGTTCACCTTGGACCAGCACGTCCAGCGGTTGGGGCAACGTTTGAGGAATCTGCGCGATCTGTCGCGCCGAGGTGGTCCAGTCCTGTCCGTTTACCCCGTCGCCGCGACTGATCGCTTGATGCAGCACACCGTTGCGATAGATCAGCGTCACCGCCACGCCATCGACCTTGGGTTGGACCCAGATATCGTTTCGATCACGCAGCCAGTGTTCTACCGCCTGAGCATCACGCAATTTTTCCAGCCCGGTGTGGGCGACCGGGTGGGCGATCTTGCCGCCAGCGGTGCGCAACGGTTCCGGCGCCAGTCCCAGGTCAAAACAATCTCGCCATTCGTTCAGTTGCGCGCGGGACTGATCATAGATTTCGTCAGCGACCAATGCGCGCCCGCCCCGGTGATAGTGGTCGTCCCAGAGGTCGATCTGCTTTTGCAGCGCAATGATTTCGTCCAGGGCGCGGGCGGGTGGCCAGTCCGGGCAGGCGGCGTTTGAGTTCAGGCACAGCAAAGTCAGGAAGGAAGCGATAAACAGGCGCAGAAGCATCGTGAGCGTCCTTGCTCAAAGTGGAGTGCTTGAAGGCTAGGACGGAATTCGGGGGGGAGGCGCTTGATCGTTTTTCAGCGTGTGTCGGGTTGTGAAACAGAGGGCAATAAAAAGCCCCGCGCGGCGAACCGTGCAGGGCTTTGGGTACCGCCGGGAAAGTCTTACAGGCCGGCAGCCAGACGCAGGTCGTCGGCGCGGTCGGTTTTTTCCCAGGTGAACGTGGTGAACGTGTCTTCGCCCACAGTCTTGGTCGCCGGGGTGCGACCGAAGTGGCCGTACGCAGCGGTTTCCTGGTACATCGGGTGCAGCAGGTCGAGCATGGTGGTGATCGCGTATGGACGCAGGTCGAACACTTCGCGAACCAGTTTGACGATTTTGTCGTCGCTGATTTTGCCGGTGCCGAAGGTGTTCAACGAGATCGACGTAGGCTGGGCAACACCGATAGCGTAGGAAACCTGAATCTCGCAACGCTCGGCCAGGCCGGCAGCGACGATGTTCTTGGCCACGTAACGACCAGCGTAGGCAGCCGAACGGTCAACCTTCGATGGATCCTTGCCGGAGAACGCGCCGCCACCATGGCGAGCCATGCCGCCGTAGCTGTCGACGATAATCTTGCGACCGGTCAAACCGCAGTCGCCCACCGGGCCGCCGATGATGAACTGGCCGGTCGGGTTGATGTGGAACTGGGTGTCTTTGCTCAGCAGTTCGGCAGGCAGCACGTGCTTGACGATCAGCTCCATCACGCCTTCGCGCAGGTCTTTGTACGACACGTCAGGGTTGTGCTGGGTCGACAGGACAACGGCGTCGATACCCACAACTTTGCCGCCTTCGTAACGGCAAGTCACTTGCGACTTGGCGTCCGGGCGCAGCCAAGGCAGCAGGCCGGATTTACGGGCTTCGGCCTGACGCTTGACCAGCTGGTGCGAGAAGGTGATCGGTGCTGGCATCAGCACGTCGGTTTCGTTGCTGGCGTAGCCGAACATCAGGCCCTGGTCGCCGGCGCCCTGATCTTCAGGCTTGGCACGGTCAACGCCCTGATTGATGTCAGGAGATTGCTTGCCGATGATGTTCATCACGCCGCAAGTGGCGCCGTCGAAGCCGACATCGGAGCTGTTGTAGCCGATGTCCAGAATGACGTTGCGCACGATTTCTTCCAGGTCGACCCAGGCCGACGTGGTGACTTCACCTGCGATGATCGCCACGCCGGTCTTGACCAGCGTTTCGCACGCCACACGGGCGAACTTGTCTTCAGCAATGATGGCGTCCAGCACCGCATCGGAAATCTGGTCGGCGATTTTATCCGGATGCCCTTCGGACACGGACTCGGAGGTGAAGAGGGAGTATTCGCTCATCTCGATTTTTTCCTGAATTTACCGATGGTGAGTGTCGCCAGCCGGTCGCTGAAAATGGCGGACCTGGATCTGGAAACCATTACGTAAGCCTACATAGAGGCTTTCCCCGGGAACGAGTCCCGCAGCGGTGGCCCAACGGGCCAAATCGTCCTGTTCAAACCCCAACCAGAGATCACCGCAGGCCTCCCTGGCCCAACTCTGGTTGTGGCTACATAACTCTGTCACGAGCAGGCTACCGCCCGGTTGCAGCAAGTCGGCCATGTGCTTGAGCGCATCGGCCGGCGCGGCGAAATGGTGCAGCACCATGTTCAGTACAACGCAATCGGCCTTGAGACTGACGCCATTCAATGCATCGGCCAGTTGCAGGCTGACGTTAGCCAACATTTCTCGTTCGCAGACCTGGCGCGCCAGTTCGAGCATCGCCGGGCTGTTGTCCAGCGCGGTGACCAGGCTGAAGCGGCGCGCCAGTTCCGGCAGGAATCCACCGTCGCCGGGGCCGACTTCGATGGCCGTGGCGCTTTCGCTGAAACTCAGCTTGTCGAGCAATGCCACCACGCTTTCGCGGTACTGCGGCAGGCCGGCGATCAAATCTTGCTGGGCGCGAAACTTCTCCGCCACCCGGGAGAAAAAGTCCTGACTGGCCGCGGCTCGTTGCCCGTGGACTTGAGCGATCCGCGCCTGCACATCGGCGGGCAGGGTCAGGTTGTCGACTTCTTCCAGCAGGGCTGTGTGCAGCTTGCCGCCCAGCAGATCGGTGTGGGGCAGGGCGCGACGGTAGAAAATCGCGTTGCCTTCACGGCGAGTCGCCACCAGGTTGGCCTGGGCCAGGACCTTGAGGTGGTGACTCATGCCGGACTGGCCGATGCCGAAGATCTGCGCCAGCTCCAGCACGCCGAACGAATCGTTGGCCAGCGCGCGCAATACATTAAGCCGCAGAGGATCACCGCCGGCCTTGCACAGGGCCGCCAGATCATCGCAATCGTCATGTTGAATGGAAGGCGCACGTAAATTCATAAGGCCAGCAGTCTAGTGACGGGCAGAAATCACCGCAAGAGCAATATCAAAAAGTTTTGATATTGCTCGATAGATGGCACTTCTCGGCGTTAGCTTCAGTCAACAAACGGACAGCGGAAAGGTTTCATCAGTCGAAACCGTCGTTATCCTTTGGAAAAACACCTCTGGATGACTATCTGTCATTGCCCCGAGGCGGGTGGGTGAGGGAAAATGCTCGCCTTTTTTCCGTTTCGTTTTATTCACTCTCGATACAGAACCCGCAGGAGAACAGCGATGCCCAGCCGTCGTGAGCGTGCCAACGCCATTCGTGCCCTCAGCATGGATGCCGTGCAAAAAGCCAACAGCGGCCATCCCGGTGCCCCGATGGGTATGGCGGATATCGCCGAAGTACTTTGGCGTGACTACCTGAAGCACAACCCGAGCAATCCATCGTTCGCCGACCGTGATCGCTTCGTGCTGTCCAACGGTCACGGCTCGATGTTGATCTACTCGCTGCTGCACCTGACCGGCTACGACCTGTCGATCGATGACCTGAAAAACTTCCGCCAGCTGCACAGCCGCACCCCGGGTCACCCGGAATTCGGCTACACCCCGGGCGTTGAGACCACCACCGGTCCACTGGGCCAAGGCCTGGCCAACGCCGTGGGTTTCGCCCTGGCTGAAAAAGTCCTGGCGGCGCAGTTCAACCGTCCTGGCCACAACGTTGTCGATCACCACACCTACGTGTTCCTGGGTGATGGCTGCATGATGGAAGGCATTTCCCACGAAGTCGGCTCCCTGGCTGGTACTTTGGGCCTGGGCAAACTGATCGCCTTCTACGATGACAACGGCATCTCCATCGACGGCGAAGTCGAAGGCTGGTTCACCGATGACACCCCTAAGCGCTTCGAAGCCTACAACTGGCAAGTGATCCGCAACGTCGACGGTCACGATCCGGAAGAGATCAAGATCGCGATCGAAACCGCGCGCAAAAGCGATCGGCCAACCCTGATCTGCTGCAAGACCACCATCGGTTTCGGTTCGCCGAACAAGCAAGGCAAAGAAGACTGCCACGGCGCCCCGTTGGGTGACGCGGAAATCGCTCTGACCCGTGCTGCACTGAAATGGAACTACGGCCCGTTCGAAATCCCGGCTGACATCTATGCCGAGTGGGACGCCAAGGAAGCCGGCCGCGCAGCCGAAGCCGAGTGGGATCAGCGTTTCGCTGCCTACTCCGCCGCTTTCCCTGAGCTGGCCAACGAACTGGTCCGTCGCCTGGGTGGCGATCTGCCGGAAGACTTCGCTGAAAAAGCTTCGGCTTACATTGCTGAAGTTGCGGCCAAGGGCGAAACCATCGCCAGCCGTAAAGCCAGCCAGAACGCACTCAATGCCTACGGCCCGCTGTTGCCTGAACTGCTGGGCGGCTCCGCTGACCTGGCCGGTTCCAACCTGACCCTGTGGAAAGGTTGCAAAGGTGTTTCGGCTGAAGACGCCAGCGGCAACTACATGTACTACGGCGTTCGCGAATTCGGCATGAGCGCGATCATGAACGGCGTGGCCTTGCATGGTGGTCTGGTGCCTTACGGCGCGACCTTCCTGATGTTCATGGAATACGCCCGCAACGCTGTGCGCATGGCCTCGCTGATGAAAAAGCGCGTGGTGTTCGTTTACACCCACGACTCCATCGGCCTGGGCGAAGACGGCCCGACTCACCAGCCGATCGAGCAACTGACCAGCCTGCGCAGCACGCCGAACCTCGACACCTGGCGTCCAGCCGATGCCGTTGAATCGGCCGTTTGCTGGAAAGCAGCCATCGAGCGCAAGGACGGCCCTTCGGCGCTGATCTTCTCGCGTCAGAACCTGCAGCATCAGGAACGCAGCGCGCTGCAGATCGCCGACATCGCCCGTGGCGGCTACGTGTTGAAGGACTGCGCAGGCGAGCCTGAGCTGATCCTGATCTCTACCGGTTCGGAAGTGGGCCTGGCGGTTCAGGCTTACGACAAGCTCACCGAGCAAGGCCGCAAGGTTCGCGTCGTTTCGATGCCGTGCACCAGCGTGTTCGATGCCCAGGATGCTGGCTACAAGCAAGCCGTTCTGCCGTTGCAAGTCAGCGCCCGTATCGCCATCGAAGCCGCTCACGCGGACTACTGGTACAAGTACGTGGGCCTGGAAGGCCGCGTGATCGGCATGACCACCTACGGCGAGTCGGCGCCAGCGCCAGCCTTGTTCGAAGAGTTCGGCTTCACCCTGGAAAACATCCTGGGTCAGGCTGAAGAGCTGCTGGAAGACTGATCCAGAAGTTGCGGCGTCTGAACCGCCGCCTTCGCGAGCAGGCTCGCTCCCACAGGGGATTTGTTGTGTGACACAAGCAGTGTTCACAACACAAGCCCAATGTGGGAGCGAGCCTGCTCGCGAAAGCAGTGGCTCAGGCAATGCTGCAATGACAGATTCACCACGGTAATCGAGAACCCCATGCCTCAACCGCGTCCTTATAAAGTTGCACTCAACGGCTACGGCCGGATCGGTCGTTGTGTCTTGCGTGCGTTGTTCGAGCGAGGAGCGAAGGCCGGGTTTGAAATTGTCGCGATCAACGATCTGGCTGACATGGCCAGCATCGAATACCTGACACGCTTCGACTCCACTCACGGGCGTTTTCCCGGTGAAGTGAGGGTTGAGGGCGATTGTCTGCATATTAATGGCGACTGCGTGAAGGTCCTGCGCAGTGCCACCCCCGAAGGTATCGATTGGGCGTCCCTGGGCGTCGATCTGGTGCTGGAGTGCTCCGGCGCCTACCACACGCGGGACGATGGCCAGCGGTTCCTCGATGCCGGTGCGCCACGCGTATTGTTTTCCCAGCCGATGGCCAGCGAAGCGGATGTCGATGCCACCATCGTCTTCGGCGTGAACCAGGATTGCCTGACCGGCGACGAGCTGCTGGTGTCCAACGCATCCTGCACCACCAACTGCGGCGTGCCGCTGTTGCGCCTGCTGGACCAGGCCATTGGTCTGGAATACGTGTCGATCACCACCATTCACTCGGCAATGAACGATCAGCCGGTCATCGACGCCTATCATCACGAAGACCTGCGCCGTACGCGTTCAGCGTTCCAGTCGGTGATTCCGGTGTCCACTGGTCTGGCACGAGGCATTGAACGCCTGCTGCCGGAACTTGCCGGGCGAATTCAGGCCAAAGCCGTGCGGGTGCCAACCGTTAATGTGTCTTGCCTCGACATCACGATGCAGACCGTGAGCGACACCGACGCCACCGAGGTCAACCGGATTTTGCGCGAGGCCGCCACCAGCGGCCCGCTCAAAGGCCTTCTGGCTTATACCGAGTTGCCCCATGCAAGCTGTGATTTCAACCATGACCCACATTCGGCGATCGTCGATGCCAGTCAGACCCGAGTTTCCGGCCCACGGCTGGTGAACATCCTGGCCTGGTTCGACAACGAATGGGGGTTTGCCAACCGAATGCTGGACGTAGCAGAACACTATCTGCAAACAGCCTCTCCACTCCCTGTTTCTCAGAAACTGTAACTCAGGAAATGCGACCCATGACCGTGTTGAAGATGTCCGACCTCGATCTGCAAGGTAAGCGCGTACTGATTCGCGAAGACCTCAACGTCCCAGTCAAGGACGGTGTTGTCACCAGCGATGCGCGAATCCTGGCCTCGCTGCCGACCATCAAGCTGGCCCTGGAAAAAGGCGCGGCCGTGATGGTCTGCTCGCACCTTGGCCGTCCGACCGAAGGCGAGTTCTCGGCCGAGAACAGCCTCAAGCCTGTTGCTGACTACCTGAGCAAGGCCCTGGGCCGCGAAGTGCCGCTGGTGGCTGACTACCTGGGCGGCGTCGACGTCAAGGCCGGCGACATCGTGCTGTTCGAAAACGTGCGCTTCAACAAGGGCGAGAAAAAGAACGCCGACGAACTGGCCCAGCAATACGCCGCCCTGTGCGACGTGTTCGTGATGGACGCCTTCGGCACCGCTCACCGCGCCGAGGGTTCGACCCACGGCGTGGCCAAGTTCGCCAAAGTCGCCGCAGCAGGTCCGCTGCTGGCCGCTGAACTGGACGCCTTGGGCAAAGCCCTGGGTTCGCCAGCCCAGCCAATGGCAGCCATCGTTGCCGGTTCCAAGGTGTCGACCAAACTCGACGTGCTGAACAGCCTGAGCCAGATCTGCAACCAGCTGATCGTCGGCGGCGGCATTGCCAACACCTTCCTCGCAGCTGCCGGTCACCCGGTCGGCAAGTCTCTGTACGAACCGGACCTGCTGGACACCGCTCGCGAAATCGCCGCCAAAGTCAGCGTGCCATTGCCGGTGGACGTCGTGGTTGCCAAGGAATTCGCTGAAAGCGCGACCGCCACCGTCAAGCTGATCGCCGACGTGGCTGCCGACGACATGATCCTGGACATCGGCCCACAGACCGCGGCGAATTTCGCCGAGCTGCTGAAGTCGTCCAAGACCATCCTGTGGAACGGCCCGGTGGGCGTGTTCGAATTCGACCAGTTCGGTAACGGCACTAAAGTCCTGGCCGAGGCCATCGCACAAAGCTCGGCGTTCTCCATCGCTGGCGGCGGCGACACCCTGGCGGCCATCGATAAGTATGGCGTTGCTGACCAGATCTCCTACATTTCTACCGGTGGCGGCGCATTCCTCGAATTCGTCGAAGGCAAAGTGTTGCCAGCCGTTGAAGTCCTGGAAAGCCGGGCCAAGGCCTGAGGCCGCCCATTTGACCAGGCAAAGGAGTGTTCACATGGTCAAGACCTTAGCGCTGTTGATCGCTGCGGGTATGCTGGCGGCTTGCGGGAGTAACCCCAAAGCCACGCCGGAACCTGCGCCGCAATCGGTGGAGAAAGGCTGCTACCAGGCTGACTGGCAAGCGGAAACCAACCCGGTGATCAACAAACGCGCGGGGCCTGATGGCCTGGAAAAATACGAGACACAGACACCCTCCAAGGAACATGGTTGCCCTTGACGGGTCTGACTCATTACTCAGGGCTGGCGGCGTGCGCCGTCAGTCGAGGAACATGGATGAAAGGTTTTATCGCCGTTACGGCGTTGGCATTGCTGGCAGGTTGTGCAAATTTCAACCTGTTCAAGCCTGCCGAATCGACGGACAACTGGACCACCTGGACCTGTGATAGCCAGGCCAAAGTGCTCTGGCGCTACACCGATGACAGCCGCAAGGAAGTCGACGTGCGACTGGGCGGGGGCGATCAGGTCTACCGCTTGAAGCAAGAGCCGGGCGCGTCGGGTTCGCTGTACAGCAACGACATGCTGGCGTTTCACCAAAAAGGTGAGGAAGGCCTGGTGTACTGGGTCGCCACCAATGATTTGATTGGCCGCGGTTGTAAAGCGCAGTAACTGACACACCATGGACCTAATGTGGGAGCGAGCTTGCTCGCGATAGCGGTCTGACAGTCACCGCACTGTTGGCAGCCAGGCCCTCATCGCGGGCAAGCTCGCTCCCACAGGGTTTTGTGCAGAGCTCAAGATTCAGGCAACACCGAATTCGCAGCCCGGGCCAACCCCCGATCTGCAATAACTTGAATAGCCGCCGCCGCTACGGCAGGCTGGCACGATTAACGACCCAAACCGGGAGAGACATACACAATGGCACTTATCAGCATGCGCCAGATGTTGGACCACGCAGCCGAGTTCGGCTACGGCGTTCCAGCCTTCAACGTCAACAACCTTGAACAGATGCGCGCCATCATGGAAGCCGCTGACAAGACTGACTCCCCGGTGATCGTCCAGGCTTCGGCCGGTGCTCGCAAATACGCCGGTGCTCCGTTCCTGCGTCACCTGATCCTGGCGGCAATCGAAGAATTCCCGCACATCCCGGTGTGCATGCACCAGGACCACGGCACCAGCCCTGACGTCTGCCAGCGCTCCATCCAACTGGGCTTCAGCTCGGTGATGATGGACGGTTCCCTGGGCGAAGACGGCAAGACCCCGACCGACTACGACTACAACATCCGCGTCACCCAACAAACCGTGGCCATGGCTCACGCCTGCGGCGTTTCGGTAGAAGGCGAGCTGGGTTGCCTGGGTTCGCTGGAAACCGGTATGGCCGGTGAAGAAGATGGCATCGGCGCCGAAGGCGTTCTGGATCACAGCCAAATGCTGACCGACCCGGAAGAAGCCGCTGACTTCGTCAAACGCACCCAGGTCGATGCCCTGGCCATCGCCATCGGCACCAGCCACGGCGCCTACAAGTTCACCAAGCCGCCTACCGGCGACGTGCTGGCCATCGACCGCATCAAAGAAATCCACAAACGCATCCCGAACACCCACCTGGTGATGCACGGTTCGTCTTCGGTTCCGCAAGACTGGCTGGCGATCATCAACCAGTACGGCGGCGACATCAAAGAAACCTACGGCGTGCCGGTTGAAGAGATCGTCGAAGGCATCAAGCACGGCGTGCGTAAGGTCAACATCGACACTGACCTGCGTCTGGCATCCACCGGTGCGATGCGTCGCCTGATGGCCACCAACCCAAGCGAGTTCGATCCGCGTAAGTTCTTCGGCGCTACTGTGACGGCGATGCGTGATGTGTGTATCGCTCGTTATGAGGCTTTCGGTACTGCCGGTAATGCTTCGAAGATCAAGCCGATCTCGTTGGAAGGCATGTATCAGCGGTATTTGAAGGGTGAGTTGAACGCTAAGGTTAACTAAGTTTTTAGCGTTTTAGTCGCATAAAAAACCCGCCGTGAGGCGGGTTTTTAATGGGCGTTTGTTACTAAACTTTATGGTATTCAAATCCATTTCCAATCACTTGGTGAACGGGGCGGTTGTGTTTTAGAATGGTGTTGTCAATTTCAGATATTAATAGTGTATTGAGATAGCTGTATAGTATTCAAGGACAGCTGCCAGTTCTCAAATCTCCATTGCAATTGACGATGGATTTTACAAAGCTAATTGGAAATTGCCTGTTTATCTCCGTGGTGTTGTTTATTTCTCTGGTATTCCAATTGTTTTCTTTCTCTGGATGTGTTCCGCCAGAAAGGCAGGAGACATGAATGACGCAGTCAAAGTCGCTGTGGTGATCGCTAGGAAGGGCGGTCTGTATTGGTTGCGTCAGCAAGGAACAGGATGCGCTCGCTGAACTGGAATTCCAATCATTGTCACACTGCCCTGCCAATGTGACGCTTGCACCGACTGTCGAAAAAAACGTACTAATTAGCAATATCATGATTTTTGTATGCGTACGCATGCTAGATACCTTCAGGAGTTAGAGGAGATCAGCTGAATTTGTTTGTGTGTCCGGCTCTGTTCTCTTGTGTTAGGTAGATCAGATTAGTTTGATGGGTTGATGGAGTCACCTGTAAGATTTGACAGTTTTTAATATCGTTTTGCTATAGTCGGATAAGATTAATCGACTGAAAGTAAGAGCGGATGTATTGGGTTGGCATCGTCTCTGAATTAGAAAAGGTGACAGATCTATTTAATCGCCATTTCAGGACTAAACACCCCCTCGTGGTTTTATTCGAATTGTTTCGCAGGCCTACCTCGCGCTCGATGGGATATTCGCAATCCAGTAATTTTTTCTATTTCATCTGTGAATCGAGGATTACCCGTCAATTGTCAGCGCTTACGGGGGGCGCCTCTGATTAACTGCGTTCGGAGGAAAAAATCGTTTGTTTCATTCAGCGGGCAAGGCGCTAGGTATGGTTATTTTGTTTATCTGGTTATCGCGAAAATGTATTAAAAACTGTCATGTTTTACAGGTGAGTTTTTGAGTTCTACAGCCTATTGTTTATCGCATGGCGGGAAGATATAGAGGATTTGTCGATAAATAGATTTGTTCCTCTTCTTTTTCTTTTTTTCAGTATCGCGTTGTAAGGGTGAGAGGGTTATATATCATGAGTGATGTGACATCTCAACGGATAGAAGAATCAACTATTGGAAAGCTTATATATGTCAAGGCTAACGTTTATGATGCAGATTTAGGTGGGTATGTGCCTCGAGAGTTTAATAGCATACTTAAGTCGGTAGATGCGTCAATGATTACAATCTCTACCGAGGAAAATCCCTATGTGCTGAATATTCTTCGTCGGAATATTTTGAGTCTAAAAGGGACCCGGTCTACGGTGTTTGGCGTGGAGTGTATTCACATCGAACTTCATAGTGGGGAGGTATTTGATGTGTTCGCTGATTCCTCGGACTCCATTGAGAATATAAAGTCGAAGATACAAGATAAAAAGGGATTTTCGCCTGATAAGATTAGATTGATTTATGAGGGCAAACAGCTTGAGGACGGGAGGACATTGTCGGATTACGGTGTTGGAGACCACTCAACCATACACCTTGAAATGAGGCCGGTATAGAAGCAGGTTTCTAGGGTGCTGGCATATTAGAGTCGGTATTGGTTCAAAAAGAAAAGGGGACAGATTCTGAGTGATCCCAAAAAGAAAAGAAAGAAAAGGGGACAGATTTATTTAATTGGATTTATTTAATTGTCCCCTCGCTTTGGTGCCTCTATTCGGTTTGCTTTGTAGGCCTGCCTCGCGCGCGACGTGATATTCGCGTTCCAGTGATACTTTCTATCTCGTCTGTGAATCGAGGGTTGCCCGTCAATTGTCCGCGCTGAAGGGCGCCTCTGATTAACTGCAACTCCGAGCAAGGAATCGTCTGTTCCATAAACGAGGTGTAGCGGGCAAGACGTTCGGTATGGGTTGCGCCGAGTTCGGTGAAGCAAAGATCCTCATCCAGCCAATGATTTTCAGCCGTTTCATTGAGGCGCAGGTGCAGACTCGACCAAGGGTAATCCTGTGCATGCTGAACCATTTGCGCTCGCACCGGGTTCAGTTCGATGTATCGACTACAAGCCAGCAAATAGGTGTCGGTTTGAACCACGCTGGATTTGTACCGACTTTCCCACAAGGTGCCGGAGCGTCCCTCCAGCTTGTTGCGATAGCGTGTCATTCGGCCTGCCAGGCCTTTCATCAATTGTCCGAGGCTCGCTGCGGAATTTCCTGGTGCGAGCAGTAGATGGACATGATTGGTCATCAAGCAGAATGCATAAATTTTAACGTTGTATAGCGCTTTGAGCTCTCGCAGGTCCTCGAGGTAGCGCTGGAAGTCCCCCGGCTCGGCGAACACAACCTGTTTATTGTGGCCTCGTTGCACGACATGATGCGGATAATTAGGTAACACAACACGTCCCATTCTGGGCATATAGCCTCCTACGTCCTTGTAGTGATGGTTGAAGTATAGCAGCAGACAATCGATTAAATAATAAATCTGTCCCCTTTGTTTTTTTTCTTTTTTTTTTTAGTCTTGACTCGAGGCCGGCTAATGGGTGTCCTCTTTGTTTGCCGTTGTTTTTGTTGTTCACTTATTATTTGGTTGGTTTGGCGCCTTGTTTTAGTTAATGATATAGCTAAAGCGTATAAAGAACTGTCAATTTTTACAGGTGTAAAAATCTTAATGTTGTTCTAACTTCTATTGCGCAACAGGTAGGGATGACGCTTTCCCTATTCTCAATACATTTATCGGAGGCTTCATCCGTGAGTGAATCAGAAATGTTGAGTGTTGATGAGAGTCAGAAAGTTTCTACATTAAATGCGATCAAGCGCGGAGAATCTATCTATGTAGAAATGAAAGATGGTAGCGTTTATAGTGGAAAATTCTTGAATCTGGATCTCGTCATTGAAAATAATGGAATTCAAGTCAGCTTAAAATACGGAAATATCAAGACGGCAACTTATCTTATCCCAAGTGAAGTGCGGCTCCCGGACGGTGAGATTAAAATCCCACCGGTTCATACTGACTGAACAAAGAAAAAAGAAAGAAAAAAGGGGGGCGGATTTATTAAATCGTCCTTAATAAAAACCCGCATTGCTGCGGGTTTTTATTGCCTGTGAATCGGCTATTGAGCTTTCGTTACGTCAAAGCCGCGCTGTTCAATCACTTGAAACACATCGCTTACATCCTGGATCAGAATCCGCGCGATATTGGAAACGGTGTTGATATCGTTCTCGGCGTAGTCCGGCAGGCTGGTGCAGGCCATCAGATTCAAGTATTTGAGGACGGCATTGAGGCGTTCGCTGACGCAGTTATGGAGTTCGCGTAGCGGGGCGTCGCTGTCGATGAGAAGGACGGGATAGTCGGTGGCCAGTTGGGACATTGGGGTGAAGCGGCGTGGCGGTTGCTGATTGCTCATAGAAAATCCTTAACTCAAGAAAAGAATTTGCCACCGTTTGCTGCGAAACAAATTGGGTGGCAACTGCGCGCGGGTTCGCAGACCGAGGAGTTAAGACCCGGCAGACCAGATGGTCTCCCACGCACAGCCGCCATAAAAAGAGCACAGGCAAAGTTGCCGCGCCGTATTTTGACGGTTGTGGATCTAACTCGCTAGGGCTGCGAAACCCTATCGCCAACAATGGTCAGCGACGGGCCAACTTTAGGCAGCGATTCGGGCAGCCGCAACCGGGCTGTAGGACCTGTATGCGGTCATTGTGGCGAGGGAGCTTGCTCCCGTTCGGAGGCGCAGGCGCCGTAAATCGGGGGCGTGGCGTGTCTGTGGGAATCAGGTGGCGGGGTTTGGGGCTGCTTCGCCGCTCAGCGGGAGCAAGCTCCCTCGCCACAGTCGGAGACGTCCTACGCGTTTTTCGGACGCTGTAGCAGCCGCTCGGCAGCTGCTACAGGGATTGCGAGCTGCGGGGATTACTTATTGTGATCAATATCCAGTTTGCTGAACGTCACTTTCGCGCCTTCGCTGGTGTACCCGGTGTGGTCTTGCACATAAACCCCAGCCTTGAAATACAGCGGCTTGTCGCGCCAGGTCTTGCTGATGTCGGTGTCCCACTGGTTACCCGCCGCGCTGATGCCCAGCGCACCGCCACGGCTCAAGTGAATGAGGTAGGAGAACTCCTGATCCAGCTTCACGCCGGTAGCAATGGTGATCACTCGGCCTTCGCCATCATCCGGGCGCATGCGCACTTTGGCGACGATGTTGCCGGTCGAAGTGCTGGTCTTGTACTGATACTCAAGCTTGATCAAAGGCTTCTGGCTTTCATAGGCATGGATCTGGCCGATGACGATCTTTCCGGAGCTTGGCACCTGGTTCACCGCCAGGGTGGCGTGCAGTAGGTTGTCGGCGTCCGAGTAGAGCCAGTTGTGCAGGGTGCCGTTGCTGTAGGTTTCGCGAAGTTCGGTACGGGGGTATTTGGCGTTTTCGGTCTTGGAGCCGGTGACCGGGGCCCAGAAAAACAGTGTGCCGGTATCGGAGTGGAAGTATTGATCCTTGAAGCCTTTCACCAGTTTCGGTGTGTCAACGGTGTACGGCGGGTTGCCGACAGGAACACTGAGGTTCCAGGTTGCGAGATCGATCATAGAAAGGCTTCCACAAATTTTACTGCACGCAGGTACCAGAAGCTCTAGCACAAGCATTGGGGGGGGTCTTTATAATCGTAGAAGTTCAATTTGTTAACAGCGGACTGACGGGTGGCTGACGCCAAAATCCTGTCAAAAAGCCATCTTTCCCGGTTTCAGGGGCTTTTAGAGGTGACCGTTAGTCGGCAAATGAACCTGATGGTTAAATGATGGCGCACTGACAGCTTCTGCTTTTGCAGATCCCGGTCTAGAGTGAAGCCTCAGTATTTGTCCGGTTTTCACGAGAAACCGGCCTGACGCCCCGAACAAGAGAAGCAGCATGGAATGCGCGCACCCCACGCCAGCTGAAGGCAACTCGATCCTTTTAATCGTCGACGATTACCCTGAAAACCTGATCAGCATGCAGGCGTTACTTCAGCGCCAGGATTGGCAGGTCATCACCGCGGCTTCCGGTTTTGAAGCCCTGAGTCTTTTACTCGAACATGACATCGACCTGGTGCTGCTGGATGTGCAGATGCCGGGCATGGACGGTTTCGAAGTCGCGCGCCTGATGCGCGGCAGTCAACGAACCCGACTCACGCCGATTATTTTCCTCACCGCCAACGAACAGTCTCAGGATGCCGTGATCAAGGGCTATGCCAGTGGCGCGGTGGATTACCTGTTCAAACCGTTTGATCCGCAAATTCTCAAGCCCAAGGTCCAGGCATTGCTCGAGCACCAGCGCAACCGCCGTGCGTTGCAGCGCCTGAGCCGCGATCTGGAGGTCGCTCGGGCGTTTAACGCCTCGGTGCTGGACAACGCCGCCGAGGGCATCCTGGTGGTGGGGGAGGACGGTTTGATCCGCTTTGCCAATCCGGCGATGTCGCGGCTGCTCAACGCCACGGTGCAGGATCTGCAAGGCAAGGAATTCCTCGATTTCCTGCAGAAACCACATATCCCGGTGTGGGCCGATTCTGAGCTTTATATCGGTTACAAACGCGGCGAAACCCTGCGCCTGCACGATGCGATGTTGCGCACCGCGCCTGGCCAGCAGGTGCCGGTGGCGCTGTCTTGCGCGCCGTTGCCCCGCGAACAACAGGCGATGGTTGTCACGGTGCTGGACATGTCGGTGGTGCGCCATCTGCATCAGCAACTGGAATTCCAGGCGGTGACCGACCCATTGACCGGGCTGCTCAACCGTCGCGGGTTTTACCAGACCGTTGAAAATCTGCTGTTGCGCGGCGAACGGTCCGACAGCGCCTGGGTGCTGCTGTACCTGGACCTCGACGGCTTCAAGCGCGTCAACGACTCCCTCGGTCACGATGCCGGCGACCGGGTGTTGCGTTGGGTGTCCGAGCAATTGAAGGCGTGTCTGCGGCCCTTCGACATTCTGGCGCGCATGGGCGGCGACGAGTTCACGGCGCTGCTGGACCTGGAGTTCCCGGAGCAAGCGGCGAAGATCGCCGAGAAACTCATCGAACGGGTATCGATCTGTCAGCAGATCGATGGGCTGGATATCGCCTTGGGCGCCAGCATCGGCATCGCCACCTTCCCGGATTGCGGGGCCAATCTCGATGGCTTGCTGCGTGCATCGGACATCGCCATGTATGAGGCCAAGCGCGCTGGCCGCCAGCAGTACCGGTTCTACGATCATGAAATGAACGGGCGGGCGCGCTCGCGATTGATGCTTGAAGAGAGTGTGCGCACGGCCATCGAAAACCGTGATTTCAATCTGGTGTATCAACCGCAAGTGGCCATCGATGGCGGGCAGATTCGCGGGTTCGAAGCCTTGCTGCGCTGGCAGCATCCGAGCGTCGGCGACGTACCGCCGGGCCTGTTTTTGCCGTTGCTGGAAGAGGCTCGGCTGATCAGCCGTCTGGGCAGCTGGATTTATCAACGCGGCGCCGGACAGCGCAAGGCCTGGGAAAGCTTGTTTGCCGAGGATCTGGTGCTGGGCGTCAGTTTGAGCAGCACCCAGTTCGGTATGCCCAACCTGGTCACCGAATTGCGCCAGGTGATTGAACGTCATGGCTTGCAGCCGCGTTGTCTGGAAGTCGAGGTGACGGAAGAAGCGTTGATGCAAAACCCCGAGGAAACCCGCAAAACGTTGCGCCTGCTGCGCAATCTTGGGGTGCGGGTGGCACTGGATGACTTCGGCTCCGGGCCGTGCTCGTTGTCTCATCTGCGCGACCTGGAACTGGATACACTCAAGTTCGACCGACATTTGATTGCCCGTCTGCCGGAATCCGAACGGGACGCGGCGCTGGTGCGCAACGTGATCGACCTGTGCAAGCAGTACGGGATGCTGGTGATTGCCGAAGGGGTTGAAACCGTTGCGCAATATGAATGGCTTCAAGCCAATGGTTGCCAGTATGTGCAGGGTTTTCTGGTGGGGCGGCCGATGATGGCCGAGGATGCCGGCGACTTTGTGCAGCCGTTTGACTGGAGC
Organism: Pseudomonas sp. fls2-241-R2A-110; assembly: GCF_030209165.1. NCBI lineage: Bacteria > Pseudomonadati > Pseudomonadota > Gammaproteobacteria > Pseudomonadales > Pseudomonadaceae > Pseudomonas > Pseudomonas sp. fls2-241-R2A-110. The sequence goes on along the minus strand of NZ_JARVSN010000018.1, from coordinate 185,970 downwards.
GCGCTGCCCCGTTGAATTCGCTACACTGGCGATCTTTTCGTGATCGTGTGTTGCCGACCTCAATGACTGCGTTGAAATACCTCCAGGCCTATCCTGCTGCGTTGCAGGATCAGGTGCGCCAGCTGATCGCCGAAGGTCGGCTGGGCGATTACCTGAGCAAGCGCTACCCGGAACAACACGCCGTACAGAGCGACAAGGCGCTGTACACCTATGCGCTGGAGCTCAAGCAGGAATACCTGCGTAACGCGCCGGCCATCGATAAGGTGTTGTTCGACAACCGCCTCGACCTGACCCATCGCGCCCTCGGCCTGCACACCACGATTTCGAGAGTGCAGGGCGGCAAGCTCAAGGCCAAGAAGGAAATCCGGGTGGCCTCGTTGTTCAAGGAAGCGCCCTCTGAATTTCTGAAAATGATCGTGGTGCATGAGCTGGCGCACTTCAAAGAGTCGGATCACAACAAGGCGTTCTACAAACTCTGCGAACACATGTTGCCGGGGTATCACCAGGTGGAGTTTGATCTGCGGGTGTACCTGACGTGGCGGGATATGCAGTAAAAGATCAACAGATCGCAGCCTGGAGTGTTTGAATGGATGTCAGCAAGACCAAGAGCAGCTTCTACCGCCGTTTATACGTGGCGTATCTGATTGACAGCGGGCTGGCGAGCAGCGTCCCGGCATTGACCGAAGTGACCGGCATGCCCCGGCGCACGGCGCAGGACACCATCGCTGCGTTGGCGGACCTGGACATCATTTGCGAATTTGAACAGGAAGAGGGCGCACGCAATCACGCGGGGCGCTATCGGATTCGCGAGTGGGGGGCGATTGATCGCGGGTGGATCGAGCGTAATCTTCGGCAGATCAAAGCGGTGCTGGAATATCCCTGAGATGATCGTTCCCACGCTCTGCGTGGGAATGCCTCAATGGACGCTCTGCGTCCGCTCTTGGGACGCAGAGCGTCCCGGGCTGCATTCCCACGCAGAGCGTGGGAACGATCGTTACGGACGGCGCATCCCGATATGCGGAATATCATCCTCAAGAAACTCTTCGCCCGACACCATAAATCCGTACCGCCCGTAATACCCCTGTAAATGCGCCTGGGCCGAGAGATAGATCGGCACGTCAGGCCAATGCTTTTCGGCCTGCTTCAACGCCTGTTCCATCAAAGCATGCCCAAGCCCGGTACCACGTGCTTGAGGTGCAATGATTACGCGGCCGATCACCACGTCGCCGCCCTGGGTTTGCGGATCGAGCAATCTCAGGTACCCCACCAGTTGATCCTCATCCCACGCCATCAAATGGCAGGTGTCACCTTCCAGATCTTGCCCGTCGACATCCTGATAAGCGCATCTCTGTTCGACGACGAACACCTGTGCACGCAACTGCAAAATGGCGTACAGCTGTTCCTTGCCCAGATCGCTGTGGTGTTTGCAGACCCAATCAATTGTCATCTTCACATTCCTTGAACAACGTCGTTCCGATACTAAGCGTCCTGTCGATGGATGTCTTCATGGCGGGTAAATCTGTGACAAAGGCCAAAATGCCATCATTCATTTAGCGCGGCGTTGTCTTCTTTGTGTAATCTGAGATTGAACGCTGTGCAGTGGCTTCAATGAGCTAACGTTGAGTACCTGGCTTGTCGGTACGTGGGTCTTGGAGTTTTGGCTGAAAAATACGCCGGGCAATCCGCCCGCTAAGGATTTTCAAGCATGCCGCGATTGCATCGAGCGTTTGCTTTGATCGGATTGCTGTTGCTGGCACAGAGTGCGGCAGCGGAAAAATTGCGCCTCGTCGCCGATGCCTGGCCGCCCTTTACCGACGCCACGCTGGTCAATGGTGGCTTGGCCACGGACATCGTCAGCACCGCGCTGGCCCGGGCCGGTTATGCCAGTGATTTTGAGCAGGTGCCCTGGGCGCGAGCTCTGTTGGGCGTCGGTGAAGGACGTTACGACGTGTTAGTCAACACCTGGTACACCGAGGAACGCACCAAGCTGGGCCAGTTTTCGGGAGAGTACCTGCTCAACCGTGTGCGCTTTCTCAAGCGCAAGGATGCACCGATCGAGTTCAACAACCTGCAGCAACTGCACACCTATCCGATTGCGGTGGTGCGTGGTTATGCCTATTCGCCGGAATTCGACGAAGACGTGTCGCTGCAGAAAGTCCCGGTGCATAACTTCGCGATGGCCGTGCGCATGGTGGCGGCGGACCGGGTCAAGTTGACCCTGGAAGACGAATACGTCGCCCGTTATTACCTGGCTCGGGAATCAGCCAAGGTGCGCAATGCCGTGGAGTTCCTGCCCAAGCCGTTGAGCGAGAACAGCTTGCACATACTGGTCAGCCTGAAGAATCCGCAGCATGAACAAATTGTCGCCAACTTCGACCGCGAGATTGCCGAGATGAAGGCGGATGGCAGTTATGAGCGGTTGATGAGGCAGCATGGGATGTGAAGCTTCTCTGAAATGTGTGGTGTGGCTGATGGCCCTTCACCACAAATCTCAGGTTTCGCTGGTGTCCTTGATCAGGTGCGCCGCCAGCGTGCGCAAGGGCCCCAGCTGGCGGCAGATCAACGCCAACTGCGTCTGCACCAGTCGCTGGCCTTCGTCGATTTCATCCGGCATCTGTTCCAGTTCATTGGCCAGCGCCTCTTCCGCATCACTCTGAATCGCTATCGGTAGTTTGTTTGTCAGGCCCTGGGCGATCTCGTCGATGCTGGCGGCCAGGCTCACGCCTGCACCGTCGATCAGGTGCTCGCGCACATCCGCCGGCAGTTGGGTTTCTCGGTGCGCACCCAAGCCCGACAAGTAACTGAGCAGCGTGTGCGACAGCACCAGGAAGCGAAACCCGACATCCGCCTCCTTACGAAAATGCCCCGGCTCCATCAACATGTTCGCCAGCGTCGTCGACAGCGCCGCGTCTGCGTTGTGCGCGTTTCGCCGGGCCAGGCGATACGCGAGATCGTCGCTCTTGCCGACGGCGTATTGCTGCATGATCTGGCGCAGGTAAATGCTGTTGCAGGTCAGGGTGTTGGCCAGCACTTTGTTCAGGCGTCGGCCCTGCCAGTCCGGCAGGAACAGGAACACCGCGAGCCCGGCGATCAGGCTGCCAAGCAAGGTGTCGAGCAGTCGCGGCAGGAACAGCCCGTAGCCGTCCCCGACCTGGTTGAAGCAGAACAGCACCATCAGGGTGATCGCGGCCGTGGCCAGGGTGTAGCGGGTGGTGCGGTTGATAAAGAACACCACCCCGGCGGCAATCGCGAAGCACGACTGAATCAAAGGGTTGGGGAACAGATCGAACAGTGCCCAGGCCAAGGTCAGGCCAATCGCCGTGCCGAAGATCCGCTGCCCGAGTTTGCGCCGGGTCGCGCCGTAGTTCGGCTGACAGACAAACAGCGTGGTGAGGATGATCCAGTAACCCTGCGACGGGTGAATCAAATGCACCATGCCGTAGCCGATGCTCAAGGCCAGGGGCAGACGCAGTGCATGGCGAAACAGCAGCGATGTCGGCGTCAGCTGTGTGCGCAAGCGAATCCACACATCCTTGAGGTTGCGTGGCGAACGGTCGAGCAGGCTACTGTCCGTGGCGTCGGCCAAGGCGTCGGGATTGCTGGCATCGCTGAGCAAGCGGTCGAGAGTGCCGAGGTTGGCGGCCAGCGCGCGCAATGAACGCAGCAGACCCCGCCAGGCCGGGTTGCTCTGGATGCGCAGGTGTTCGAGCGAGGCGTGCAGGTCGCTCAGGGCTTCGGCGAAGCTGGCGTCATAGACGAAAGGCTGGCGCATCTGGATCGATTCGGCCAAGGCGCGGCAGGCTTTGCCTTGCTGGCGCAGCAGGCGCTGACAGCGGAACAGCACGTCGCTGTGGAAGAATGCCTCGGCCAGCGCGTTGTAAGGATAGTGCGACGAACTGGCGCGCTCATGGATGTCTTGAGCGAGGAAGTACAGCTTGAGGTAGCGGCTGACCTTGGCCCCCGGCCGACCATTGCCGACCCGATGCAGGATGATTTCCTTGGCTGCGTTGAGCGCCGCCACCACCCGGCCGTTTTGCTGGGCCAGTTCCAGTCGACGCGCCTCCACGTCCAGTTGCCGGATCGGCTCGAACAGTGAAGCTTTGAGCTTCAGGTAATAGCCCAATTCGCGGAACAGTCGCGCCAGGCTTTGCTGCACCGGCTGATTGGAGAACAGCGCCTGCCACAGCACCGACAGCAAACCGTACCAGGCCGCACCGGCCACCAGCAGCACTGGCTCGTGCCAGAAGTCGGTGACCGCGCCGCCGCGTTGGTCCACGCCGATCATGGTGTAGACCGACAGAATCAACGTTGCCGAGGCAATTGCGCCATAGCGTTCGCCGAGGGCGCCGAGCATGGTCAGGCCGAAACTGGCCAGCGCCAGGGCGATGACGAAAACGATCGGGTAGGGGAACAGCAATTCGACGGAGAGGGCAGCAACGCTGAAGCACACCAGCGTCACGGCCAGCGCGTTGAGGCGGCCCTGCCAACTGTCGTCGGTTTCGGCCAGGGCGCTGGCGATGATCCCCAGGAACAATGGGATCAGCAGCCCCATTTCATCCTGATACCAACAGACAGCCATGGTGCCGGTCAGGGCGATGAACACCCGCACGCTGTAGCTGAATTTATCCAGCGCCCAGAGGCGGCGCAGAGACTGACTAAAAGGGGTCGATGACATGAAGTGCGAGGGCCTTCCGAGGCGATGACGCTAAATTGAGCCAGTAATGACGTCGACGCAATGGCGCCGATCACATCTGACAGCAAAATCTGTTCCTTTGAATACGAGGATCTGTTGCCAATCACCCATTTGGTGATTGGCAGAGAAACCTGTGGGCGCGAGCTTGCTCGCGATAGGATTGGCACATTCAACATTGATGCTGACTGCCAGACTGCTATCGCGAGCAGGCTCGCTCCCACACTGGATCTGCATCGATCACAACTTTGTGGTTCGCCAAAAAACCTGTGGGAGCGAGCTTGCTCGCGATGAGGCTGGCACATTCAACATTGATGCTGACTGCCAGACTGCTATCGCAGCGATGCGGCGACCCGACAAGCCAGCTCCCACAGTGACTGCATTTCACATTCAGATGCGTCAGACGAATTGCGCGGCGGCGTAACCCGAGGCCCAGGCCCATTGGAAGTTGAACCCGCCCAGATGCCCGGTGACGTCGAGCACTTCGCCGATGAAATACAGGCCGGGGCTTTTCAGCGATTCCATGGTCTTTGACGAGACTTCGCGGGTGTCCACGCCGCCCAGGGTCACTTCGGCCGTGCGATAACCCTCGGTGCCAGCCGGCACCACTTTCCAGCTCGCCAGTTTTTCGCCGATGTCAGCAATTTCCGCATGGGTGTATTGCTTCATCGGTTTGGAAACGAACCAGTTGTCCGCCAGCAGGTTGGCCATTTTCTTGGTGAAAATTTCACCGAGCAAGGTTTTCAACTCGCTGTTCGGGCGTTCGGCTTGCTGCTGTTGCAGCCAGCTCGGCACGTCGTGGTCTGGCATCAGGTTGATTTCGACCGTGTCGCCGGATTCCCAGAACGAGGAAATCTGCAAAATCGCCGGGCCGCTTAGGCCGCGGTGGGTGAAAAGGATGTTCTCGCGAAAGCTCTGATCGTTGCAGCTCACCAGGCAATCCACCGATGTGCCGGACAACTCAGTGCACAGCTCTTTGAGCTGATCGGTGATGGTGAACGGCACCAGGCCGGCGCGGGTCGGCAGCAGATCGTGACCGAACTGCTTGGCCACCTGATAACCGAAACCGGTCGCGCCCAACGTCGGGATCGACAGCCCGCCCGTGGCGATGACCAACGATTCACAGGTGATCTGGCCTAGCGTGGTGTCTAGCAGATAACCGCTTTCGAGCTTCTCGATGGTCTGGATCGAAGTATCCAGGTGCAGGCTCACGCCGACCTGATCGCACTCATTGAGCAGCATCTCGAGGATGTCGCTGGATTTGTTATCGCAGAACAGCTGGCCGAGTTTTTTCTCGTGGTACGGCACGCCGTGTTTGGCGACCATGCCGATGAAATCCCACTGGGTGTAACGCGCCAGTGCGGATTTGCAGAAGTGTTCGTTCTGCGAGAGGAAATTGCCCGGTTCGGTGTACATGTTGGTGAAATTGCAGCGGCCACCGCCCGACATCAGGATTTTCTTGCCGGCCTTGTTCGCATGGTCGAGCAACAGCACCTTGCGCCCACGCCCGGCGGCGGTCAGCGCGCACATCAACCCTGCGGCGCCAGCGCCAATGATCACGACTTCGGTAGAGCGCAAAACGGTGTCCTCACACAAATTTTTAATTCACTGCGAAACCAATGTGGGAGCGAGCTTGCTCGCGATGGCGGACTGTCAGACAACAACGATGTTGAATGTGCTGGCCTCATCGCGAGCAAGCTCGCTCCCACAGGGGATCTTTGTTGGTGCGTAGATCGCTTACAAGATGCGCACGCGCAGCGAACGGCCTTTGATCTTGCCGTCGTTCAGGCGCTGCAAGGCCTGCTTGGCGATCCCGCGTTCCACCGCCACATAGGCCTGGAAATCGAAAATCGCGATCTTGCCGACCTGAGCGCCCGGAATGCCGGCATCGCCCGTCAATGCACCCAGAATGTCACCCGGACGCACTTTGTCTTTACGGCCCGCGCCAATCACCAGCGTGCTCATCACCGGCAGCAGCGGTGCGCCGCCCTGGGATTTGAGGTTGTCCAGCTGATCCCAGCTCAACGGCGACTTCTGCAGTTGCTCGATGGCCTGGGCGCGGTGCGCTTCGGACGGCGCGACCAGGCTGATCGCAATGCCTTTCTCGCCGGCACGACCGGTACGGCCGACGCGGTGAATGTGGATTTCCGAATCACGCGCCAGCTCGACGTTGATCACCATGTCCAGCGCATCGATGTCCAGGCCACGGGCGGCGACGTCGGTAGCGACCAGTACCGAAGTGCTGCGGTTGGCGAACATGGCCAATACCTGGTCACGGTCACGCTGTTCCAGATCGCCATGCAGGCCGACGGCAGAGATGCCTTTGGAGGTCAGGTGATCGACGGTTTCCTGAACCTGCTGCTTGGTGAAGCAGAACGCGACGCAGGAGGCCGGACGGTGATGCGCGAGGACTTTGACCACGGCGTCCATGCGCTCATCCGGGGAGATCTCGTAGAAGCGCTGCTCGATCTGCGTGTCGTCGTGGAACGCCTCGGCCTTCACTTGCTGCGGGTTGCGCATGAACTTCGACGCCAGTTGCTTGATGCCCACCGGGTAAGTGGCGGAGAACAGCAGAGTCTGGCGGCGCTCCGGGCATTGGGCGATGATTTCTTCAATGGAATCGTAGAAGCCCATGTCGAGCATGCGGTCGGCTTCGTCGAGGATCAGCGTGTTCAGGCCATGAAGTACCAGCGAACCCTTGCGCAGGTGCTGCTGGATCCGGCCCGGGGTGCCGACGATGATGTGCGCGCCGTGCTCAAGCGAACCAATCTGCGGGCCGAACGAAACGCCGCCACACAGGGTCAGGACCTTGATGTTGTCTTCGGAGCGGGCCAGGCGACGGATTTCCTTGGCAACCTGGTCAGCCAGCTCGCGCGTTGGGCAGATGACCAGCGCCTGGCAACCGAAGAAGCGCGGATTGATCGGGTTCAGCAGGCCGATACCGAAGGCGGCGGTCTTGCCGCTGCCGGTCTTGGCCTGGGCGATCAGATCCATCCCCTTGAGGATCACCGGCAAGCTTTGCGCCTGGATCGGCGTCATCTGGGTATAACCGAGCGAGTCGAGGTTAGCCAGCATGGCGGCGGACAGCGGCAAAGTATTAAAAGCGGTGGCGATGGTGGTCACGGGACTGGCCTGCAAAACAAAATGTCGCGCAGTGTATCAGTCCCGTGGCCATTGGCCCTAAGGTTCGATGTGTTCTTCCGGACGTTTGACGCGCCGTCCGTCTTCCTTTGACAGTTGCGAGAAGATCGTCGCGGCCAGCATGGCCATGATTCCGACGGTCACAAAGGTCAGCTGGAAGGCGCCCAGCACGGTGTCGACGCCATCGTTGCCGATTTCTGCGGTGAAGCCACCGAGCAGCGCGCCGGCGCAGGCAACCCCCAGGCTCAGGGACAATTGCGCGACCACCGACAGCAGACTGTTACCGCTGCTGGCGCTGGCATCGTCGAGGTCGATCAGGGTCACGGTGTTCATCGCGGTGAACTGCAACGAGTTGATCGCGCCAAGAATGGCCAGCATCCCCAGCAATAACCAATACGGCGTCTGCTCGCTGACCAGACCCATGCTCGCCAGCATCAGCCCCAGCGCCAACGTGTTGCCGGTCAGCACGATGCGATAGCCCAAGCGTTCGATCAGCGGTCGCGCCACCGACTTGGCGAACATCGCCGCAGCGGCCAGCGGCAGCATGCTCATCCCCGCCTGGGACGGCGAGTAACCCAGCGCCACTTGCAGCAACAACGGCACGAGGAACGGCAGCGCGCCGCTGCCCAGGCGAGCGAACAGGTTGCCGAGAATGCCCACGGCAAAAGTCCGGGTCTTGAACAGCGACGGCGCGAACAGCGGATTCTCGGTGTGCCCTGCCCGCAGCCAATACGCCGCCAGACATGCCATGCCGCCGAACAGCAGCAACATCACGCGCAAGTGTGGCAGGTGCAGTTCGCCCAGGCCTTCCATGGCGATGGTGATCAGCACCATTGCCGCGCCAAACAGCAAAAAGCCCAGGCTGTCGAAACGCGTACGTTCACTGCCGCGCAGGTCAGGGATGAATTTCCACACGGCGTAGCAACCGACGGCGCCCACCGGCAGGTTGATCAGGAAGATCCAGTGCCAGGTCAGGTATTCCACCATCCAGCCGCCCATGGTCGGGCCGATCAACGGGCCGAGCAGTCCGGGAATAGTGATGAACCCCATGATCCGCACCAGCTCCGAGCGCGGGTAGGCGCGCAGGACGACCAATCGCCCGACCGGCAGCATCAGCGCACCGCCCAGGCCTTGGATGACGCGGGCGCCAATCAGCAGGCTCAGGCTGCTCGACAACGCGCAGAGCAATGAGCCGAGGCTGAACAGCAGGATGGCGCCGAAGAAGATTTTCTTGGTGCCGAAGCGGTCAGCGATCCAGCCGGAGGCGGGGATCAGCAGCGCAACGGTAAGCATGTAGGCGATGATCACGCCTTGCATGCGCAACGGATCCTCGGCCAGATCGCGGGCCATGGCAGGCAGGGCGGTGTTGAGAATGGTCCCGTCGAGGGATTGCATGAAGAAAGCGATGGCGACGACCCACGGCACCCAGCGGGCGGTGACAGCGTCGAGAGGCGGGCGGTTCGGCATGGGACCTCTTGTGGTTGGAGATGATCGTTCCCACGCTCTGCGTGGGAATGCCTCAATGGACGCTCCGCGTCCGCTTCGGCAGGGACGCAAAGCGTCCCGGGCTGCATTCCCACGCGGAGCGTGGGAACGATCGGTATCAGAGGGTCAAGGTCAACCGGCTGACCAGCGCACCCGGCAACAACGCCGAAGCTGTGGCCCGCTGGCTGTAGGTACTCGCCGACAGCAACAACTCACGTTCCTCCGTCAACGCTTCCAGGTGCGAACCGAGCAAGCTGTAAGCGCTGTCATCAAAGCGCATCGTGCTCACCGGCGCCTGTATCTCGCCGTTCTCGACCCAGAAGGTCGCAAAGCGCGTCATGCCGGTCAGGCGCGCCGCGGGTTGATCCGAGTAGTTCAGGTACCAGAGATTGCTGATGTACAGCCCGGTGCCCAACTGCTTGAGAATCTCGGCGTCAGGCAATGTGCCGGCCGCCATGTTCAGTGCACTCGGCATTTCACCGCCACCGGCGCCATTGGCCGTCAGGCCGTACTCGGCTGCGCTGCGTGAATTGACCATCTGCGCGCCAGCCTTGCCTTCGACAATCAAGCCAAGATCGCTGCGCGGATAGCCTTCGCCGGAAAACGCCGGACTCAACGAACCGCTGACCTTTTCATCGACCGACACCAGCGGGCTGAACGCACTGTCGCCCGCGTACAGTTTCTGCAGCGGACTGTGTTTGCTGGCAATCGACTGCGCCGAGAAACCGCCCCAGCCGAGCATGTCCATGATTTCCCCCAAGGCCGCTGGCGCCAGGTAGGCACGGTACTGACCGGGCGCGAGGGTGCGTTGCGGCCTGCCCAGAAACGCCAACTGCTCGCGTGCCTGGGCAAAGCGCCTGGCAAACCCTTCGCTGTTCCAGTCGTGCCCGGCGTAGCTGGCTTTCACCGCTTGGCCATTGTCATGGAACAGGCTGAAATCAAAGTTGAAGCTGTTGGCCTGATGCCAGCCGAACGCGCCCGCCGAACTGGCGAAGCCACGACTGATCGGCCCGGCGGCATAGAAACCTACCAGGTCCAGACCTTCGGCCGCCCGGGTGATTTCAGCGACTACTTGTTCAGTGTCCGGCAGCGCACGCTCCTGCACGTTCTTGCTCTGCCAGCCGTTGTGATTGAGCAACAGGTACGGATCCTGCGGCAGCAGCGGCAGTGTTTCACGCAACTGTTGCAGCCCATCGGCCAGACGCTGGCGGTCGACTTCAGCATCGCCAGCCAGTGTGATGTGCAGGTCGGCATGCCGGCCTTCGTTGATCAGTTTGAAACCGACGCTCGCCTGCTGCACCTGCCCGGCCTGACGCACCTTGGCGTGGTTGAAACGCACGAAGGCGGAGGATTCGGCGGCGTAGCTGAGGGTGAATTGCTCCGGCTCGCGAATCGCATCGCGCAGCCAGGTCACCAAGGCCTTGAACGAGGCGGCCTGATTATTGGACGTACTCATCAGGCGTCTCCCCCAAATACATCAACGTTGCTGAATACGCAGGCCGGCGAGGCATGACCGACGCGGATCACCTGATTTGGCTCGCCCTTGCCGCAGTTCGGCGTGCCCAGGACCTTGAACGTGCTGGCGTCGCCGACGGCGCTGAGACTCTTCCAGAATTGCGCGGAAATCGCCCGATAGTTCGGGTTCTTCACCACGCCTTTGAGCTCGCCGTTTTCGATCAACTGCGCCCATTCGCAACCGAACTGGAATTTATTGCGTGCATCGTCGATCGACCATGAGCGGTTGGTCGACATCATGATGCCGTGCTCGATGTTGCCGATCAGTTGTTCCAGCGGTTGATCGCCGGGCTCGATGTTCAGGTTGGCCATGCGGTCGATGGGCGGGCGATTCCACCCGCAAGCGCGGCTGTTGGCGACGCCATCCATGCCGGCACGGAATTGTGAAAGCGCGCCGCCCAATGGTCGCAGCAGCAAGCCTTCCTTGATCAGGAACTGTTTGCTCGCGGCTGTGCCGTCGTCGTCATGACCGTAGCTGGCGAGCTGTTCAGGAATGTCCGGATCGAACGTCACGTTGAGCAGTTTCGAGCCGTATTGCAGATGACCGAAGTCTTCTGCCTTGACGAAACTGGTGCCGGCGTAATTACGTTCATCGCCGAGGATGCGGTCCAGTTCCAGCGGATGGCCGATGGATTCGTGGATCTGCAGCATCATCTGGTCGGGCATCAGCAACAGGTCACGCGGACCCTGCGGTGTGTTGGGCGCCAGCAGCAATTGCAACGCTTGGTCGGCGACTTTCGGGCCGGCACCGATCAGCCCGCAACGGCTGATCACGTCAGCGCTGCCTTGCTGGCCGAAGTTCTCGCGGCCCAGGCTGCGGGTCTGGCTGTCGCTGCCGTCGTAGGCCGTGACATCCAGGCCCGGGTAGACGAACCGCTGAGCCTGGCGCAGTTCGGCCCCGGCGCTGTTGAGGTAGATCTGCTCGACATGGGTGATGCCGATGCTCACCTGCCAGTTCACCAGTCGCTCGTCCTTGGGCACGGACGCGGATTCGGCGCCGAGCAATTGGTAGCAATCGCTCAGGGACGGGAAGGGCTGGTCGAGGTTCGGCGAGAAATAGTCGGCGCGGTCGCTGGAAACGGCTTGTTCACGCAAGTCCAGCAAGGCGTGGGGCTTGAGGTGTCGCGCTTGTTGCTCGGCCTTCTCCAATGCAGCTTGCAGGCCTTGTTGCGACAGGTCGTTGGTCGCGGCGTAGGCTTCGACACCGTTGACGCGCACGGTCAGCATCGCGCCTTCGTCACGGCTCAGGCTCGGAGGTTCGGCGACATTCTTGCGCACCGACAGGTACTGGCCGGATTCGCGCACATAACGCAGCGAAAAGAATTCAGCGCCCGTGCGCAAGGCAGCGAAACGCTGCTTGAGCTGGGGGTGGAAATCGAACATTCGGGAACCTCCTTGGTATGGAGTGGCGTATAGCTGTGTTGCGAAGGGGGGTGAAACGTTTGCGTGGCGCTAGATTAGGCCTGCGCGGGGGGTAGGATCAAGCTTGGATCGGTGTAGGAAAACATTACCGGGAGAGGTGTGGTGTTATGGAGGGCCCCTTCGCGAGCAAGCCCGCTCCCACATTTGACCGCGTCGTTATCTGGCGACTCGGTCAAATGTGGGAGCGGGCTTGCTCGCGAAGGCAGCGCCGCGGTGTAACTGTCTTACTGCGCTGTCGGGCTCACATCACGCAACGGCTTGCCACGCACTGGCGCATCGCCGGCCACGAAGTAAGCTGCCTTGCTACGCGGCAATGGCTTGCGACCGCGGATCTTGTCGGCGATTTTCTCGGCCATCATGATCGTTGGTGCGTTCAGGTTGCCGGTGGTGATGATCGGCATGATCGAGGCATCGACCACGCGCAGGCCTTGCATGCCATGCACACGACCTTCGCCATCGACCACGGCCATTTCGTCGGTGCCCATCTTGCACGAGCAGGACGGGTGGAACGCGGTTTCGGCGTGTTCGCGGATGAACTTGTCGAGCTGCTCATCGGTTTGCACGTCGATGCCCGGGCTGATTTCGCGGCCACGGAATGCATCCAGTGCAGGTTGTTGCATGATTTCACGGGTCAGGCGGATGCCGTCACGGAATTCCTGCCAGTCCTGCTCGGTGGCCATGTAGTTGAACAGGATGCTCGGGTACTCGCGCGGATCCTTGGACTTGGCCTGGATACGACCCCGGCTCGGCGAACGCATGGAGCCCATGTGCGCCTGGAAACCGTGTTCTTTCACGCCGTTGCTGCCGTTGTAGTTAATCGCGACCGGCAGGAAGTGGTACTGAATGTTCGGCCAATCGAATTCCGGACGGGTGCGGATGAAACCGCCGGCTTCGAACTGGTTGCTGGCGCCGATGCCGGTGCCGTTGAACATCCACTCGGCACCGATGGCTGGCTGGTTGTACCAGAGCAGCGACGGGTACAGCGAGACCGGTTGGGTGCAGGCGTATTGCAGGTACAGCTCGAGGTGATCCTGCAGGTTTTCGCCGACGCCCGGCAGGTCGTGGACCACCGGGATATCGAGTTTTTTCAGCAGTTCGGCCGGGCCGACGCCAGAGCGTTGCAGGATCTGCGGCGACGCGATGGCGCCGGAGCACAGCAGCACTTCCTTGCGGGCGCGGACTTCAACACGCTCTTCAGCCGCACCGATCAGGTAACGCACGCCGACGGCACGCTTGCCTTCGAACAGGATCTTGTCGGTCAGGGCGTGGGTGACGATGGTCAGGGTCGAACGCTTTTTGGCGATGTCCAGGTAGCCGCGAGCGGTGCTGGCGCGACGACCGTTCGGCGTCACGGTGCGGTCCATCGGACCGAAACCTTCTTGCTGGTAACCGTTGAGGTCTTCGGTGCGCGGGTAACCGGCCTGCACGCCTGCTTCAACCATCGCGTGGAACAGCGGGTTGTTGCCGGCTTTGGGTGTGGTCACGCTGACCGGGCCGTCGCCGCCGTGGTAGTCGTTCGGGCCGATGTCACGGGTTTCAGCCTTGCGGAAGTACGGCAGGCAGTCGAGGTACGACCAGTCTTCCAGACCCGGCAGTTTCGACCAGTTGTCGTAGTCCATCGCGTTGCCGCGGATGTAGCACATGCCGTTGATCAGCGAAGAACCACCCAGGCCCTTGCCGCGACCGCATTCCATCCGGCGACCGTCCATGTGTGGCTCTGGATCGGTTTCGTAGGCCCAGTTATAGCGACGGCCTTGCAGCGGGAACGCCAGGGCGGCCGGCATTTGAGTACGGAAATCCATGCGGTAGTCCGGGCCGCCTGCTTCGAGCAGCAGGACGGTGACGCCTTCGTCTTCAGTCAGACGGGTCGCCAGGGTGTTACCGGCCGAGCCGGCACCGATGATGATGTAATCGAATTCTTGGGACATTGAATGCACCCTCTTTGAAGTTGGTCAGGTCTGGCCACGGCGAGTGCTTCGCACTCGATCGCCAGCAGGCTGGCTCCCACAGGGGGATGTGTACTCCTGTGGGAGCCAGCCTGCTGGCGATGACGGCCTCGCAGGCAAAGCAGATGCCTGCTTAGAAAACCGAGGCGTAATCGCCCAGTTCGACCTGTACCGATTTGATGCGTGTGAAGTTGTTCAGCGAGCTGATGCCGTTTTCACGGCCCACGCCCGACTGCTTGTAGCCACCGACCGGCATCTTGGCGTCGGATTCGCCCCAGGCGTTGATCCAGCAGATACCGGCTTCCAGTTGATGAATCACGCGGTGGGCGCGGTTCAGGTCCTTGGTGACGACACCGGCGGCCAGGCCGAAGTCGGTGTCGTTGGCACGACGGATCACTTCTTCTTCGGTTTCGTACGTCAGGATGCTCATCACCGGGCCAAAGATTTCTTCGCGAACGATGGTCATCTCGTCGGTGCAGTCGGTGAACACGGTCGGTGCCACGAATGCGCCCTTGGCGAATTCGCCTTCGGTCAGACGGTCGCCGCCGCACAGCACGCGAGCGCCTTCTTCCTTACCTTTGGCGATGTAACCCAGCACGCTTTCCATGTGGGCGAAACTGACCAGAGGACCGAAGTTGGTGTTCTCGTCTTCCGGGTTGCCGACGCGGATGCGGGCAACGCGTTCAACGATCTTGGCTTCGAAGGCAGCTTTGAGGTGGCTTGGCACGAACACACGAGTGCCGTTGGTGCAGACCTGGCCCGAGCTGTAGAAGTTGGCCATCATCGCGGTGTCGGCGGCGCGGTCGAGGTCGGCGTCGTCGAAAATGATCAGCGGGGATTTGCCGCCCAGTTCCATGGTCACGTCTTTGAGCGACGAAGCCGAGGCGCTGGCCATGACCTTCTTGCCGGTGTCGGTGCCGCCGGTGAAGGAGATTTTTTCGATGCGTGGGTGCTCGGTCAGCCAGGTGCCGACTTCACGGCCGCTGCCGGTCAAGACGTTGAACACGCCAGCCGGAAGGCCTGCCTCGGTGTAGATCTCGGCCAGTTTCAGCGTGGTCAGCGAGGTGACTTCGCTTGGCTTGAAGATCATCGCGTTACCGGCCGCCAGGGCAGGCGCGGATTTCCACAGGGCGATCTGGATCGGGTAGTTCCACGCCCCGATACCGGCGACGACGCCCAGCGGCTCGCGACGGGTGTAGACGAACGAAGTGGTGCGCAGCGGAATCTGCTCGCCTTCGATGGCGGGCACCAGGCCTGCGTAATATTCCAGCACGTCGGCACCGGTGACGATGTCGACATACTTGGTTTCGGAGAACGATTTACCGGTGTCCAGGGTTTCCAGGGCGGCCAGTTCATCGTTGCGCTCGCGCAGGATGTCGACGGCACGGCGCAGGATGCGCGAACGCTCCATTGCGGTCATCGCAGCCCAGATTTTCTGGCCCTTTTCGGCGCTGACCACCGCACGCTCGACGTCTGCCTTGGTCGCACGCTGAACGATTGCGAGGACTTCACCGTTAGCCGGGTTGATGGCTTCGAAGGTGGCGTCGCTGCTGGCGTCACTGTAGCCGCCATCGATGTAGAGTTTTTGCAGTTCGAAACGGGCCATAAAGTCCTCGCAAGTGCATAAGTGGTTGGCGTTGACCACTGGGCGTGCCGTGTAGCCTGGGCATCGCTGATCAGTGGCGGTTCAGGTGGCTGAGCGTTTTATGTGTGCTCTAACTCACCTGCTTGGCCAATTGGATATCCATGTATTCGTAAGCGATCCGTTGCGCCTGCTCGGTGTCGAAAGCATCTCCCGACAGCGCGCCGCGCAACCACAAACCGTCAATGAGGGCTGCCAGGCCCCGGGCGGCGCTGCGCGCTTGATCAAGCGGCAACGTACGGCGGAACTGGCAGCACAGGTTGGAATACAGACGGTGATCGTTGATCCGCTGCAACCTGTGCAAAGACGGCTGGTGCATGCTGGTGGCCCAGAAGGCCAACCAGGTTTTCATTGCCGGGCCATTGACCTGGCTGGCGTCGAAGTTGCCTTCGATAATCACCTGCAGATGCGCCCGTGGGCTGTCATCTGCCAGCGCCTGACGGCGCGCGGTGACGTTCTCGCTGAGGACACTCATCAGATACCGCATCGTGGCGGCGATCAGGCCATTCTTGTCCTGAAAATAGTGACTGATGATGCCATTCGAGACACCGGCCAAACGGGCGATCAGCGCAATGCTGGCGTCCCCCATGCCGACCTGATCGACGGCCTGTAGCGTGGCTTCAATCAGTTGCTGACGACGGATGGGTTGCATACCGACCTTGGGCATCTTGCACATCTCCTTAGGCCTCCCGGTGGGCGAATAAGCCTGCCGGATTGAGGGCCAGTCTATTTTGTTTTGATTGAACGTTCAATCAACAAAGAATAAGATCTGCGACAATTCGTCGCTGCCTACAGGTTTTTCCTACACGTAGTTAGCGGAAAAACGACATCACAAAACGCTCGAAACCCACGCGCGCTGGCGCTCCCGGGCTTCGGGCTTTTTTCGGGGTGTCTTTATATCACCCGCCGGTCGGCTGCCAACTAACCGATTGGTCGGGTAACGCGTTGCCTTGTGTTCTTCTCTCGCACTGCCTGGAGCATCTGTGCCATGAGTTCTGCCTCTCTAATAAAGACCCCACCCGAGAAGGTGACGGTCAACGGTTGGGTGTTCTACACCTCTACCGCGCTGATCCTGTTGTTGACCGCCATTCTGATCATCGCCCCGCAAGAGGCCGGCAGATTGCTCGGTATTGCCCAGGCCTGGTTGTCCCGCAGCTTCGGCTGGTACTACATGGTGGTGATTGCCGCTTATTTGGTATTCGTCGTCGGCCTGGCGTTTTCGTCCTACGGCAAGCTCAAACTGGGCAGCAAGGACGATACTCCGGACTTCAGCTACGGCGCCTGGGCGGGGATGTTGTTCTCGTCGGGTATCGGCATCTCGCTGTTGTACTTCGGCGCTTCGGAGCCGCTGGACCATTACTTCAATCCGCCGGAAGGCGTTTCGGCCAGCAACATGGCCGCGCGTCAGGCCGTGCAGCTGACGTTCCTGCACTGGGGCCTGCATGGCTGGGCGATTTATGCCCTGGTCGGTTTGGCCGTGGCGTACTTCGCGTACCGTCACAACCAGCCGCTGGCGCTGCGTTCGGCGCTGTATCCGCTGGTGGGCGAGCGTTGGGTCAAAGGCGCGGCCGGTCATGCCGTGGACGGCTTCGGCATGTTCGTGACCCTGCTGGGGCTGGTGACGAACCTGGGGATTGGTTCGCTGCAAGTGTCCTCGGGCCTGGAAAACCTGTTCGGCATGGCACACAGCAACACCAACCTGCTGATCGTGATCATCGTGATGAGCACCGTGGCGACCATCGCCGCCGTGTCGGGCGTGGAAAACGGTATTCGCCGTCTGTCCAACCTGAACATCGTGCTGTTCAGCGGCCTGCTGATTTTCGTGCTGCTGTTCGGCCCGACCCTGCACCTGCTCAATGGCTTCGTGCAAAACATCGGTGACTACCTGAACGGTGTGGTGCTGAAAACCTTCGATCTCTATGTGTACGAAGGCGACAGTGAGAAGTCCGACCGCTGGTTGGGCCTGTGGACCTTGTTCTATTGGGCCTGGTGGATTTCCTGGGCCCCATTCGTCGGCATGTTCATCGCGCGTATTTCCCGTGGTCGTACGGTGCGTGAACTGGTGGCCGGCGTGCTGCTGATCCCGCTGGGTTTCACCCTGGCGTGGCTGTCGATCTTTGGTAACTCGGCCTTGGACCTGGTGATGAACCATGGGGCGGTGGAGCTCGGGAAGACGGCGCTCGAACAGCCGTCCATGGCGATCTACCAACTGCTTGAACATTATCCTGCGTCGAAGATTGTGATCGGCGTGTCGATCTTTGTCGGTTTCGTGTTGTTCCTGACCCCGGCGGATTCCGGCGCGGTGATGATGGCCAACCTTTCCTGCAAGGGTGGCAACGTCGATGAAGATGCGCCGCACTGGCTGCGGATTTTCTGGTCGGCGGTCATTACCCTGGTGACCATCGGCCTGCTGTTCGCCGGTAACTTCGAAGCCATGCAAACCATGGTGGTGCTGGCCGGCCTGCCGTTCTCGGTAGTGCTGGTGTTCTTCATGTTCGGCTTGCACAAGGCGATGCGCCAGGACGTGCAGATCGAACAGGAGCAGGCGGAACTGGCTGCGCGCGGTCGTCGTGGTTTCAGTGAGCGTTTGACTCAATTGGATCTGCAGCCGAACCAGTCGATCGTTCAGCGTTTCATGGACAAACAAGTCAGCCCGGCGCTGGAAGATGCGGCGGTGCAATTGCGTGCCCAAGGGCTGAATGTGCAAACGCTGCTGGGCAAGTCCAAGCGTTGCATGGGCGTGCGGATCGAGATGGAAGAGGGCAACCCTTTTGTCTACGAAGTAAGCCTGGATGGCTATCTGGCAGCGGCGAGCGACACGGTTTCGGCGGAAAGTGCCGATGAACCGCGTGCGCGCTATTACCGCGCCGAGGTGTACCTGCACAACGGCAGCCAGGACTATGACCTGATGGGCTTCACTGCGGATCAGATCACCCGTGACGTGCTCGATCAGTTTGAAAGCCATCGCCAGCTCCTTGGCCGGGTTTATAGCTGAGTTTCGATAGGGCTCAGTGTTTCAGTCTGAAGCACCGCGTCGCTTCCATCGCGGGCAAGCCCGCTCCCACAGGATTGTCACTGTCCTTGTGGGAGCGGGCTTGCCCGCGAAGGGGCCATCACTCGCAAAGCTAATACCTGATCGTTCCCACGCTTTGCGTGGGAATGCCGCCCCGGACGCTCTGCGTCCGCTTTTGAATCGTGACGCGGAGCGTCACCGGATGCATTACCACGCGGAGCGTGGGAACGATCAAGATCTATATCCCATAAACAAAAACGCCGCGATCCTCTCGCGGCGTTTTTGTGTCTGCTGCCTTACCCCAGGTTCTTGCCGAGCAGCGCGTGATACAGCTCGCTGTCGCCGAGAATCCCGACCACTTTGTTGTTGTCGTGCAGCACCAGTTTGTTGCCGGTCTGATAACGAATCTGCAGCGCATCGCGCATGCCGATGTTGGAGTCCACCAGCGTTGGGCGACGGCCCAGGCCTTCAACCGCTTGCCCTGGAATCCAGTTCTGCAGATCCAGGCTCGCACCGTTCTGACGGGCACCCTTGATGGTGTTGCCTTCTGCCAGGTCCAGCCACGAATCGCCGCCCGGATCGAGGCAGACGGAGCCGTTGATGCGTTTGCAGTTGTCCAGGGTGCGCATCAGGCTGCGACCGCACAGAACGTTCAGCGGGTTGGTGTGGGCCACGAAGGTCCGCACATAGTCGTCCGCCGGGTTCAAGACGATCTCTTCCGGCTTACTGTACTGGATGATCCGGCCGTCTTTCATGATCGCGATACGGCTGCCGAGCTTCAGGGCCTCATCGAGGTCGTGACTCACGAACACGATGGTTTTGTGCAGCTTGCGTTGCAGTTCCAGCAGTTCGTCTTGCAGGCCTTGGCGGATCAGCGGGTCGAGTGCCGAGAACGGTTCGTCCATCAGCAGGATGTCGGCGTCCATCGCCAGGGCGCGGGCCAGGCCCACACGTTGTTGCATACCACCGGACAGCTCGTTGGGTTTCTTGTTGCGCCATTGGGTCAGGCCCACCAGCTCAAGCTTGTCGTCCACCAGTTTGCGCCGCTCTTTTTCAGGGCGACCCTGCATTTCCAGACCGAAGCTGATGTTCTCGCGAACGGTCAGCCAAGGCATCAGGGCGAACTTCTGAAACACCATCGCAATGCGCTTGGTGCGCATCATTTTCAGTTCTGCCGGGGTGCAGGAGGCAATGTCTATCTGCCTGCCTTCGTGCTCGACGAACAGCTTGCCACGGCTAACCGTGTTGAGGCCGTTGATGCAGCGCAGCAGACTGGACTTGCCGGAGCCGGACAGGCCCATCAGTACGCAGATTTCACCTTTTTCGACGTCCAGGCTGGCCTTTTCCACGCCAACGATCTGCCCGGTCTTTTTCAGGATCTCGTTACGGGTCATGCCTTGATCCAGCAGCTTGAGAGCCTCGCGTGGATCCTTGGAGAAGATAACGTCGACGTTATCGAAGCGAATAATGCTCATGCGTCACCCCCTACTTTAGCTTCGGGTTGTTTGCAGATACGGTCGAGCATGATCGCCAGCAGTACGATCGCCAGGCCTGCTTCGAAGCCCAGGGCGATATCAGCAGTGTTCAGTGCGTTGACCACGGGTTTGCCCAGGCCGTCGGCGCCCACCAGTGCCGCGATCACCACCATCGACAACGACAGCATGATGCACTGGGTGATACCGGCCGCGATGCTTGGCATGGCGTGGGGCAGTTCGATTCGCGAGAGCAGCTGACGTCGCGAGCAGCCAAAGGCCTTGCCCGCGTCCATCAGTTCTTCCGGAACATCGCGAATACCCAGGTAAGTCAGGCGGATAGGCGCGGCAATCGCGAACACTACCGTTGAAATCAGGCCCGGGACCACACCCAGACCGAAGAGGGTCAGGGTAGGAATGAGGTACACGAAGGTCGGCACGGTCTGCATGAGATCGAGCACCGGACGCATCAATGTGTAGAACATCGGTTTGTGCGCAGCGACGATGCCCAACGGCACGCCGATGACTACGCAGACCAGGGTCGCGAAGAGCACCTGGGCGAGGGTTTCCATGGTTTCCTGCCAGTACCCCAGATTGAGGATCAGCAAGAAGGAGGCGATGACGAAAACGGTCAGCCCCCACTTTCGTTGAATGAAGTGTGCCAGTAGCGCGATGAGGCCGATCAATGCCAGCGGGTTGAACCAGGTCAGCGCAAAAGTCACGCCGTGGATCATCGTTTCCAGTGACACGGCGATTGCGTCGAACGTGCTGGCGCCGTGTTGCGTCAACCATTCAACGAAGCCCGCGATGTACTGGCCTAAAGGGATTTTCTGATCAATCAGCATGGTAGTGAACGTCCGCATGCAAGGAAATAAACAGCCCGGGCGAGCGAACCCGCCCGGCGTAAGCGATTACTGCGCGAGCTTGGCTTTAACGGCCTCCAGGCCTGGTTTACCGTCAATGGTGGTCACGCCAGCGAGCCAGGTATCGAGGACCTGTGGGTTCTTTTTCAGCCAGGCCTTGGCGGCCGCGTCAGGCTTCATTTTGTCATCCAGGATGTTGCCCATCAGCGAGCTCTCCATGTCGACTGTGAATTCCAGATTTTTCAGCAACTGTCCAACGTTGCTGCATTCCTGGACGTACCCCTTGCGGGTGTTGGTCGCCACGGTGGCGGCACCGAAGTCCGGTCCGAAGAAATCGTCACCACCGGTGAGGTATTGGATCTTGAAGCGTTTGTTCATCGGGTGCGGCGCCCAGCCGAGGAACACCACGGCGGTGTCGCGTTTTTGGGCGCGGTCAACCTGAGACAACATGCCGGCTTCGCTGGACTCGACCACTTTGAAACCAGCGTCTTTAAGGCCGAAGGCGTTCTTGTCGATCATACTCTGGATCAGGCGGTTACCGTCGTTTCCAGGTTCGATGCCATAGATCTTGCCGTCGAGCTCTTTCTTGAATTTGGCGATGTCGGCGAAGTCATGCAGCCCTTTGTCGTACAGCGCTTGCGGCACGGCGAGGGTGTACTTGGCGCCGGTCAGGTTGGTGCGCACGACGTCGACGGTGCCGGCATCACGATAAGCCTTGATGTCGTTTTCCATGGTCGGCATCCAGTTACCGAGGAACACGTCCATGTTCTTGCCGTCGGCCAGGGACTTGTAGGTCACCGGCACGGAAATCATCGTGGTTTTGGTCTTGTAGCCGAGGGCGTCGAGCACGACGCTGGTGGTGGCGGTTGTTGCGGTGATGTCCGTCCAGCCGACATCAGAGAAGTTTACGGTACTGCACTGAGCGGGTTCTGCAGCTTGAGCCAGTAACGGCAGACTCAGCATGGCGGCCAACAACAACGACGGGGAACCTTTCATGGATGGACTCCTTGGTGTTTTTTTTGGCAGTGTTCCGACTGGACCACCGCACTTATAGGTTGCGGTTGGATGGCGTTTTGGAGACAGCTCTACCACGGCGCCTTGCAATCGAGTCGATACGATCATGTACCAGTGAAAATCTGACGCCTACAGGGGGCGTCGTAACCAGTACAGGGATGGTCGCATCCAGTGTCGGTGACGTCGTTTACAGCTTTTTTCAGCCCTTTTTTCCCCTCTGATCCGCTAAAAAACGGCGAAAACATTGCGTCGCCGCCTCGCGGCGTTAGTGGGCATGAGTGCGTCGGTGTGAGACGTCGAACGACATGACAAAAGCCTGATGATGCGGCCATCTCGGCGGATTGCAGCTTGAGCGTAGCAGCTCCGCCACTGGGCGCCTTTGCGTCTGGAGTCGGCACATCCAGGAGTTCGGCAGTAATGGCTATCAGCGTTTTCGACCTGTTCAAAATCGGCATCGGCCCATCCAGCTCGCACACCGTGGGGCCTATGCGGGCCGCCGCGCTGTTCGTGCAAGGTTTGCGTGAACAGGGTCTTTTGGAGCAAGTACGGCGCGTCGAGGTTCAGCTTTACGGGTCGTTGTCGGCCACGGGCATCGGTCACGGCAGCGACAACGCGGTGATCATGGGCCTGATGGGCGAGTGGCCGGATGCGATCGATCCGTCGCAAATCGGCATTCGTATCGAAACCCTGCGCGAAACCCGCACCTTGTTGCTCGACGGTCGCTTGTCGGTCCCGTTCATCTGGGCCCGGGACATGCGCCTGATCGACGAAAACCTGCCATTCCATCCCAACGCGATGACCTTGATTGTCGAAGGCGATCACGGCGAGCTGCATCGCGACACCTACTATTCCATCGGTGGCGGTTTTGTCGTCGATGAAGCGCAGGCGTCCAGCGGCGTGGTCGATCTGGACAGCACGGTGTTGCCGTACGATTTCTCCAGCGCTGCCGAACTGCTCAGCCTGTGTAAGCAGCACAACCTGCGCGTGGCTGAACTGATGATGGCCAACGAAAAGGTCTGGCGCAGCGAAGAAGAAATCCGCAGCGGCCTGATGAAACTCTGGCGCGCCATGCAGGATTGCGTCGAGCAGGGCCTCAAGCACGAAGGCATCCTGCCCGGCGGATTGAATGTGCGTCGTCGTGCGGCCAAATTGCATCGCAGCCTTCAAGAGTTGGGTAAACCCAATGTCATCGGTTCGACCTTGAGTGCCATGGAGTGGGTCAACCTGTTCGCCCTGGCGGTCAACGAAGAAAACGCCGCTGGCGGGCGCATGGTGACAGCGCCGACCAACGGCGCGGCGGGGATCATTCCGGCGGTGCTGCATTACTTCATGAAGTTCAGCGAAGCAGTGACGGACGCCAACGTAGTCGACTACTTCCTCAGCGCCGCTGCGGTGGGGATTCTGTGCAAGAAAAACGCTTCGATCTCCGGTGCCGAAGTCGGTTGCCAGGGGGAAGTCGGTTCGGCGTGTGCGATGGCGGCGGCGGGGTTGGCGGAGATTCTCGGTGCCACGCCGGAGCAGCTGTGCAACGCGGCGGAAATCGGCCTGGAACATAACCTCGGTCTGACCTGCGATCCGGTGGGCGGGCTGGTCCAGGTGCCGTGCATCGAGCGCAATGCGATAGCAGCCGTAAAAGCGATCAACGCGGCGCAGATGGCGTTGCGCGGTGATGGTCAGCACTTTATCTCGCTGGATCGGGTGATCCGGACCATGCGTGACACCGGTGCGGACATGCATGACAAATACAAAGAGACATCACGCGGCGGGTTGGCGGTCAGCGCGGTTGAGTGCTGACACCGAGTCGACCCCAATCGCGAGCAGGCTCGCTCCGACAGGGAATGCAATCAATTGTGTGGCGAGCCTGGTCGCGAGACGCCAGACCAGTCAAAACTGCGCACTAAGTGAACACCCAAATTAAAACGCGCCACGTTTTGGCGCGTCGCTTACAGATAAGTGACTGACCCACGGCCAGGGATCCAAGTTGGCCATTACCGCCTGTCGACTGTGCCTGCGGTGACACTCTCCTTCAGGTCGCTGTAGCCCTGTTCCCACAAGTGCTACCGATTTGCTCAAGCCCAACGGGGCAGAGCGCCTCCCGCCGATAATGGCACTTATAACCCCCACTCTGCGCACGGCTTATATAGACACGCCGCGACGTCGTTTTCAGGAGTTATTGAATGGCCATTCAATTTTAGGCATGGCAATTGCTCTGTCATTACAAAGCCCGTCTCCCACGCGAGAACGATGGCAATAACAAGAGCCTCCGCCTGAGGCCATCACCCGCTTTGTGTGAGGAGATACCGCGATGACGACGTTCAACTCGGGGGCCCAACCCCAGAACCGTGCGCCTCAATCCATCGGCTTTCTGCTGCTGGACAATTTCACGCTTATTTCTCTGGCCTCCGCAGTAGAACCTCTGCGCATGGCCAACCAATTGTCCGGTCGCGAGTTGTATCGCTGGTCGACGCTCACCGTCGATGGCGGTCAGGTCTGGGCCAGTGATGGTCTGCAGATCACCCCCGATTGCTCCATGCACAAAGCGCCACCCCTGGACACCATCATTGTTTGCGGCGGTATCGGCATCCAGCGCACTGTTACCCGTGAACACGTGTCATGGCTGCAAAGCCAGGCTCGCCAGTCGCGCCGTCTTGGTGCGGTCTGCACCGGCAGCTGGGCCCTGGCGTGCGCCGGCCTGCTGGACGGATTCGATTGCAGCGTGCACTGGGAATGCCTGGCTTCGATGCAGGAAGCCTTTCCTCGTGTGGCCATGAGCACCCGCTTGTTCACCCTCGACCGCAACCGTTTCACCAGTTCCGGTGGCACCGCGCCACTGGACATGATGCTGCACCTGATCAGCCGCGATCACGGTCGTGAACTGTCCGCCGCGATTTCGGAAATGTTCGTCTACGAGCGCATCCGCAACGAGCAGGATCACCAGCGCGTACCGCTCAAGCACATGCTGGGCACCAATCAGCCAAAACTGCAGGAAATCGTCGCGCTGATGGAGGCCAATCTGGAAGAGCCGATCGACCTCGATGAACTGGCGGTGTATGTCGCTGTTTCGCGTCGTCAGCTGGAGCGTCTGTTCCAGAAATACCTGCACTGCTCGCCATCGCGCTACTACCTGAAACTGCGCCTGATCCGGGCTCGGCAACTGCTCAAGCAAACGCCGATGTCGATCATCGAAGTGGCGTCGGTCTGTGGCTTCGTGTCCACGCCGCACTTCTCCAAGTGCTACCGCGAATACTTCGGCATTCCGCCACGTGACGAGCGCGTAGGTTCGAACACCACGCAACAGGTGGCGATGATGCCGCTGCCGCAAGCCTTGGTGCTGTCGCCGTTGTCCGGGCCGTTGTCGGCGTTGAGCCAGGCGCGCAATGAGTCGACGTTCGCCAGCGTCCGTCTCTAGTCCTTCGACCTGATCGTTCCCACGCTCTGCGTGGGAATGCCTCAATGGACGCTCTGCGTCCGCTTCGGCAGGGACGCGGAGCGTCCCGGGCTGCATTCCCACGCAGAGCGTGGGAACGATCAGTGTGAGAAAGTATTCAGGCGCTACGGCTCTGTTGATAGGCCGCCAAGGCTGGCAACAATTGCTTGTCGATCGCCTGGCGTACGGCCGGCAGGATGGTCGCGCTGCTGGTGTACATCTGCTTGACCATCGTACGCAGCGTCATCGCCCGTTCATCGTTCAAACCGCGCACTGCGCACTCGCAAGCCTGCTCGGCCGTGGCCCCGCTCGGCACTTGAAAACCCAATGACTTCAACTGGCCCAACAGGTCTTCCTGGTCTATCAAATCGGCGTGCATCATGACGCAATCCTTCTTTAGGGAACGGTGTCTTGGTTCGATTCTCATAGGGGTGCGAAGTGGCGGCAAGGACGATTTGTCGCAATGGCCGCAATACCTATGAACAGGTCGTTTTCGGCTAACTTGCCAGAGATGAGAGTGGGCACACTGGATTCAGCTGGCTACACGAAGGTTTGGTCACCCTCGCGCAACGGCTCCTCAACAGTACCCTCCTCAGCTCCGATCTTGTCACGGCTTGATCGGGGTTTTTTTTGCCTGTGAATCAGGAAGATATGGTGTATGGACTAACGCCATCGCGAGCAAGCTCGCTCCCACATTGGAACTGTGTCGTGCACAAATACTGTGTCCGATGCAAATCCCTGTGGGAGCGAGCTTGCTCGCGATGAGCGGTGACGCGGTCTAGCGTTGCAACACCAATATCCGCGACAACAACTCATCACGATCGATGTAGCAACCCTGGAAATGCCGGGCCCCGGTGGCGGGGTCGAAGGCGTTGCGGGCGTGTAGCGTGCGACGGTTATCGAAGCACCACAATTCGCCGGGGTTGAGCCGCGTCATCACCCGGAAGCGCGCTTCGCGGGTCATGGCAATAAAGCGCCGATAAGCGCGGTAGAGCTTGGGCATGTCTTCCATCGATGCATCAAACGGCCCGCGCAAAAAGTTCGCCATGCGGATCTCCGAAACCTGTCCCAACGCATCCAGGGCGATGATCGGCGCCAGGCAGCGATAGTCGCTGTGGCGGTCCTTGTTGCGAAACTCCACGGGGATGTCGCACAAGGCTTTGAACGACTCGGGATCTTCCTCGCGCAAGGCGTGGGCAATGGCGAAACCGTCGACGAAAATGCTCTCGCCGCCCTCGGCATCATTGACCAGGCAATGCAGAAATTGCAGCCCCGGTTGCAACTCCCGGGTCGGCAAGTCGCTGTGCAGCGGCAGGTTGAAAGCAGTGTAGGCGTTGCTGTCGGCATCGGCCTTGGATTGCACGTTGAACAGCACGCCGAAATTGCTCTCGCGGATGAAGGAAATCCGCTGGGCAATCAGCTTCAACGAGCCGGGTTCGGTGGGCACGCCACGCACTTGAGTCAGGCCGATGTCGCGCACCGCCAACAGCCATTGCAGCAAGGCGTCGTTGTCGTTCATCAGCGCCTGGTAGTCGAATACCGGCAGCTTCAGGTTGCTGTTCCACAGCTGGCTTTTGGGCTTGGCGGCGCGACGTTCGGCGCGGGACTCATCGTCATAGGCGTGGGCGCGTAACCAGCCAGGATCGAAGCGGCTGAGGTGGCCGTCTTGCCACTCGACGTTGAGGCAACCTTCGGCATCGACGTGTGCCTTTGACGGCGTCAGGTCTTGCGCGACATCGACGATTTCCAGCACCTGTTCGCGCGTCACGGTGTAGACGCACAGCGGGCACGGGCAGTTGTCGCGCAACCATTGGTGATGGAAAGGGCTGAGACGACCGTCAGCCCATTGCACGTGAATGCGGTCCGCCAGGGTTTGCACGGCGGTCAACGCGCTGATCAACGGGTAAGTACGGAAGTCGGCAAAAGCAGCGGCGGTGTTCAATGGCGATCTCCTTGTTATTTTTTAGGCGGTAACGCGATCACTCGGCCAATGTAGTCGGGGGCGGGAAGGTCGGTTTGCTCGGCGACGATGGCTTGCAGCTTGCTCAGCGTGACTTCGCTGAACGGTGCTGAGCGCGGGCCGGCGAGGTCGACGTGGAGCAGCATTTGTTCGTTGCTGGCCAGTACCTTTTCATCTCCCACCAGATGCAGGCTGTGATAGAGGTGCAGGCGTTTGCTGTCGTGGCCGATGATCTGGGTTCGCACTTCGACGTCGGCATCGAGCTTCACTTCGTGCAGGTAATTGAGGTGCAGCTCTAGGGTAAACAGCGAGTTGCCGCTGGCTTCGCGATTGTTGCTGTCCATGCCCAGCCGATCCATCAGGGCATCGGTGGCGTAGCTGAAAATCAGCAGGTAGAAGGCGTCGCGCAGGTGGCCGTTGTAGTCGACCCAGTCGGGGATGATTTTGGTTTGGTAGGTGGTCAAGGCGGGCATGATGAGTGATCCAAAATGTGTGTTGACTGGATGGCCCCCATCGCGAGCAAGCTCGCTCCCACATTGGTTCTGTGAACGACGCAGATCAACTGTGGGAGCGAGCTTGCTCGCGATGGGGTCGGTCCTGCTGGCTCATTATTCGCTGAAGGCCATCCCATGCTTCTCTTTGGTGGTCTTCACCGCTTCGAGCACTGCCAGCAAGCAATCATCACGATAGCGCTCCAGCGCCGAAATGCTGTGTTTGCCCAGTTGATCGCTGGTGCCGTCGACCACGTCATCAATCAGCTTGTCGGTCAGTTCCGGTGCCGGCAGATACGTCCACGGCAACTGCAATGCCGGACCGAATTGCGCCATGAAGTGCCGCATGCCCGCATCGCCGCCGGCCAGGGTGTAAGTCAGGAAGGTGCCCATGAACGACCAGCGCAGGCCTGCGCCAAAGCGGATCGCGTCGTCGATTTCACCGGTGGTCGCCACACCGTCGTTGACCAGGTGCAGCGCCTCGCGCCAGAGCGCTTCGAGCAAGCGGTCGGCGATAAAACCGGGCACTTCCTTGCGCACATGCAGCGGACGCATGCCTAAGGATTCATACACTTTCATCGCCGCTTGAACGGCTTCCGGCGCGGTGTTTTTGCCGCCGACCACTTCCACCAGCGGCAGCAGGTAAACCGGGTTGAACGGGTGGCCAACCACGCAGCGTTCCGGGTGCGTCGAGCTCTCGTAAAACTCGCTCGGCAACAGGCCCGAAGTGCTCGAGCCGATCAGGGCATTGGGCTTGGCTGCCGCGCTGATTTTGCTGTGCAGTTCCAGTTTCAGGTCCAGACGCTCGGGGGCGCTTTCCTGAATGAAATCGGCATCGCGAACACACTCTTCGATGGTCGCGACAAAGCGCAGACGGTCCTGCGAGGCACCCGGTGCCAGGCCTTGTTTCTCCAGCGCGCCCCACGCATTGGCGACGCGTTTGCGCAGTGCGGCTTCGGCACCGGGCGCCGGGTCCCAGGCCACCACGTCAAGGCCGTGGGCGAGGGCGCGGGATACCCAGCCGCTGCCGATGACACCGCTGCCCAGGGCGGCGAAGGTTTTGATTTCGGTGATGAAGGTCATGGCGATGTCCTAAAGAGTTCGGTGAGCCCCTGTGGGAGCGAGCTTGCTCGCGATGACGGTATTCCGGCCGCAGAAGATGCGTTGGGTGTACTGACGCCATCGCGAGCAAGCTCGCTCCCACAGGGTTAGATGTAGGTTTGGTTCAACCGCGCTTGGTCAGGCCCATTTTTGCCCGGCCTTCAGCCGGTGTCAGAACCCGGGCGCCGAGGCGGCTGAGGATTTCCGAGGCGCGTTCGACCAGTTGGCCGTTGGTCGCCAGTACGCCCTTGTCCAGCCAGATGTTGTCTTCCAGCCCGACTCGCACGTTGCCACCGAGCAGCACCGCTTGCGCCGCCATCGGCATCTGCATGCGACCGATGCCGAAGCCGGCCCACACCGCGTTGGCGGGCAGGTTGTCGACCATGGCTTTCATGGTAGTGGTGTCGGCCGGCGCGCCCCATGGGATGCCCAGGCAGAGCTGGAACAGCGGGTCGTCGAGCAGGCCTTCCTTGATCAACTGTTTGGCGAACCACAGGTGACCGGTGTCGAAAATTTCCAGCTCGGCTTTCACGCCCAGCTCTTGAATGCGTTTGGCGCCAGCACGCAACTGGGCAGGGGTGGACACGTAGATAGTGTCGCCGTCGCCGAAGTTCAGGGTGCCGCAGTCCAGGGTGCAGATTTCCGGCAGCAATTCTTCAACGTGAGCCAGACGGGTCAGCGGGCCGACCAGATCGGTGTTCGGGCCGAACTCCATCGGGTTCTCGCCAGCGCCAATTTCCAGGTCGCCGCCCATGCCGGCGGTGAGGTTGACGATGATGTCGACGTCCGCCTCGCGGATGCGCTCCATCACTTCACGGTACAGCGCCACGTCACGGCTGAATTTGCCGGTTTCGGGGTTGCGTACGTGGCAGTGGACCACCGTGGCGCCGGCCTTGGCCGCTTCAACGGCGGCTGCGGCGATTTGTTTCGGGGTGACCGGCACGTGTGGGCTCTTGCTGGTCGTGTCGCCAGCACCGGTGAGTGCGCAGGTGATGATGACGTCGTGGTTCATTTGATGGTTCCTTGCAGGCGTGGTGGTCCCGTTCGCAGCCCGGTCGGGCTGCGAATCGGTGGTTCGGTTCGGTTTATTTGCTGGTCAGTTGCAGGTTTTCAGCCGCCGGTTTGCCATCGAAGGTGGTCACACCTTCCAGCCAGCGTTGCTTGTCTTGCGGGTGATCCTTGAGCCATTGCTTGGCCGATTCGAAGGCATCCTTGTGATCCAGCAGCGGCTGCATCATCCGGCTCTCGTCTTCGGCGGTGTACGTCAGGTTGCTCAGCAACTTGCCGATGTTCGGGCATTGTTGCGCGTAGTTCGGCGAGGTAACGGTCCAGACGGTGGCCATGCCTTCGTTCGGGCCCAGGGCATCTTCGCTGCCGGTGAGGTAGGTCATCTTCACGTTGACGTTCATCGGGTGCGGCGCCCAGCCGAAGAACACAATGGCTTCGTTGCGTTTGGTGGCACGGGTGACCGCCGACAGCATCCCGGCTTCACTGGATTCAACGAGTTGGAATTTGCCGAGGCCGAACTGGTTCTTGGCGATCATTTCCTTGATCTGGGTGTTGGCACCCGAACCTGGCTCGATGCCGTAGATCTTGCCGCCCAGTTCTTTTTCGAACTTGGCGATGTCGGCGAAGGTTTTCAGGCCCTTGTCGGCAAGGTAAGTCGGAACGGCGAGGGTGGCGCGGGCGTCTTTGAGGCTAGGCGCTTCAAGCACTTTGACCTGCTTGCCATCGACGAACGGGGAGATGGTCTGGGTCATCAGCGGATTCCAGTAACCCAGGAACAGGTCCAGGCGCTGGTCGCGGATCCCGGCGAAGATGATTTGCTGGGAAGCGCTGGTTTGTTTGGTGTTGTAGCCGAGGCCGTCGAGCAATACCTGGGTCATGGCGCTGGTGGCGATTACATCGGTCCAGTTCACGACGCCCATGCGCACGTTCTGGCATGAAGCAGGTTCGGCCGCCATGACACTGGCGCTCAGGAAAGCGGTACCGCTGAGTGCAAGAACACAGCTGCTGATCAGTCGTTTCATCTCAGGTTTCCTCGGCAGTTCGTTATTGTGGGTCCGGTCGTCTTTGTGCGCCGGTGATGCCAAGTTACGCAGCTTAAGGCCCGCTAAAGCGCACTGCGGCGACCAGCTCTTGCACTGCGGCGACCTGTGCTCTTGATTGCCTTCGACAAGTGGCGTATCAACGTCCACACGCTCCCCGCCCTCTCGTTACCTGCCAGTCGAGTGCGCTCCATGTCCCAGGATTTCTACTTCTTGTTGATGCCGGGTTTTTCGGCGATTGGATTTATCTCGGCCATTGAGCCGTTGCGGGTAGCCAATC
This sequence comes from Pseudomonas sp. fls2-241-R2A-110, assembly GCF_030209165.1. Classification (NCBI taxonomy): domain Bacteria; kingdom Pseudomonadati; phylum Pseudomonadota; class Gammaproteobacteria; order Pseudomonadales; family Pseudomonadaceae; genus Pseudomonas; species Pseudomonas sp. fls2-241-R2A-110. Next base: position 154,460 of record NZ_JARVSN010000018.1, on the reverse strand, counting down.
GCTTTCGTGGCGAGCTGTACCGCTGGCATGTGCTCAGCGCGGACGGTGGGGCGGTACTGGCCAGCAACGGCATGTCGGTCAACGCCGATGCGGCGCTCGAGCCGCTGAAGAAAGGTGCGACGCTCCTGGTGGTCGCCGGGTTCGAACCCTTGAAGTTCGCCACCCCGGCGCTGGAGCACTGGTTGCGTCGGCTGGACAACGAAGGCGTGACGCTCGGCGCCATCGACACCGGCAGTTTCATCCTCGCCGAAGCCGGCCTGCTTGATGGCCATCGCCTGACCCTGCACTGGGAAGCCATCGACGCCTTCAAGGAATCCTATCCACAGCTCAGCGTCACCCAGGAGCTGTTCGAGATCGACCGTCGGCGCATCACCTCGGCGGGCGGCACCGCGTCCATCGACCTGATGCTCGACCTCATCGCCCAGGCCCACGGCCCGCAACTGGCGATCCAGGTCAGCGAACAATTCGTACTCGGGCGTATCCGTCCGCGCAAAGACCACCAGCGCATGGAAGTCGCGACGCGCTATGGCATCAGCAACAAGAAACTGGTGCATGTGATTGGCGAGATGGAGCAGCACAGCGAGCCGCCGCTGAGCACGTTGGAGCTGGCCGAATCGATCAAGGTGACGCGTCGGCAACTGGAGCGCCTGTTTCGGCTGCACTTGAACGACACGCCGAGCAATTTCTACTTGCGGTTGAGGCTGGAGAAAGCTCAGCAGTTGTTGCGCCAGACCGACATGAGCGTGCTGGAAGTGAGTATCGCGTGCGGGTTTGAATCGCCGTCGTATTTCACCCGCAGTTATCGGGCGAAGTTTGCGCGGTGTCCACGTGAGGATCGCCGGCGCTTGGGCGATGGGCGGGAGTTGGTCTGATGATGGTATTGAGCTAGACACAAATCCACTGTGGGAGCGAGCTTGCTCGCGATGACGTCAGTACATCCAACGCATTTTCTGCGGCAGGAATACCGCCATCGCGAGCAAGCTCGCTCCCACAGATAATCCCTGTTAAGTCCGATTTACTTCTTCATCAGCGCCGAACACGCGGCTTTGTAGGCTTCATGCTGATACTTGTTCAGCGTCGCCGGCAGTTCGAAGTTGTGTTTTTTCGCCTGCGCATTGATCGTCTGCGGCGACAGCAGCGTCACCTCGCAACTCTCCAGCAATTGGAAAATGCCCTCGATCTTGAACGTGGTCGGACCACCGGCGAACTCGCCTTTCTTGCTGCGCTTCTTGATCGCGATCCGATCAATGGAATTCTCACGCACAAAAGACGCCACCTGAGCGGCAAACACTTTGACGTTGGCGGCTTCGTCGTCATCGTCGAGAGCGATTTTCTTGGTCGCCAGAGCGACGTGGCTCAGGGCCTGACCGTCGAGGGAGGCCACGGCGATGATCGCTTCGCTGCCTTTGATTTCGATGCCGCAGATTTTCATTTCAATCCCTTTCACAAATGGTTGTGTGCAGCCTACAGCTCAAGTTGATTAGCCGTGATGCCAAACGCCGCGGCAATTTTCTCGCGGGTGGCCTTGCGAGGCTTCGCAACCGTCTCTTGCTGGGCGAAGGCCGGTTGGGAAATACCCATGCGTTTGGCAACTTCGTCCTGTGTAAGGTTCAGGTGTTCGCGCCAAGCCCTGACAGGTAACGCACCATCAACGATAAGGCTGACTACTTCGTGTGGGATCAAGTGATTCTCCATGTTTATGCTATTACTCCTGCCCAATCGACTCCAAAAACTCCGACCGCTCGTCACTCATCCGCGCCACGCAATCATTTTGCGCGATGGTGAACGCCTTGCTACCGCTGGTCGCCGGGAACGCTTCCACTGCGCAGTCTGCGTCTCGGGTCTTGAGCCACTGCTGTTGGGCGGTCTTGAGCTTGGCGGTGATGTCGGCCAGTTGCGCCGGGTTCTTGCTGTAGGCCGTTTGCATGCGCTCGTTCAGGCTTTTGTAGTTGTCTTTCAGCAGATCTTCCGCGGTAGTTCTGCTGTAGGCCGAGCATTCCAGGGTCTGGACGTCGTTTTCGACCGCATCGCACGGGTTAATGTCGGACTCTTCAGCCGCCTGTACGCCGGTCGCTATCAGTGCCAAAGCCAGGAAGATCGATTTCATTGCGCCGCCGCCCCTTTTTCCAATGCATATTCAGTGATGCGGCGAATTCTGGCCCATGCGCAGGCCCTTGAACAGGTGCGTGATCACGCCCCGCGATGACCCTTTGTCGCGGATTGACGCTTTCGGCAAACCCCCTGTCGTTTTTGCACCCGGCTGCCCCGTCCCTCAGGCATATGCTGGCCCCAAAGCGCCGGCACACGATTCGGCGCATGAATCGCTAATAGGGGACTGCCTGATGAGCCCAGCCGAATTACACGCCGACAGCATCGTTATCGACGGTCTGATTATTGCCAAGTGGAACCGCGAGCTGTTCGAAGACATGCGCAAGGGCGGTCTGACTGCGGCCAACTGCACCGTGTCGGTGTGGGAGGGCTTCCAGGCCACCGTCAACAATATCGCCGCCAGCCAGAAACTGATCCGCGAGAACAGCGACCTGGTGATTCCGGTGCGCACCACCGCCGATATCCGCAAGGCCAAGGAGCAGGGCAAGACCGGCATTCTGTTCGGCTTCCAGAATGCTCACGCGTTTGAAGACCAGATCGGCTACGTCGAGGTGTTCAAGCAGCTGGGCGTCGGTATCGTGCAGATGTGCTACAACACCCAGAACCTGGTCGGCACCGGCTGCTACGAGCGCGATGGCGGCCTGTCGGGCTTCGGTCGCGAGATCGTTGCCGAGATGAACCGCGTCGGCGTCATGTGCGACCTGTCCCACGTGGGTTCGAAAACCTCCGAAGAAGTCATCCTCGAATCCAAGAAGCCAGTGTGCTACTCCCACTGCCTGCCGTCGGGTCTGAAAATCCACCCGCGCAACAAATCCGATGAAGAACTCAAGTTCATTGCCGACCACGGCGGTTTCGTCGGTGTGACCATGTTTGCGCCATTCCTGGCCAAAGGCATCGATTCGACCATCGACGACTACGCCGAAGCCATCGAATACACCATGAACATCGTCGGCGAAGACGCCATTGGCATCGGTACCGACTTCACCCAGGGCCATGGCCAGGACTTTTTCGAATACCTGACCCATGACAAGGGCTACGCCCGTCGCCTGACCAGTTTCGGCAAGATCATCAACCCGCTGGGCATCCGCACCGTCGGCGAGTTCCCGAACCTGACCGAAACCCTGCTGAAGCGCGGCCACTCCGAGCGCGTGGTCCGCAAGATCATGGGCGAGAACTGGGTGAACGTCCTGAAGGACGTCTGGGGCGAATAAGCCACCGCCCCCCTCTGAATCCTTTCCCCCGGCCGACCGCGCCGGGGGCAACAGCAAAATTTTTCTGGAGTTAAGTTTCCATGGCCAAGATCGCCCCGCAATTGCCAATCGAAGTCGACAGCGAAACCGGTGTCTGGACCTCCGACGCCCTGCCAATGCTGTACGTACCGCGTCACTTCTTCGTCAACAACCACATGGGCATCGAGGAAGTGCTGGGTGCCGACGCCTACGCCGAAATCCTCTACAAGGCCGGCTACAAGTCCGCCTGGCACTGGTGTGAAAAAGAAGCTGAATGCCACGGCCTGGAAGGCGTCGCGGTGTTCGAACACTACATGAAGCGCCTGTCGCAACGCGGTTGGGGCCTGTTCAAGATCCAGGACATCGATCTCGACAAAGGCACCGCCAGCGTCAAGCTCGAACACTCGGCATTTGTCTATGTGTACGGCAAGGTCGGGCGCAAGGTCGACTACATGTTCACTGGCTGGTTTGCCGGTGCCATGGACCAGATCCTGCAAGCCCGCGGGAGCAAGATCCGCACCGTTGCCGAACAGGTTTACGGTGGTTCAGAAGAAGGCCACGACGACGGCCTGTTCACCGTCAAGCCGTTGTAAGTCGAGGAACCCGCCATGGCTTTCGAAGCAATGTTTCAGCCGATCCAGATCGGTAAACTGACCATCCGCAACCGCGTGCTCAGCACCGCGCACGCCGAGGTTTATGCCACCGACGGCGGCATGACCACCGACCGGTACGTCAAGTATTACGAAGAGAAAGCCAAGGGCGGGATCGGCCTGGCGATTTGCGGCGGTTCTTCCAGTGTGGCCATCGACAGCCCGCAAGGCTGGTGGAAGTCGGTCAACCTGGCCGACGACCGGATCATCCCGCACTTCCAGAACCTGGCCGATGCCATGCACAAGCATGGCGCCAAGATCATGATTCAGATTACCCACATGGGCCGACGCTCGCGTTGGGATGGCGAGCATTGGCCAACCCTGCTGTCACCGTCGGGTATCCGTGAACCGGTGCACCGTGCGACCTGCAAAACCATCGAGCCGGAAGAAATCTGGCGGGTGATCGGCAACTACGCCAGCGCTGCGGCGCGGGCCAAGGCCGGTGGCCTGGACGGCGTCGAACTGTCCGCCGTGCACCAGCACATGATCGACCAGTTCTGGAGCCCGCGAGTCAACAAGCGTACCGACGAATGGGGCGGCAGCTTCGAGAACCGCATGCGTTTCGGCCTGGAAGTGCTCAAGGCTGTGCGGGCTGAAGTCGGCCCGGATTTCTGTGTCGGGATCCGTCTGTGCGGTGATGAATTCCACCCGGACGGCTTGTCCCACGAAGACATGAAGCAGATCGCCAAGTACTACGATGACACCGGCATGATCGACTTCATCGGCGTGGTGGGTTCGGGTTGCGACACCCACAACACCCTGGCCAACGTTATTCCGAACATGAGTTATCCACCGGAGCCATTCCTGCACTTGGCCGCCGGTATCAAAGAAGTGGTCAAGGCCCCGGTACTGCACGCGCAGAACATCAAGGACCCGAACCAGGCGACCCGTATTCTGGAAGGCGGCTACGTGGACATGGTCGGCATGACCCGCGCCCACATCGCCGACCCGCACCTGATCGCCAAGATCAAGATGGGTCAAGTCGACCAGATCAAACAATGTGTCGGCGCCAACTACTGCATCGACCGTCAATACCAAGGTCTGGATGTGCTGTGCATCCAGAACGCCGCAACCTCCCGTGAATACATGGGCGTGCCGCACATCATCGAGAAGTCGACCGGTGTGAAGCGCAAAGTTGTGGTGGTCGGTGCCGGCCCTGCCGGGATGGAAGCGGCGCGTGTGTCGGCCGAACGTGGCCACGACGTGACCCTGTTCGAGAAGAAAGAATTCATCGGCGGGCAGATCACCACCGCCTCGAAAGCCCCGCAACGGGACCAGATCGCCGGTATCACTCGCTGGTTCCAGCTGGAACTGGCGCGTTTGAAAGTCGACCTGCGCCTAGGCGTGGCCGCCGATGCGGCGACCATTCTCGACCTGCGTCCAGATGTAGTGGTGCTCGCCGTCGGCGGCCATCCATTCCTTGAGCAGAACGAGCATTGGGGCGCGGCCGAAGGCCTGGTGGTCAGCAGCTGGGACATCCTCGATGGCAAGGTTGCACCGGGCAAAAATGTGCTGGTCTACGATACCATTTGCGAGTTCACCGGGATGTCGGCCGCCGACTTCCTCGCCGACAAGGGGAGCCAGGTCGAGATCGTCACTGACGACATCAAGCCGGGCGTAGCGATTGGCGGCACCTCGTTCCCGACTTACTACCGCAGCATGTACCCCAAAGAAGTGATCATGACCGGGGACATGATGCTGGAGAAGGTCTACCGCGAAGGCGACAAGCTGGTGGCGGTACTGGAAAACGAATACACCGGCGCCAAAGAGGAGCGGGTGGTGGACCAGGTCGTCGTTGAAAACGGCGTGCGCCCGGACGAAGAAATCTACTACGCGCTGAAGGAAGGCTCGCGCAACAAAGGCCAGATGGACATCGAGGCCCTGTTCGCGATCAAGCCACAACCTTCGCTGAGCCAGGCGGGCGACGGCTACTTGCTGTTCCGCATCGGCGACTGCGTGGCGCAGCGCAACACTCACGCGGCGATCTATGACGCGCTGCGGTTGTGCAAAGACTTCTAACGGCTTGCACAAAACCCTGTGGGAGCGAGCTTGCTCGCGAAGCGGTGGGTCAGTCGACATCGATGTTGAATGTCAGTCCGCCTTCGCGAGCAAGCTCGCTCCCACAGTGACCGAGTAAGGCATCTCGACCTGCAAGACCTGCGGTCTTTGGGAGCTCCACCATGTTGAACACCCTTCTTCCAATCCTGTTGTTCGCTGCCCTGGGCCTTGCGGTTCTGGGCGCGTTGCGGCGGGTGGCTATGTGGCGCCGAGGCCGGGCTTCGAAAGTCGACCTGATCGGCGGCCTGTTCGCCATGCCCAAGCGCTACATGGTCGACTTGCACCACGTCGTCGCGCGGGACAAATACATCGCCAACACCCACGTGGCCACGGCCGGTGGTGCGGTGGCGTCTATCGTGCTGGCGATTCTGGTGCACGGTTTCGGCCTGCATAACCGCATCCTCGGTTATGCCCTGTTGCTGATGACGGCCGTGATGTTCGTCGGCGCGATCTTCGTCTACCTGCGTCGACGCAACCCGCCGGCCCGCCTGTCCAAAGGCCCGTGGATGCGCTTGCCGAAAAGCCTGCTGGCGTTCTCGGTAAGCTTCTTCCTGTTGACCCTGCCGGTTGCCGGCATCCTCCCGGAAAACTTCGGCGGCTGGGTAGTGGCTGCGATTCTCGGCGTGGGCGTGCTGTGGGGCGTTTCGGAACTGTTCTTCGGCATGACCTGGGGCGGGCCGATGAAGCACGCCTTCGCTGGCGCCCTGCACCTGGCTTGGCACCGTCGCGCCGAACGCTTTGGCGGCGGTCGCTCCACCGGTTTGAAACCGCTGGACCTCAACGATCCAAACGCGCCGCTGGGCGTGGAAAAACCCAAGGATTTCACCTGGAACCAACTGCTCGGCTTCGACGCCTGCGTGCAGTGCGGTAAGTGCGAAGCCGCGTGCCCGGCGTTCGCCGCCGGCCAGCCGCTGAACCCGAAAAAACTGATCCAGGACATGGTCGTCGGCCTCGCTGGCGGCACCGATGCGAAATTCGCCGGCAGCCCGTATCCAGGCAAAGCCATCGGTGAACACGCCGGTAACCCGCATCAGCCAATCGTCAACGGTCTGGTGGATGCCGAAACCCTGTGGTCCTGCACTACCTGCCGCGCCTGCGTCGAGGAATGCCCGATGATGATCGAGCACGTCGATGCCATCGTCGACATGCGCCGCCATCTGACCCTGGAAAAAGGCGCGACGCCAAACAAAGGCGCCGAAGTCCTGGAAAACCTGATCGCCACCGACAACCCAGGCGGTTTCGCTCCGGGCGGCCGGATGAACTGGGCGGCGGATCTGAACCTCAATCTGATGAGCGAGAAGAAATCCGTCGACGTGCTGTTCTGGGTCGGCGACGGTGCGTTCGACATGCGCAACCAGCGCACCCTGCGTGCCTTCGTCAAAGTGCTGAAAGCGGCCAAGGTCGACTTCGCGGTGCTCGGGCTTGAAGAGCGCGACAGCGGTGATGTGGCCCGACGTCTGGGCGACGAAGCGACCTTCCAGCTGTTGGCCAAACGCAACATCCAGACCCTGGCGAAATACAACTTCAATCGCATTGTCACCTGCGACCCACACAGCTTCCACGTGCTGAAAAACGAATACGGCGCCTTCGACGGCAACTACCTCGTGCAGCACCACAGCACCTACATGGCCGAAATCATCGGCGCTGGCGCCCTGAACCTTGGCCAGCACAAAGGCAGCAGCGTCACCTATCACGACCCGTGCTACCTCGGCCGCTACAACGGCGAATACGAGGCGCCGCGTGAAGTGCTGCGCGCCCTCGGGATTGAAGTCAAAGAGATGGAACGCTCCGGTTTCCGTTCGCGCTGCTGCGGCGGTGGCGGCGGTGCGCCGATCACCGACATCCCGGGCAAGCAACGGATCCCCGACATGCGCATGGAAGACATCCGCGAAACCGGCGCCGAACTGGTGGCCGTGGGTTGCCCGCAGTGCACCGCGATGCTTGAAGGCGTGGTTGAACCGCGTCCGCTGATCAAAGACATTGCTGAACTGGTCGCCGATGCGCTGCTCGAAGACGCAGCACCGGGAAAGCCTTCGGCACCGGCCAAACGTGAACCTGCGGAGGTGCATTGATGAGCGACATTATCCGCCGCGATCCTCGCGCTGAATGGATCGCCCGCAACCGTCTACACCCGCTGCACGCGGCCATGCAACCGGCGCAACACAGCTGGATGGGGCCTAACGGCGTCATCCGCAAGAATCTTCACGGGATCGGGTTTATCGGCCCCAATGGGATCAAACGGATCGACCGCAGTGGCGCTCAGCAGGGCGGGGCGACTAAACGCTCGGCCGCGGTTGAAGTGCAATTGCCGCTGCATCAAGTGGCTGCACCCGCGTTTTACATCAGCGTGGTGCCGGACATGGTCGGCGGCCGCTTGAGCAGCCACGACCGCGACTTGCTTGGTCTGGCACACCAACTGGCTGGCAAGGATGGCGCGGTGTTGGCCGTGGTCTTCGGTGAACACAAAGAAAGTGCCTTTGCCACGGCTGGCGTCGATCGCTTGCTGGTGCTGGATGGCGACGAATTCAGCGGTTATGCACCGGAACAACGGGTCCAGGGCCTGCGGGCTGTGGATAACCAGTTCAGCCCGCGTCACTGGTTGCTGCCGGACAGTCGCAGCGGTGGCGGTGAACTGGGCCGACGCTTTGCTGCCGCACTGGGCGAACGACCGGCCACGCGGGTCTGGCAGGTCAAGGATCAGGAGTGTATCGGTCGCGCTGGTGCCGGTTTGCAGGACCTTGCGCGCCCGGTGGCACGCTTGATTCTGGCTGCCGTTGAATGCGCCGAGCCGGTCAGCGAAACCCGTCACGAAGCGCTACCGGTGGAGTTATCCACAGCCGTGGCACGCAGCCTGTCGCGCATCGAAGATTTGGGCGCTGTGGCGGTCGATCCGGCAGCGATTCCGATGGCCGAAGCCGAGTTCATCTTCTCCGGCGGCAACGGGGTCAAGGACTGGGGACTTTTCCACAGGACCGCCCAAGCCTTGGGCGCTACCGAAGGCGCCTCCCGAGTGGCGGTGGACGATGGCTTTATGGCGCGCGACCGTCAGGTCGGCGCCTCCGGCACCTGGGTTACGGCACGGGTTTACGTGGCGGTGGGGATTTCCGGGGCGATCCAGCACCTGCAAGGCATCGGTGCCTGCGACAAGGTGGTGGCGATCAACCTCGATCCTGGCTGCGACATGATCAAACGGGCCGACCTGTCGGTGATCGGCGAGAGCGCCGAGATTCTTCAAGCCTTGATCGATGCGGTTGAGAATTATCGCAACGAAGCCAAGCGCGATGCGGCTTAAGGAAAGGAAAGGGTTATGAGCACGAAAATCATCAGCCTGGTATCCATCGGCGCCCACCCGACCTCCGGCCGGCCGCGCCGCGCCGAACAGGACGCCCGCGCCGTGGAACTGGGCCTGCAACTGGCTGGGGATAACCTGCAAGTGCTGCATGCCGGCGACGTTGCCGAGCCTGCGTTGCGTGCGTATCTGGGCATGGGCCTGGAGCAGTTGCATGTGCTTGAACAACCTTCTGGCGCCGATGCATTGCCGGCACTGACCGCGTATTTACGCGACGCCGGGGCGCAGGTGGTGCTGACCGGCAGTCAGGCGGAAACCGGTGAAGGCTCGGGCATGCTGCCGTTCCTGCTGGCGGAAAGCCTCGGCTGGCCGCTCGTGGTGGGGTTGGCGCAAGTGGAATCCATCGACGGCAGTTCAGCCCTGGTGCTGCAAGCCTTGCCCCGTGGTCAACGCCGTCGCTTGAAAGTGCGCCTACCGTTTCTGGCCACTGTGGATAACGCCGCACCGAAGCCTCGGCAGAGCGCCTATGGTCCAGCCCGACGTGGTGTGCTGCAGGCTGACGAAGTGGAAATCATCGACGATGAACTGCTCGCGGTCGCGACCCTGCAACCGGCCAAGCCACGGCCAAAACGCTTGAAGGTGATCAAGGCCAAGAGCGGCGCCGACCGGATGAAGGCGGCCACGGCCAAGGCCAGTGGCGGCGGCGGGCAAGTGCTCAAAGGGTTGAGTGCCGAGGCGGGGGCCGAGGCGATTCTCAAGTTGCTGATCGAAGAAGGCGTGGTTCGCTAGCGGTCTTGTGGGGGCAGGTAAATGGCAGTTGAGTTTCGTTCGGCGCGGCGCAGTGATGCGCGCGAGATTGCGCGTTTGTTCCAGATTTCATCAGAGGGCGCTGCGGATTACATCTGGAGCCAGATAGCAGAGCCCGGCCAGGATCTCCTCGACGTCGGTGCTCTGCGTTACGCCCGTGACGACGTGGACTTTTCTTATCAGAACTGCCTGATTGCCGAGGCCGGTGGGCACGTCATCGGCATGATGCACAGCTACGTGATACGTCACGATCCGCTGGCGGCTCCTGTCACCGATCCGGTCCTGGCGCCTTACGCCAAACTGGAAATCCCCGACACCCTCTACATTTCCAGCCTGGCGCTGCACGAGGGGTGGCGCAATCAGGGCCTGGGCAAGCAGTTTCTGGCTTACGCCTACGACCGTGCCAATCAGTTGGGGCTCAATGGCTTGAGCCTGATCGACTACGCCGCAAACACCGGCGCCCGACGCTTTTACGAGCGACATGGCTTTCGTGTCGTTGATACCTGCCAGATCACACCGCATCCGATGATTCGGGTCACGGGCGAGGCCTATCTGATGTATCGGCCGTAGTGAGCTACATTTCACTATGAGCTGCCCGGGTTCGCAGCAGCGTTAATTCATAAAACTCGTTTTCAAGAATGGGTTGACGATGGCAGCGGTCGGTCGGCGTCAGACGGGTCGGATCAGCGGCATCTACCTAACGTCGTCTCTGCTGCTGTTTGCGTTTTGTCTGTGCACTGCGCCCTGTTCGAAGGCGCAGGCCGGCAAGGCAACGGCAGATTTCTATACCTGGCTAGCGTCTGAGCAGGGACAAAAAGCCTCCCTGGCGCAAATGCAGCAGCAATGCGACAACGTGTCGGACGCTGGAAAAAACCTCGATTGCTCAGTGTCGGTTTTCGCCCGGATGTTCGAGGCGAAAGCGGCAAACCAGATTCCCGACTACTACCTGGCGATCAAGCGGCGTCACGCCCAAGCCATCGCTAAAGATCCCGAGCTCAACGCCCTGTTTTCCATGTTCGGCAGCGAGTCCATCGCGGCGCTGCGCTCGGTCGGCGATTTTTCGGTGACCAGGTCCAGGTCTCGTGAAGAGCTGGCGATTCATCCTTATGCCCGTGATGGTGATGTGACCGAGGAAGTGTTTCCCTACATTGATGTCAGCGCGGCCAATGGCGCCTCGTCACGCTTCATTGTGGACACGGGAGCGCCGCAAACCCGCGTCAATATCGACACCGCGAAGCGTATGGGGATCACCTTGTTGAGTGACTCCCATTATGGCTACAGCACCTTTTACGGAGAGCACGGCCTGTCTGCCAAACTCGGGATCTTTAAGTCCTTGAAGATCGGCGGGAGTGAATTCAGGAACGTCCTGGTGTTCGTCAGCGACCGGGATAACTTATTAGGGCTCGATTTGATCGGTAAGCTGGGACGCCTGAAGGTCACCAAAAAGACCTTGGTGCTCAATGCCGAGCCGCCAGAGCGCTGCGACTCGCACATTATGTATGCGCGTATGGATATCAACCTGCGGCTGACCATCGCGGCACGCCTGGATCGCCAGGCCATATCGGCAATTATTGACACCGGCAACGTTGATTACCTGACGTCGGCCGCACCGGGCAACCAGCCCATCAGCGTCGTCAATAACCCGCTCTATCAAACCTACAGGGGCGAATTGAGCCTTTCAGGGCACACCCGGCTGATCACTTACAAATACTACCCGGACTTCACGATTCCGCCGTCCATGCTGCGAGGCAAGTACGTGCCTTCGATTTTGTTCGGGTGGCGCTCATTCGATGACTATGAATTGAATCTGGATCTCGACGCGGATCGGTCATGTTTCAACAGGATTTAGCAATAGACAAAACTCTCGTCAGTAAGAAGGATGCAGACTGTAAGATCATTTTTTTATTTGTGTAAGAGATTTCGTGTCGCTCATGGATTTAAGTGTTTATTCGGTGGCAAGTTAGCGTGTTGTATTTTTCAGTCTTGACAATATTTTCTTTGTATATCAGTGGGCTAGCTTGGTTTTGGCGGGAGAGTCGCCGTTTAAATTAGCCTCGATGCGTCCTACATCGGCTAAGGGTAGCGCTTTCAGTTACATTTGTGATGGTGTTGTTTGACGGTTTTCGTTGCGTTATATTTTTAGCCCGATCACCAGTGCGAGTAGTTTGTGGCGCGTGGTTTTATCAGGATAATGAAGGCTGACCTTTAAATGGACTTTTTTGACAAGCTCATTAATCTATATTTGGCGTTTCAGGTGAGGTGTGGATGTTTTAAGAGTGGGGTGCATGAATACTTCAGAAGTTTTTACAAATGTTGAAAGAATTAAGATGTGGTGATTGTAAAAAACTTCTTTGCAAAATCGGAAAATTTACCGAGTTCCAGATTAAATGTTCCAGATGCGGGACATTGAATCATGTGAAGGTCGCGAACCTCGAACGATCGCCTACGAGCGAATTACATGCAGCAGTCGTTGCTGAAAATCATACAACTTCGTAGGAATTACATATGAATGGAATCGTACTACCACCTATTCAGATTAATGCAGCCGCGCCAGGCTATACTCCGCCTACGGCGAGTGGTGCTTGGCCCGCGCCCAACCCTGCAATGGTTTTTATTGCACAGCAACAAGAACGGAACCAGTTCTACAGCCAGGGATTGTGGCGAGAGATGATCATAAAGATCACAAACGAACAACAGTCTTCTATTAGAAATGGGGTTGCTGTAGGCATTGTCTCTTCGATTGTGCGTGATATGCAGGCGATCCCCTTTGCGGATAACTACATTTGCTTAAACCCAAATATGTCACCCGCGCAGGCTTTGCATTACACGTCAAGTTACTTTAAAGCAGGTTCTGTGCCTGAATCCATTGGCTTGTCTGGAGGACTACTAACTCCAATAGCTGCCTTTGGTCATTTTCTCTATGGTAATGGAGCCTCTGCTGAGGCCAATATCAATAGTCTAGGGCTGAATTTGTCTGGAACATCAATCCCAATGCTGGAATCTGCATTTGTAAATGCACCTGTCGGTCGAACTTCTATTGCCTTGGATAAGGTGCCCTATAACACATCATCAGACTCTTGGATGACAGCGTCCTGGCTTGGGAATATTACACTGAAGATTGAAGGGGTTATCATAAAGCAGGAAAATGGAAAATTAAGTTTTAACGGAGGGGCAAGAGCTTATAATGATATTTATGACGCTAATCCAAGCACGTTTCGAAGTGCGATTGGTGAAAGTGCAACAAGTGTGCTCGCAGCGGTTGAGAAATATTTAAATGCTAAGCCGTATGAAATTTCGCTTCAAGGGACAAATTTGATCTTTATTTCTCGGTAATGCCTGGCTAAAGTGTTCCGAATTACGGATTTTCAGTAGGTTGTCAGGGGGATATATAAGGTTGGTCGTGCAGGTATTGGCGACCCACCGAAGTTTACTTTGCGGAGAGTGATCTTGATGCGCCAATATCAGCGGCTGTTAATTGCAGTTCTATTATTTATTAGTGCCTGGTTCTGTTTGTTATCTGCAGGAATTGGCATGCCTGAAAATCCCAGTGATCTATCGGACACTAGAGGTTTGCCCGCTGTGATGATTTATACAGTAGCTTTGCAAGCCATAGGCCTTTTGGCAATTATATTTACAGGCGTAGGAATGCTTGTGTCTGCAAAGCTAAAGTCGAAGTCACACGGCGTTAGATTGTTAGTTTTTTGTTCATCGAATCTCCTGCTTTTGCTCGCAGCATTTGCAGGGATTTTTGTTATTTCATCGTATGTGGCCGAAACGTTATCTGGTATCTCCGGTATAAGCCTTTATATAGCGACGATTGCGGTTGTCACGACTGCCGTCCCAAAACGGTCATAACCGGCGTAACGTACGGGCGTCTTGTGGATACCCAGAGAGCTTCTAGCTCCTTGAAAGGCCTTGCGTCTGGTAGCAAAACTTATTTACCCACAATCCCTGTTAGCGCTTCTGTGGATAACATGTTCGTCCCTTTCTGCACCCCATATAAAACGGGCCCTGTAAGCCTTCGTACAAAAAATAACCAGCCTAACTTACGGTTTTTACTGGTTTTTTCCTGAGGATAAGTTTGCGCGCGTAACCATAGTTGCCCCCAATCTCTGTTGGCGCTTCTGTGGATAAGATGTTCGCTAACCGCTACAGGCCTTACAAAACGGGCTTCTCAGGCTTCTGGTTAAAAAACGATCAAATCATCGGTTTGCACCGGTAAACACCACGCAAACCCCGATTTATCGCGGGTTTCAGCGGTTTTCCACAGCGTCGGCTAAGTTGCCCCCAAAGTCTGTTGGCGCTTCTGTGGATAAGGTGTTTGCCATCCTCTGCAGGCCACGTAATCCGCGCCTTTCAAGGTGTAGGTCAAAAAACAACCAAACGCTGGTTAAAACCCGGGTTCTGGATAAGTCACGGATTTTCTTTGGTTTCTGTGGAGAAAGTTTGCGCTAAAACCACACTTGTCCCCATTTGCTGTGGGTGGAGGTGTGGATAACTTGTTTGCGGAAGGCTGGGAGCCACGTGCGGTATAGGCCTGAACGGAATAGATCATATTTCGTACAGTTCTAAATATAAGAGAGGAGTCTGGTAATAGTAAATGGGGGTGCCTTTGAGGGCGCCATCGCGGGCAAGCCCTCTCCCACATGGGATTGGTGGTGTTCACATAGGTTGTGAACGACATCAAACCCTGTGGGAGCGGGCTTGCCCGCGATGCTTTTGCTGTTAGCCCTGTACTGGAACGCCTTTGAGATAAGGCGCAGGCTCAGCACCGAGGTTGTTCAGCAGGCGTTCGCTGTACCAGTCCACAAAGTTCACCACGCCAAATTCATAGGTCTTGGAGTAAGGCCCTGGCTGGTAAGCGGTGGAGTTGATGCCGCGCTGGTTCTCTTCGGCCAGGCGACGGTCCTCGTTGTTGGTTTCATCCCAAACCTTACGCATGCGTTCTACATCGTAATCCACGCCTTCGACCGCGTCCTTGTGCACGATCCACTTGGTGGTGACCATAGTTTCCTGCGCACTGATCGGCCACACGGTAAAGACGATGATGTGGTCGCCCATGCAATGGTTCCACGAGTGCGGCAGGTGCAGGATGCGCATCGAGCCCAGGTCAGGGTTCTGGATCCGGCCCATCAGTTTGTTGCAGGCTTGCTTGCCGTCCAGGGTCATCGACACGGTGCCCTTTAGCAGCGGCATGCGCACGATGCGGTTACGCAGGCCGAAACTTGCGTGAGCGTATGGAATTTTCTCGGCTTCCCAGGCAGCGGCAGAGGCGGCCACGTGGTCTTTGAACGCCTGGTCGGCGCGTGGGTCGGTAACGTCGTCCCACTCCAGCAAGGTTTTCAGCAGTGCCGGGTGCGACGCGTTGCAGTGGTAGCACTCGCGGTTGTTTTCCAGCACCAGCTTCCAGTTGGCTTTTTCGAACAAGGTGGTCTGGATGGCCACCTTGGTGTTTTCCATGTCGTACGGTTCCATGTAATGGCTCAGCGTCGACAGGAAGTCATCAATGGCGGGTGGGTTCTCCGACAGGCTGATGAAGATGTAGCCACCGGCAGTCTTGACGTTGACCGGTTTGAGGCCGTACTGCTTCATGTCGAAGTCGTCGCCCATTTCGGTGCCGGCGAACAGCAGGCGACCGTCCAGTTCGTAGGTCCACTGGTGGTAGTGGCAAACCAGTTTGGCGACCTTGCCTTTTTCAGTGGTGCACAGCCGCGAACCGCGATGGCGGCAGACGTTGTGGAATGCGTGCACCACGCCGTCGGCGCCACGAATCACGATGATCGGGTTCTTGCCGACTTCCAGGGTCAGGAAGTTGCCCTTGGTCGGGATCTCGCAGGTCATGCCGGCGATCAACCACTCTTTCTGGAAGATTTCCTGCATGTCGATATCAAACAGCCGCTCGTCAGAGTAGAACGGTTGCGGCAGGGAAAAAGTACGCTCGCGCTCTTGCAGCATCTGCGCGGTGGCCTTGCGTGCGGGTTCCAGTGGATCGCCCAGGCTCAGGGTAGTGGTGACGTCCATCATTTAATCCTCAAGGCCATTCTGTGTGGCCGGCGAAAGTGGCTAATCAGGTTTGCTACGCAAGGTGTAAAGGTTGTGTCTTGGTATGGGGCGAGTGTGGGGCCGGCGCTGGGTAGAACCTTATCCACGAGCGACATGGCCCACTCTGTTCCCGACGCGCAACCCCCGGTAGTTGGGGGCTGGTCGCGATAAGTATGTGAATGTCGCAGATAGGTAAATGGGTGATCCGCGCTATACGCAGAATCGCCAACATAAGGCCGACCATCGGCGGTGGAGAACAGCATGTCCAACAGCTTCCTGAATCCGGTAACTACCCAGACCTGGGCCAATGGTCGCCACATTGTCCGTTGCGTCAAAGTCATCCAGGAAACCTGGGATGTGCGCACCTTCTGCTTTATGGCCGACCAGCCGATCCTGTTCTTCTTCAAGCCGGGGCAGTTTGTCACCCTGGAGCTGGAAATCGAAGGCGTGCCGATCATGCGCTCCTACACCATTTCCAGTTCGCCGTCGGTGCCGTACAGCTTTTCGGTAACGATCAAGCGCGTGCCGGGCGGCAAGGTCTCGAACTGGCTGCACGACACCCTGCACGAAGGTCAGGAGCTGGCGGTGCACGGACCGGTCGGGCTGTTCAACGCCATGGATTTCCCGGCGCCGAAAGTGCTCTACCTCAGCGGCGGCGTCGGTATTACGCCGTGCATGTCCATGGCGCGCTGGTTCTATGACACCAACGGCAACGTCGACATGGTGTTTATCCACAGCGCCCGTTCGCCCAAAGACATCATTTATCACCGCGAGCTGGAACACATGGCGTCGCGGATCGATAACTTCAGCCTGCACCTGATCTGCGAGAAGCATGGTCTGGGCGAGCCGTGGGCCGGTTATCGCGGTTACCTGAACCATAAAATGCTGGAACTGATGGCGCCGGACTTCATGGAGCGCGAAGTGTTCTGCTGCGGCCCGACGCCGTACATGACCGCGGTCAAGCGCATGCTCGAAGCGGCTGGCTTCGACATGAAGCGTTATCACGAGGAATCTTTCGGCGCGACGCCACCGGAAGCCCGCGCCGATGCGGTGGAGCAAGCCGAACAAGCGGCGGATGCACCGGAAGTCGATGCGGCCGATCTGCATCAGGTGGAATTCACTGCGTCCGGCAAGAGCATTCGCGTGGCGCCGGGAGAAACGGTTCACGCCGCTGCCGCCAAGTTGGGCCTGTTGATTCCGAAGGCCTGCGGGATGGGGATCTGCGGGACGTGCAAGGTGATGAAGCTGGGCGGCGAGGTCGAGATGGAACACAACGGCGGGATTACCGAGGAAGACGAAGCCGAAGGGTTCATCCTGTCGTGCTGCAGCGTGCCGAAGGGTGACGTGCGTATCGAGTTCTGACATCGGCTGTCAGTTTGCGTCGAACCTGTGGGGGCGAGCCTGCTCGCTCCCACAGGAATTTGTATTTCAGTCCACAAACAAGTCCGGCATCAGCTTGTCACGGGTGCCGGGTTCAAAACGGTAATGATCGAATTCGGTCACGCCATGCTCTCCCAGAATCTCTTCATCAATCAGCAACCGCCCGGTAATGCTGCGATTGCTGCTGTCCAGAATGACGTGCGCCGCATCCGCCATGATCGCCGGCGTTCGCGCATGCTTGAAGGATTCGCGTGAGCCGAGCTGAAACTCAATGGCGGCGGTCGCAATCATCGTCTGCGGCCACAGCGAGTTGACGCTGATGCCGTAATTCTTGATTTCCTCGCTCATGCCCAGCGTCAGCATGCTCATGCCATATTTGGTCACGGTGTACGGGCTGTACTGCGCGAACCATTTGCTGGCCAGGTTCAAGGGTGGGGAAAGACTGAGGATGTGCCCGCTGCTCTTCTTCAAATAGGGCAGGGCGGCCTGGCTGCACAGCAACACGGCGCGGGTGTTGATCTGGTGCATCAGGTCGAAACGCTTGAGTTCGATGTGTTGAACTCCGGTCAGCTTGATCGCGCCAGCGTTGTTGACCAGTGCATCAATTGCGCCGAAGTGCTCATTGGCCTGGGCCAGGGCCTCACGTACCGCGACTTCATCGCGTACATCCACTTGCAGGGCCAGCGCCTTGCCTCCGGCGGCTTCGACTTCCTTGGCCACACTGAAAATCGTGCCCGGCAATTTGGGGTGCGGTTCGGCGCTCTTGGCGGCAATCACAATGTTGGCCCCGTCCCGCGCGGCCCGCAGCGCAATCTCACGACCAATCCCACGACTGGCGCCAGTAATGAACAGGGTTTTGCCTTGTAAGGACATGCGTGCGCTCCTGATTATTATTGTCTGAGCAGATTAATGTAGACCAAGGCGTACGCCACGACTGATCGTTCCCACGCTCTGCGTGGGAATGCCTCTCGGGACGCTCCGCGTTCCTGCCTCGCTGCAGATGCAATGCCGAGCACCGCTGTGACGCAGAGCGTCAAGGGCTGTATTCCCACGCGGAGCGTGGGAACGATCAGGTGGGGGGAGTGCTATGAGTTTTAATGCCAGCGTTGAATCTCGATCAGGCCGTCCATCCCTGCGTAATTCCTCGCACTGGAATAACGCCATTGCTCCGGCAAATCCACATACCCGCGTTTCACCTGGTTGTAGTGAATGTAATCGAGCTTTTGGCGCATCACCGTTTCGCTGTACACCATCTCTGCGTGTGAGCCTTCCTGCCAAAGCTGATAAACCCTGTCCTGTTTGTGCGCGCGTTTGCTGAAGCGCAGGCGCTGCAACGCGCGATTGGCGCCTTTGATTTGCAGGTCGTCGATGATTTTTCGTGCGGTGAAAGATTTGAATTGGCTTAGGCATTTGCCCAGGTCTGGAGCCTCGGCAACGAAGTGCAGATGGTTCTCCAGGACCACATAGCCATTCAGCTTTAGATCTTGATGAGTTTGTTGATAGCGCCAGCAATTGAGCAGGTGATCGACGATGTAGGGGCGGATAAACAGCGGCAGCCATTCCATGAGGGTGCAGGTGAGGAAGTGCGGTTTGTCGGATTCGGTGATGGTGTAGCGGCTTCGGCCCATGAGTGCATTCCTTTGCAGGGGGGATGGCTAGGGTGAGCGCCTTAGTGTGATGGGTCTAGCAGATAGCGACGCGAAGCAAGTGGGAAATTACGACGCGCCACTAATGATCGTTCCCACGCTCTGCGTGGGAATGCAGCCCGTGACGCTCTGCGTCACAACGGTGTCCGGCTCTGCGCAGGTGGTGAGGCTGGAACGCGGAGCGTCCCGAGAGGCATTCCCACGCAGAGCGTGGGAACGATCAGGTGTGGAGTCAGTGGGACATCACTTCACGGATATCTCGCGCCAATTCGCGCACGCGTTCTTCTTCGGTGTCCCAGGAGCACATGAAGCGTGCGCCGCCGTTGCCGATGAAGGTGTAGAAGCGCCAGCCCTTGGCGGTCAGTGCGGCGATGGCCGGTTCCGAGAGTTGCAGGAACACGCCGTTGGCTTGCACCGGGAACATCAGTTCCACGCCGGGAATGTCGCTCACCAGCTCGGCGAGCAGCTGCGCGCAATGGTTGGCGTGGCGGGCGTACTTGAGCCAGGCGTCGTTTTCCAGAATCCCGACCCACGGCGCCGAGAGGAAGCGCATTTTGGAGGCCAGTTGCCCGGCCTGTTTGCAGCGGTAGTCGAAGTCTTCGGCCAGTTTGTGGTTGAAAAACAGAATCGCCTCACCCACTGCCATGCCGTTTTTCGTGCCGCCGAAGCACAACACGTCGACACCGGCCTTCCAGGTCAGGTCCGCTGGCGAGCAGCCAAGGAAGGCGCAGGCGTTGGAGAAGCGCGCGCCGTCCATGTGCAGGTTCAGGCCCAGTTCTTTGCAGGTGGCGCTGATGGCGCGGATTTCTTCCGGGGTGTAGACGCTGCCGACTTCAGTGGCTTGGGTCAGTGTCACGACGCGCGGTTTCGGGTAGTGGATGTCCTGGCGCTTGAGGGCGACCTCGCGGATCGATTCCGGGGTCAGCTTGCCGTTTTCAGTGCGAGCGATCAGCAGCTTGGAACCGTTGGAGAAGAATTCCGGCGCGCCGCATTCGTCAGTTTCGACGTGGGCGGTTTCCGAGCAGATCACGCTGTGGTAACTCTGGCACAGCGACGACAGGGCCAGGGAGTTGGCGGCGGTGCCGTTGAAGGCGAAGAACACTTCGCAGTCGGTTTCGAACAGTTTGCGGAAATCATCGGACGCGCGAGCGGTCCATTCATCGTCGCCGTAAGCGCGCTGGTGGCCGTGGTTGGCCTGTTCCATGGCCGCCCAGGCTTCAGGGCAGATACCGGAATAGTTGTCGCTGGCGAATTGTTGGCTCTTATCGGTCATGGCCCTGCTTTCCGTGATCGAGACGCTTATGGTGAAGCGTGTCGTGGTCAATGATGGTGCGCACTTTACCGAAGATCATCCGGCGAGCACACGGGATGCGTCTGACAGAACAATACAAAGACGACGGGCAATTATGCACATGACGCAAAGGGATGGGGCACTGGATCTGCTCAAGTGGCTGGCGCTGTTATGCATGGTGCTCGATCACCTGCGATATGTCGGTTATTCCGTCGATATTCTGTATGTGCCGGGCAGATTGGCGTTCCCTTGGTTTTGCCTGGCGATGGCAGCCAATCTGTCCCGAGCCCGAAGCCAGGCAGTCGGTGGCCAGTGGCGTTATCTGGGTTGGTTGTTGCTGTTCAGTGCCGTCAGCGAAATTCCCTACCGGATGTTCATACCTGATCCCGACACGTTAAACGTGATGCCTACGTTGGCGCTGGGGTTGTTGGTGGCGCGCGGCTGGCAGGACCGAACCCTGCAAGCGCGTCTGTTTGCGGCAGGCGCGTTACTGCTGGCGGCGCTGTTTTCTGAGCACCTGATGTTTGGTCTGTTCGGCGTGTTGTTGCCGTTGGCGATGTTATGGGTGATCAAGCGGCCCTGGTATTTCAGCCTGTTGCCGGGGCTGGTGTGTCTGGCGGCTAATCAGTGGGAGGTGCTGTATCAAGCTGCCCGGTTCGGCAACACGGCCGCCGGTCTCGGGATCGCCGCTTGTCTGATTGCGCCATTGTTGGGATTGGTCTTGTTGCGACATGCCAAACATCTCAAGCCACCACCGATGCGTCGTTGGGCGTACGCGCTCTATCCGCTGCATTTTCTACTGCTGTTACTCGTCCGGCATATCGCCGCCTAACCCCTGTGGGAGATTCTATGTTGCCTGACCCACCGCTATCGCGAGCAGGCTCGCTCCCACAGGGATCTCCGTCGGTTTGAAGAGTGTGTCCGGTCAGCCATTTCAGCCCATGTCGTAAACGCACCTTTGCGTGGCGTCCGTAGGCATTTGGCCTGTCTGCGCCGGTCATACCATCGCTATCAAAGGGCACTGTCGAAACACCAGTGCCTCACCGAGACGAATGGCGCATAGATGCCGCTGGGAGAGACGCGATGTTCAGCAAGCAAGACCAGATCCAGGGTTACGACGATGCACTGCTGGCGGCGATGAATGCCGAGGAGCAACGCCAGGAAGATCACATCGAGCTGATCGCGTCAGAGAACTACACCAGCAAGCGCGTGATGGAAGCGCAAGGCAGCGGCCTGACCAACAAATACGCCGAAGGTTATCCGGGCAAGCGCTACTACGGTGGCTGCGAGCACGTCGACAAGGTTGAAGCCCTGGCCATCGAACGCGCCAAGCAACTGTTCGGTGCCGACTACGCCAACGTGCAGCCGCACTCCGGCTCTTCGGCCAACAGCGCGGTGTATCTGGCTCTGATCCAGCCAGGCGATACCATTCTCGGCATGAGCCTGGCCCACGGTGGTCACCTGACCCACGGCGCCAAAGTGTCGTCCTCGGGCAAGCTTTACAACGCCGTGCAGTACGGCATCGACACCAAGACCGGCTTGATCGATTACGACGAAGTCGAGCGCCTGGCGGTTGAATGCAAACCGAAGATGATCGTTGCCGGCTTCTCGGCTTACTCCAAGACCCTCGACTTCCCACGTTTCCGTCAGATCGCCGATAAGGTCGGTGCGCTGCTGTTCGTCGACATGGCTCACGTCGCCGGTCTGGTTGCTGCTGGCCTGTACCCGAACCCGCTGCCGTACGCCGACGTGGTCACCACCACTACCCACAAGACCCTGCGCGGTCCACGTGGCGGCCTGATCCTGTGCAAGGCCAACGAAGAAATCGAGAAAAAGCTCAACGCCGCTGTATTCCCGGGTGCCCAGGGTGGCCCGCTGATGCACGTCATCGCTGGTAAAGCGGTGTGCTTCAAGGAAGCGCTGGAGCCGAGTTTCAAGGCTTACCAGCAGCAAGTCATCGACAACGCCCAGGCAATGGCCGGCGTGTTTATGAAACGCGGCTACGATGTAGTGTCCGGCGGTACCGATAACCACCTGTTCCTGGTCAGCCTGATTCGTCAGGGCCTCACCGGCAAAGAGGCGGATGCAGCACTCGGTCGCGCCCACATTACTGTGAACAAGAACGCTGTCCCGAACGATCCACAGTCACCGTTCGTGACCTCCGGCCTGCGTATCGGCACCCCGGCTGTGACCACTCGCGGCTTCAAGGTGACCCAGTGCGTTGAATTGGCTGGCTGGATCTGCGACATCCTCGACAACCTCGGCGACGCCGACGTGGAAGCGAATGTCGCGCAGCAAGTGTCGGCCCTGTGCGCAGACTTCCCGGTTTATCGCTGAGCGCGGTTTTGGAGTAAATGACTATGCAACGCTACTCGGGCTTCGGCCTCTTCAAACACTCCCTCAGCCATCACGAAAACTGGCAGAAGATGTGGCGCACGCCGACCCCTAAAAAGGTCTATGACGTGGTCATCGTCGGCGGTGGCGGGCATGGTCTGGCGACCGCCTACTACCTGGCCAAGGAACACGGCATCACCAACGTGGCCGTGGTCGAAAAAGGCTGGCTGGGCGGCGGTAACACCGCGCGCAACACCACCATCGTTCGCTCCAACTACCTGTGGGACGAGTCGGCGCACCTGTACGAACACGCGATGAAACTGTGGGAAGGCCTGTCCCAGGACCTGAACTACAACGTGATGTTCTCTCAGCGTGGCGTTTACAACCTGTGCCACACCCTGCAGGACATTCGTGATTCCGAGCGTCGGGTCAGCGCCAACCGCCTCAACGGCGTTGACGGTGAGCTGCTCAATGCCAAGCAAGTGGCCGATGAGATTCCGTACCTCGACTGCTCCAAGAACACCCGCTACCCGGTGATGGGCGCAACCGTCCAGCGTCGCGGCGGCGTGGCCCGTCACGATGCCGTGGCGTGGGGCTTTGCCCGTGCCGCCGATGCCTTGGGCGTGGACCTGATCCAGCAGACCGAAGTGATCGGTTTCCGTAAGGAAAACGGCGTGTGCATCGGTGTTGAAACCAACAAGGGCTTCATCGGCGCCAAGCGCGTCGGTGTGGTCACCGCCGGTAACTCCGGGCACATGGCCAAACTTGCCGGTTTCCGCCTGCCGATCGAATCCCATCCGCTGCAAGCGCTGGTGTCCGAGCCGATCAAGCCGATTATCGACAGCGTGATCATGTCCAACGCCGTACACGGTTACATCAGCCAGTCCGACAAGGGCGACCTGGTGATCGGCGCCGGTATCGACGGCTACAACGGCTACGGCCAGCGTGGTTCGTACCCGGTGATCGAGCACACCATCCAGGCCATCGTCGAGATGTTCCCGGTATTGTCCCGCGTACGCATGAACCGTCAGTGGGGCGGCATCGTCGACACCACGCCGGATGCGTGCCCGATCATTTCGAAAACCCCGGTCCCGAACATGTTCTTCAACTGCGGTTGGGGCACCGGTGGCTTCAAGGCAACACCTGGCTCGGGCAACGTATTTGCCGCGAGTCTGGCCAAGGGTGAAATGCACCCATTGGCTGCACCTTTCTCCATCGACCGTTTCCACAACGGTGCGTTGATCGATGAACACGGCGCTGCTGCGGTTGCCCACTAACAGGAGAAATCCCCATGTTGCATATCTTCTGTCCTCACTGCGGCGAGCTGCGCTCTGAAGAGGAATTCCACGCATCCGGCCAGGCGCACATCCCGCGTCCACTGGATCCGAACAGCTGCACCGACGAGGAGTGGGGCGACTACATGTTCTTCCGCGACAACCCTCGCGGTCTGCACCACGAATTGTGGGATCACGTTGCCGGTTGCCGTCAGTATTTCAACGCCACCCGTGACACCGTGACCTACGAGATTCTGGAAACTTACAAAATCGGCGCCAAGCCACAGTTCACCGACAAGACCGATAGCCCGAAAGCGGCCGCCACGGCTCTGGGAGAGAAGGTATGAGCCAGATCAATCGCCTGTCCAATGGCGGACGGATCGACCGTAACAAAGTGCTGAGCTTCACCTTCAACGGCCAGGTCTACAAAGGCTTTGAAGGCGATTCGCTGGCCGCTGCACTGCTGGCCAACGGCGTCGACATTATCGGTCGCAGCTTCAAGTACTCCCGTCCACGCGGTATTTTTGCTGCGGGCGCCGAAGAGCCGAACGCCGTGCTGCAGATCGGCGCGACCGAAGCCACGCAGATCCCTAACGTACGCGCCACGCAACAAGCGCTGTATCAAGGCCTGGTCGCCACCAGCACCAACGGTTGGCCGAGCGTGAACAACGACATGATGGGGATTCTCGGCAAGGTCGGCGGCAAGCTGATGCCACCGGGCTTCTACTACAAAACCTTCATGTATCCGCAATCGTTCTGGATGACCTACGAGAAGTACATTCGTAAGGCAGCAGGTCTTGGCCGTTCGCCGACCGAAAACGATCCGGACACCTACGACTACATGAACCAGCACTGCGACGTGCTGATCGTCGGCGCTGGCCCTGCGGGTCTGGCGGCTGCACTGGCGGCTGCGCGTAGTGGTGCCCGTGTGATCCTGGCCGATGAGCAGGAAGAGTTCGGCGGCAGCTTGCTCGACTCCCGCGAAAGTCTCGACGGCAAGCCGGCGACCGAGTGGGTCGCCAGCGTCATCGCCGAGCTGAAGAACACCCCGGACGTGCTGCTGTTGCCGCGCGCCACGGTCAACGGTTACCACGACCACAACTTCCTGACCATTCACGAACGCCTGACCGATCACCTCGGCGACCGCGCTCCGATTGGCCAGGTGCGTCAGCGCATCCACCGTGTTCGCGCCAAACGCGTGGTGCTGGCGACCGGCACTCACGAGCGTCCACTGGTCTACGGCAACAACGACGTGCCGGGCAACATGCTCGCCGGCGCTGTGTCGACTTATGTGCGTCGTTACGGTGTGGCTCCAGGCAAGAAACTGGTGCTGTCGACCAACAACGACCATGCCTACCGCGTGGCCCTCGATTGGCTCGACGCCAGCCTGCAAGTCGTAGCCATCGCCGATGCGCGCAGCAACCCGCGCGGTGCGCTGGTTGAAGAAGCGCGCGCCAAAGGCATCCGCATCCTGACCGGCAGCGCTGTGATCGAGGCCCGTGGCAGCAAGCACGTGACCGCCGCTCGCGTGGCCGCTATCGATGTCAAAGGACACAAAGTAACCAGCCCCGGCGAATGGCTTGAGTGC
Organism: Pseudomonas sp. fls2-241-R2A-110; assembly: GCF_030209165.1. NCBI lineage: Bacteria > Pseudomonadati > Pseudomonadota > Gammaproteobacteria > Pseudomonadales > Pseudomonadaceae > Pseudomonas > Pseudomonas sp. fls2-241-R2A-110. The sequence goes on along the minus strand of NZ_JARVSN010000018.1, from coordinate 128,763 downwards.
GACCTGGTGGCCAGCTCCGGCGGCTACAGCCCGGTCGTTCACCTGGCTTCGCACTTGGGTGGCAAGCCGATCTGGCGTGAAGACATCCTCGGTTTCGTACCGGGCGAAGCACCACAGAAACGCGTGTGCGTTGGTGGCATCAACGGCGTCTATGGTCTGGGCGATTCCCTGGCCGATGGTTTTGAAGGCGGCGCTCGCGCAGCCAGCGAAGCCGGTTTCAGTGTGGTCGAAGGCACCTTGCCAAAAGCCCTGAGCCGTCTGGAAGAGCCGACCCTGGCGCTGTTCCAGGTGCCGCACGAAAAGAACACCGCACGTGCGCCGAAGCAATTCGTCGACCTGCAAAACGACGTCACCGCCGCCGCCATCGAACTGGCGACCCGCGAAGGCTTCGAGTCGGTCGAGCACGTTAAACGCTATACCGCACTGGGCTTCGGCACTGACCAGGGCAAACTCGGCAACGTCAACGGCCTGGCCATCGCCGCCCGTTCGTTGAACGTGACCATCCCGCAGATGGGCACCACCATGTTCCGTCCGAACTACACACCGGTAACTTTCGGTGCTGTGGCCGGCCGTCACTGTGGGCACATTTTCGAACCTGTCCGTCACACCGCGCTGCATCACTGGCACGTGAAGAACGGCGCCGAGTTTGAAGATGTCGGCCAGTGGAAACGTCCGTGGTACTTCCCGAAAAGCGGTGAAGACATGCATGCCGCGGTGAAACGCGAATGCAAAGCCGTGCGCGACAGCGTTGGCCTGCTGGACGCTTCGACCCTGGGCAAGATCGACATCCAGGGCCCGGACACCCGCGAGTTCCTGAACCGCGTCTACACCAACGCCTGGACCAAACTCGACGTGGGCAAGGCGCGTTACGGCCTGATGTGTAAAGAAGACGGCATGGTGTTCGACGACGGCGTAACTGCCTGTCTGGCCGACAACCATTTCGTGATGACCACCACCACCGGCGGCGCTGCACGCGTGCTGCAATGGCTGGAAATCTACCACCAGACCGAATGGCCGGACCTGAAGGTGTACTTCACTTCCGTGACGGATCACTGGGCAACCATGACCCTGTCCGGGCCGAACAGCCGCAAGCTGCTCAGCGAAGTCACCGACGCCGATTTGAGCAACGAAGCCTTCCCGTTCATGACCTGGAAAGAAGCCCTGGTCGGCGGTGTGCCGGCGCGGATTTTCCGGATTTCGTTTACCGGTGAGCTGTCGTTCGAAGTCAACGTACAGGCCGACTACGCCATGGGCGTGCTCGAGAAAATCGCCGAGGCTGGCAAGAAGTACAACCTGACCCCGTATGGCACTGAAACCATGCACATCCTGCGGGCCGAGAAGGGTTTCATCATCGTAGGTCAGGACACTGACAGCTCGATGACCCCGGACGACCTGAACATGGGCTGGTGTGTGGGTCGCACCAAACCGTTCTCGTGGATCGGCCAGCGCGGCATGAACCGTGAAGACTGTGTGCGTGATCAGCGCAAACAATTGGTGGGGCTGAAGCCGATCGATCCGAACGTATGGCTGCCGGAAGGTGCGCAACTGGTGTTCAACACCAAGCAAACCATCCCGATGACCATGGTCGGTCACGTAACTTCCAGCTATCTGCACAACTCCCTGGGCTATTCGTTTGCCATGGGCGTGGTCAAAGGCGGCTTGAAGCGTATGGGTGAGCGGGTGTTCGCACCGCTGGCCGACGGCAGCGTGATCGAGGCGGAAATCGTTTCTTCGGTGTTCTTCGATCCAAAAGGCGATCGCCAGAACGTGTAAGTCGATCGTTCCCACGCTCTGCGTGGGAATGCATCCCGGGACGCTCCGCGTCCCAAGAGCGGACGCAGAGCGTCCATGGCGGCATTCCCACGCAGAGCGTGGGAACGATCAACTGAATTCAGGAACAGGTGCTTTATGACCGCAGCCAATGTTTACCAACAACGCCCAACCACCGGGGCCAAGGCCGAGTCGTCGCTGCATCACGCAGGCTTGCAAAACCTGGTGGGCAAGGGTCGCAAGAACGCCGGCGTGATCGTGCGTGAGAAAAAACTCCTCGGCCACCTGACCATTCGTGGCGATGGCCACGATGCGGCTTTCGCTGCAGGCGTGCACAAAGCCCTCGGTATCGAATTGCCGGGCGCGCTGAGCGTTATCGTCAAAGGCGAAACCAGCCTGCAATGGATGGGGCCGGATGAATGGCTGCTGATCGTGCCGACCGGTGAAGAGTTCGCCACCGAGCAAAAACTGCGCGAAGCGCTGGGCGACCTGCACATCGCAATCACCAACGTCAGCGGCGGCCAGCAGATCCTCGAACTGAGCGGCCCGAACGTGCGCCAGGTGCTGATGAAATCCACCAGCTACGACGTACATCCCAACAGCTTCCCGGTGGGCAAGGCTGTGGGCACCGTGTTTGCCAAGTCGCAACTGGTGATTCGCCACACCGCCGAAGACACCTGGGAACTGCTGATTCGTCGCAGCTTCTCGGACTACTGGTGGTTGTGGTTGCAGGACGCTGCCGCCGAATACGGGCTTAGCGTTCAGGCCTGATCAGAGTCAGTCATGGAGGCGATCAACTGTGGGAGCGAGCCTGCTCGCGATGGACTTGAGGGCAACGCGTTGATTCAGGAAGTACGCGTTATCGTTAACGTCCATCGCGAGCAGGCTCGCTCCCACCAGATGCAGCTTTCGTTAATCGATGCCTCAGGAGTCACCGCACTATGAGCCGCGCCCCAGACACATGGATTCTGACTGCCGACTGCCCAAGCGTTCTCGGCACCGTGGACGCGGTGACGCGCTTTCTGTTCGAGCAGGGCTGCTACGTCACCGAGCACCACTCCTTTGACGACCGGCTCTCGGGCCGTTTTTTCATTCGCGTGGAGTTCCGCCAGCCCGACGGCTTTGATGAACAGATATTTCGTGTCGGGTTGGAAGAGCGTGGCAAAGCCTTCGGCATGGTCTTCGAGCTGACGGCGCCGAACTACCGGCCAAAAGTGGTGATCATGGTCTCCAAGGCCGATCACTGCCTCAACGACTTGCTCTACCGTCAGCGCATCGGCCAGTTGTCGATGGACGTGGCCGCCGTGGTCTCCAACCACCCCGACCTCAAGCCGCTGGCCGACTGGCACCAGATTCCGTATTACCACTTCCCCCTGGACCCGAACGACAAGCCGTCGCAAGAGCGCCAGGTGTGGCAGGTCATCGAAGAGTCCGGCGCGGAACTGGTGATCCTTGCCCGCTACATGCAAGTGCTGTCGCCCGAGCTGTGCCGCAAACTCGATGGCAAGGCGATCAACATTCACCACTCCCTGCTGCCCGGTTTCAAAGGCGCCAAGCCTTATCACCAGGCCTACAACAAGGGCGTGAAACTGGTTGGCGCCACGGCGCACTACATCAATAACGACCTGGACGAAGGCCCGATCATCGCCCAGGGCGTAGAGGCCGTGGACCACAGTCATTACCCGGAAGATCTGATCGCCAAAGGGCGGGATATCGAAGGGCTGACACTGGCACGGGCCGTTGGGTATCACATTGAGCGAAGGGTGTTCCTCAACGCCAATCGCACGGTCGTTCTTTAAATCGCCATCGCGAGCAAGCTCGCTCCCACAGGGTTAGTGTGGATCGCAGACCTTATGTACACCCGATCCACTATGGGAGCGAGCCTGCTCGCGATGGCGGCATAACAGACAACACAAGACGCACAAGCAGTAACCCGAGCAATCAACGCGCCGCCGCTTCATGGCGACGCGAGCGCTACATAAAAACAACATCGAGGTGAAAGCATGTCTGGCAATCGTGGAGTGGTGTATCTCGGCAACGGCAAGGTCGAAATACAGAAAATCGACTATCCAAAAATGCAGGACCCGCGCGGCAGGAAGATCAACCATGCTGTCATCCTGCGTGTGGTTTCCACCAACATCTGTGGTTCCGACCAGCACATGGTGCGCGGTCGTACCACCGCTCAGACCGGTCTGGTGCTGGGTCACGAGATCACCGGTGAAGTGATCGAGAAGGGCAGCGACGTCGAGAACCTGCAGATCGGCGACCTGGTTTCCGTACCGTTCAACGTGGCTTGCGGGCGCTGCCGTTCCTGCAAGGAAATGCATACCGGTGTTTGCCTCAGCGTTAACCCGGCGCGTCCGGGCGGTGCCTACGGTTATGTCGACATGGGCGACTGGACCGGCGGCCAGGCGGAGTACGCGATGGTGCCGTACGCCGACTTCAACCTGCTGAAACTGCCTGATCGCGATCGCGCGATGGAAAAAATCCGCGACCTGACCTGCCTCTCCGACATCCTGCCGACCGGTTACCACGGCGCAGTGACCGCCGGCGTTGGCCCAGGCAGCACCGTATACATTGCCGGTGCCGGTCCAGTCGGTCTCGCAGCAGCCGCTTCCGCCCGCCTGCTGGGCGCGGCAGTAGTGATCATCGGTGACGTCAACACTGTTCGCCTGGCACACGCCAAGGCGCAGGGTTTTGAAATCGCCGACCTGTCCCTGGACACCCCGCTGCACGAACAGATCGCTGCACTGCTGGGCGAGCCAGAAGTGGATTGCGCCGTCGACGCCGTAGGCTTCGAAGCGCGCGGCCACGGCCATGACGGCGTGAAACACGAGGCTCCGGCCACCGTGCTCAACTCGCTGATGGGCGTTGTGCGGGTTGCCGGCAAAATCGGTATCCCGGGCCTGTACGTGACCGAAGATCCAGGTGCAGTGGATGCCGCCGCGAAAATGGGCAGCCTGAGCATTCGCTTCGGTCTGGGCTGGGCCAAATCCCACAGCTTCCACACCGGCCAGACGCCTGTGATGAAGTACAACCGTCAGCTGATGCAGGCGATCATGTGGGACCGTATCAAGATTGCCGACATCGTTGGCGTGGAAGTCATCAGCCTGGATGACGCGCCACGTGGTTACGGTGAGTTCGATGCGGGCGTGCCGAAGAAGTTTGTGATCGATCCGCACAAACTATTCAGCGCGGCGTAAGGCTTCACGCAATACAAAACGGCGACCTACGGGTCGCCGTTTTTTTTGTTCGATGATGATCGTTCCCACGCTCTGCGTGGTCACGCCTCCTGTGACGCTCTGCGTCACGATTTGGGACGCAGAGCGTCTCGGGCTGCATTCCCACGCAGAGCGTGGGAACGATCATTAGAGGACCACCAGCGCTCCTTGATATAGAACGGGCCCCGTCGGTTGCCCCGTCGGCGAACCACCTTTGGGCTCAAGACTCACCGCCAATGCAATCGGCTTGGCGATCAACGTTTTCTGCGCATCGCTGAGTTCTACGCGACCTTTGCCATCAGCCGGAATCACGCCGAGGGAAATGGGTTTTCCATCCGCCGGAATCGCCCACAACTCCAGGCTACGGCTCGGATCAACCGCTGCCAATGTCAACGGCTCGACCTTCAGATAATCCGCATGTGATTCCACTTTCAGTGCAGGTTGCGCGTCGGCTGTGAGCAACGTGGCGCTGTAACGGGCGCTGTCACGGTTGTAGATCACGCCCAGGGTGACCGCAATCACCAGCGAACACACCGCCGCCGTCATCCGCAACCAGTTCCAGAACGGACGCTTCTCTGGCACATGAAGCACTTGCGGTTCGATTCGTGCGGTGATGCCTTTCCACACGCGATCTGGCACCGGCTGCTCGGGTAACGCATCGGTCAGACTGGCGAGGCTTTCCTGCCATTGCGCCAGTTCCACGCGCAAGGCTGCGTCCTCCAGCAATAACTGCTCGAAACGCCGACGGGCGGCAGCCGGCATCAGGCCGATGGCGTAGTCGGCGGCGAGGGCGCGGCGCAGGGTCGGGGTTTGATAGTTCATGATTCAAGGCACCTGCGCAGTCGCTCCATACCGCGGCGGATCCAGGATTTCACCGAGCCCAGCGGCGCGGCCAGATGTTCGGCCAGTTCAGCGCACGACAAGCCCTGGAAGTAAGCGACTGTGATCGATTGGCGCTGCATGCCTTCGAGGCTTTCCAGGCAGCGCTTCAAAGCACCGGCTTCGCGTGCGCTGGCTAATTGGTCGTGGGCCGAGGGGCTTTCATCCACCAGCGCTTGTTCTTCGAGATCGCTCAATGGCCGGTCACGGTGTTTGCGTAACTGGTCGATGGCTTGATTGCGGGTGATGTTAATCATCCAGGTCAACGGCGCGGACAGGTGCGCCTCATAGCGCGAGGCATTGTTCCAGATGCGCACGAAGCTTTCCTGCAGCACTTCTTCGGCCAAGTCCGCACGCCCCATGAAACGCAGGGCAACACCGTGCAAGCGTGGGCCGACGCTACGGTACAGCGTCTCGAACGCGCGGCGGTCACCCAGTGAGCACTGGGCCAGGAGTTGCCTGAGTTGATCGGTGTCGGCGGTGGAAATAGTGGTTCTCCGGACAATCGGCGCGGACTGCGCGTGGTTCTTGTTGCAGGCAGAGGTTAGTTGACGGCGCGCAGTTGTTCCATTCACGGCAGACACCTCGAGAAACCGCCGACCCTGATGTTCAGGGCCGGCGGTACGGCTCAGCTTTTTGGCATCAGCACTTTGTCGATGACCTGAATCACGCCGTTGGATTGATACACGTCATAGGTGGTGATATCGGCGACGTCACCTTTTTCATCCTTGATGGTGATGTTGTGCGGACCGTTCATCATCGCCCACAGTTTGCCGCCGGCGACGGTGGTCAGCTCGGCTTTGCCGCCACCGGCCTTGATCTTCTCGGCGAGGGTCATCATGTCGAGTTTTCCGGCGACGACGTGATAGGTGAGAACGTGAGTCAGGGTCGCTTTGTTGGCGGGCTTGAGCAGGGTGTCGACGGTGCCGGCAGGCAGCGCTGCGAAGGCCGAGTTGACCGGTGCAAACACGGTGAACGGGCCTTTGCCCTTGAGGGTATCGACCAGGCCTGCGGCTTTGACGGCGGCCACCAGCGTGGTGTGGTCGGCGGAGTTGACGGCATTATCGATGATGTCCTTGCCCGGCATCATGCTCTGGCCACCGACCATGACTGAATCGTGGCTCATGTCTGCGGCTTGCACGGTGTTCAGTGCGAGTGCCCCACCAAGGGCGAAGGTCAGCAGGCTGGCAATCAGAGGCGTTTTGATCGAAGTGCGTTTCATGGTGATGATCCTTTGTGGGGAGAATCGGCCAGGAGTGTCTGTCCGTGCTTGATATACGTGGGCACGGCCATACTGGATGCAGCGACTGGACATTCTTTTTTGACGGTTCGTCAGAGGCTCGCCAGGGCTGGGAACAATCCCCCGGGATGCCAGTCAAACAGGCAGTTTTTCGCCGCCCGCTTGCCGGGCGGTTTTCTTGGCACAAGAGGATGTCTGGATGAAGATTTCACGCGGTTTCGCATTGGTTTCGCTGATGACTCTGGCCGCCAGCCCGGTCTTTGCTCAGTTCAACCTTAGTGATGCGGCCAGTGCCATTTCCGGTATGAAGGGTGATAACACCGCAGCCTCAGCCGCGCAGACTCCACAAACGGCTGACCTGCTGAGTGCACTCAGCGAATTGAATGTCACGCCAGAACAAGCCATTGGGGGCGCCGGGGCGATGCTGGGGCTGGCAAAAAACCAATTGAGCTCCACCGATTACTCGGAACTGGCCAAAAGCGTTCCGGGGATCGACATATTGTCCGGCGGCGGTGAGCTGGGTGCGCTGGCAGGCTTGCTCGGGTCTTCCGGCAACACGGCCGGTCTGGGCAATGCCTTGGGCGCCGTGAAGAACACCACCGATTTGAGTAGCGCGTTCAGCGCATTGGGGATGGACGCCGGCATGATCGGCCAGTTTGCCCCGGTGCTGTTGCAATACTTCGGTCAGCAGGGCGTTGGCGGTTCGCTGCTGAACAGTCTGGGCGGGATCTGGGGCGCCGGCTCCGGTATCTGATCTAACGGTTCTCGGCGCGCAAGGCGTCGATGCGCCGATCCTTTTCGATCCAGAGGTGGTTGACCCAGTTCTGGATCGTCTGGCGAAACACCGAGTCGTTCTCGTAATCGCCCTGCCACAGTGCCGGGTCGAGTTCGCGGGTCTTGATATCGATGATGACCCGCGGCACGTTGCCACTGATCAAGTCCCAGAACCCTGGAATCTTCTGCTGCGGATACACCACCGTCACATCAAGAATGGCGTCCAGCTGTTCGCCCATCGCTGCCAGCACAAACGCCACGCCGCCGGCCTTGGGCTTGAGCAAATGCGTGAACGGTGATTGCTGCTGGGTGCTTTTTGCTGCGGTGTAGCGGGTGCCTTCCAGATAATTGACCACCGTCACTGGCTGGCGCTTGTACAGCTCGCAGGCTTGTTTGGTGATCTCCAGGTCCTTGCCGGCCAGTTCCGGGTTTTTCGCCAGAAACGCCTTGCTGTAGCGCTTCATGAACGGATAGTCCAGCGCCCACCACGCCAGCCCCAGGAACGGCACCCAGATCAGTTCTTTCTTGAGGAAGAACTTGAAGAACGGCGTGCGTCGGTTGAGTGTCTGGATCAGCGCCGGGATATCGACCCAGGATTGATGGTTACTGATCACCAAATACGACGTATCACGGCGCAGCTCATCGCCACCCTTGATGTCCCATTGGGTGGGGATGCACAGGCGGAAAATCAGCTTGTCGATTTCAGCCCAGGTCTCGGCGATCCACATCACGGCCCATGAGGCATAGTCGCGAAAGCGCCCGGGCAGGATCAGTTTGAGCAGTGCGAACACCATCAACGGCCCAAACAGGACCAGGGTGTTGAGCAACAGCAGCAAGGTAACGAAACAGCCGGTGAGCAGGCGGCGCATAAGAGACTCTTGAAAGCGTTTGGGCGCGCCATCATAAGCAGCTTCGGGCCTCAGGCCAAATCGGCGGTGACGAATGTTTCACCTTCAAACCTTTAATCTCCCTGTGCAAATCATTCCAACGTAGCGCGTGGGAACGATCTATCCAATCAAGGTCTAAAATCCCGCTGCCCACTCCTTATGGATGCCCATTACGTGAAATCCCTCCTAGCATTGCTTTCCCTCGTGGCCCTGCCGGTCCTGGCCGCTGAGCCGACCCTGTATGGGCGCTACGAATACATTGCGCTGCCGGAAATCGGTGGCCAGGTCTTCAAGGCCAAAATGGACACCGGCGCCCTGACCGCCTCGCTGTCGGCCAAGGACATCGAAACCTTCACTCGCGACGGCGAAGAATGGGTGCGTTTTCGCCTCGCCACCAAGGACGCGAGCAATAAGGTTTACGAACACAAGGTCGCGCGGATCAGCAAGATCAAGACCCGCTCCGAAGAAGAAGATGATGACGCGAACGTGAGCGCACCGACCAAGCGTCCAGTGGTCGATCTGGAGCTGTGCCTGGGCAACGTCAAGCGCACCGTCGAGGTCAACCTCACCGACCGCAGCAGCTTCAACTATCCACTGTTGATTGGCGCCAAGGCGTTGCGTGAATTCGGCGCGGCGGTGAATCCAGCACGACGTTTCACGGCCGACAAACCCAACTGCTGAGGCGCCACTGGAGCATCGGCACCAGGCCCCGCGAGCAACTGTCAGATGCGCGGGGTGTGGCCGCCGATGCGTGTGGGAGCGGGCTTGCCCGCGATGAAGCCGGGACAGCCGGCGAAGCTCTAAACCTTCGGCATCGTCGCCAACATCGAAGGCCGCTGACTCACCTCAAAATACCAGGCCGCCAGCTGCGGATTCGCTTCGCGCCACGCCAGGTCTGGGTGGCGCAAGTCGAGGTAACCCAACGCACACGCCACGCTGATCGCCGCCACATCGAAATGGCTGGTCAGTTCGGCAATCGCGTCTTTCTCCAGCAATGCCAGGGCACGCCGGATCTTGTCGCGCTGGCCATCGAGCCACGCCTCCCAGTGTTTCTCCGGCGGGCGCAGGGCGACTTCGTAACGAACCATCACCGAAGCGTCCATGATCCCGTCGGCCAGGGAGGCGAGGGTCAGACGCCGCCAGCGGGCCGATCCGTCGCGAGGAATCAGCGGATTGCCGACGTGTTGATGATCGAGGTAATCGAGGATGACCCGGCTGTCATGGATGACGTTGCCGTCGGCCAGACGCAAGGCCGGAATCTTGCCCAGCGGGTTGTCTTCATTCAGGGCCGGGTCCGGGCTCACCGGTGTCAGCACGCAGTCCTGCAATGCCACGCGGTCGGTCTGACCGGTTTCGTGCAGCAGCACCATGACTTTGCGAACGAAGGGCGATAAGGCGTTGTGGAACAGGGTCATGCTGGGGGCGGACATGGCAGCATCTCGGTGTGGGGCAGTGCCGGGCAGCATAGCGCGTTAAAGCGATAGCTCAAGATGAGCGACGAACGCAAACCCCTGTGGGAGCGAGCTTGCTCGCGATGAGGTCGTTACATTCAGCACTCATGTTGAATGTCAGGTCGCCATCGCGAGCAAGCTCGCTCCCACAGGTTTTGCGATTTAGCTGACCGGTTGCAGCGTCTGCGATCCCGCCTGCGGACCCGAAGCAGCCTGCTGTGGTTTCAGTTCGCGGGCGACGGTCCAGACGATGAACGCGGCCACGATGTCGAAAATCGCCAGCACCACGAACAGCGGGCTGTAACCGATCTTGGTCACCATCACGCCGAACACCATAGTGAAGGCGGCAGCGCCCAGGTAGCCGAACATCCCGCCCATGCCGGTGGCCGTGGCCACTTCATTCTTGCCGAACGAGTCGGAGGTGATCGCATACAGCGCACCGGACAATGTCTGGTGAGCGAAGCCGCCGACGCACAGCAGCGCGATCGCGGTGTAGGGGCTTGCCACCAGGCCGATGCAGGCAGGGCCGATCATGCAGGAGGCACCGAACAGCAGGACCATTTTGCGCGAGGTGAACAACGATACTTTGCAGTGCTTGTGGAACAACGGGCTCAGGTAACCGCCCAGGACGCAGCCAAGGTCGGCGGCCAGAAACGGCAGCCAGGCGAACATCGCGATCTCTTTGATGTTCATGTGCCGTTCGGTCATCAGGTATAGCGGGATCCAGGCGTTGAACGTCTGCCAGGCGGGCTCGGAGAGCATCCGCGCACTGGCGATGGCGTAGAAGTTGCGGCTGCCGATGATTTTCTTCCAGCTGCCCTTTTTCGTGGTCGGGTCTTTGAAGTGATCTTCCTGGCCACTGAGGATGTAATCGCGTTCTTCATCACTCAGGCGTTTTTGATCGCGTGGATGTTTGTAGAGGATCAGCCAGAGAAAGCTCCAGACAATGCCCAGCCCCCCGACGATCAGGAATGCCAGCTCCCAGCCACTGTGCAGAATCGCCCAAACCACCAGCGGCGGCGCCAGCAGTGCGCCGATCGAAGAGCCGATGTTGAACCAGCCAATTGCAACCGAACGCTCCTTGGCCGGAAACCATTCGGTCGAGGCTTTGACCGCTGCCGGCAAACCAGCCGCTTCCGTCAGGCCCAACAGGCCCCGAACAAACGCCAGCCCTTGCCAGCCTGACGCCATTGCCGCTGCCGCACAGGCAATCGACCAAGCGAAGGCGAAGATTGCAAAGCCCATTTTGGTGCCGATGGCATCGATGATGTAGCCCGCCACCGGTTGCATCAGCGCATAGCAAACCTGCCACGCGACCACGATGTGCGAGTACTGCTCGGTGGAGATGTTCATTTCGCTCATCAGGGTCGGAGCGGCCACTGAGAGGGTATTGCGAGCCAGGTAATTGACCATCAGGCCGGCTGTCACCAGGCCGACCATCCACCAGCGGATGCCTTTGACTTTCATTGCTTCACCATGATTATTTTTGGATTTTGGTGTTAAACAAGGTTTGTTGTAGGTTGTCGTACAACATACGTCTTTATAGAAGTGCAAGGGCGAAACTGTCAATAAATATGTCAAAGAATTTGCGGGTTCAGGCGACAGGCGGGGGAATGATGTCGTCGTATGACCGAAGGGTTTATACCGACTGTGGGAGCGAGCTTGCTCGCGATGGCGGACTTCCATTCAACATCGATGCTGAATGTGATGGCCTTATCGCGAGCAAGCTCGCTCCCACAAGGATCAGCGGCGTTGCAGCAGACCGCGCAGGGCGAGGACAGCGGGGACGCCCAGGCCAAGCCAGCTCAAGGCGTCCCACACGCCGTCACCCAGCAACGCGGCGAATAACCCCGCGGCGCTGAGCAGGGCGATGACGGTAGGCGTGGCAAACACCTTCCAGAAGTTCGACTGCCTTGGCCTCATGCCTGAGCTCCCGCTTGTTCAAGCACCGGTTTCGCCGCTTTGCGCCGCACCACCCACAGATAAACTCCGCTGCCCAGGACAATGATGGTCAGCCCGTCCAGTGTCGCCCAGAGGATTTTCATCGGCATGCCGCCGTAATCACCGAAGTGCAGCGGTTGCGACATGCCCATGGCGTCCATGTACCACGGTCGTTCGGCCACCGCCGTGACTTGCAGAGTGCTGGCGTCGATCAGCACCGGTGTCAGCAGGTGCGATGTCAGGTGGGTGCTGCCTTTCATGAACACCGCGTAATGGTGCTCGCTGGAAAATCGGGTGCCGGGGAAGGCGATGAAATCTGGCGTCATGCCCGGTGCGACTTCCTTGGCGATGTCGAGCAAACGGGTCGCGGGCGCCAATTGGGTCAGCGGCGGTGCGTCCCGATACGGCGCGACCATCGCGCTCAGGCTGTCATTGCGCCAGGCGGCGATCAGCAGGTCGGCGCAGGCACTGATCACGCCGGTCACACCCACGACCAACGCCCACGTCAGGGTGACCACGCCGATCAGGTTATGCAGGTCGAGCCAGCGCAGGCGAGTCGACTTGTCCTGGCGCACAGTGGCGAATTTCAAGCGGCGCATGAACGGCAGGTACAGCACCGTTCCGGAAACAATGGCCGCTACAAACATCAGCCCCATGAACGCGAGCAGCAACTTGCCCGGCAGCCCGGCAAACATGTCCACGTGCAGGCGCAGCATCACCATCATGAAACCGCCATTGGCCGACGGCATCTCCAGCGCTTCACCGGTACGGGCGTCGAGCATGAATGTGTGCGACGAGTTCGGCTCGGTGCCGGCAGTGGCCGCCATGATGGTGATCGCTGCGTTGGGCTCGTCTTCGTCAAAGCCGAAATATTGCAGGACGTCGCCAGGGCGATGTTTTTCAGCCGCCAGCACCAACTGCTGCAAATTCAGCTGCGGCGTGTCTGCCGGCATCTGCTTCAACTGCGCAGCATCGCCCAGCAGGTGGTCGATCTCATGGTGAAAGATCAACGGCAGGCCGGTCAGCGCCAGCATCAGTAGAAATACCGTGCAGATCAGGCTGGTCCAGGTGTGGACGCAGGACCAGCGGCGAATCGTTTTGCTTTTCATCTTATGGCCTTCAGAAATACCAAAGCCGTCCCTGTTGGACGGCTCGGTCTTGGGCGTGACAAATCAGGCCATTACCACTTGTAAGTCGCACTGGCGACGACACTGCGCTGGTCGCCGTAGTAGCAGTAAAAACTGTCGCAGGTGGAGATGTAGTCCTTGTCCAACAGGTTGGTCGCGTTGAGGGCCAGCGATGCGCCTTTCAGGCTGTTGTCCAGACGACCGAGGTCGTAATGAACCGCGGCGTCGAACACGGTGTAGGCGTCGGCCTTGCCCAGGAAGGTGTTGGCCTGGTCGCCATAGGTGTTGCCGGTATAGCGGGCGCCGGCACCGAGGCCAAAGCCGTCGAGCACGCCGTTGTGCCAGGTGTAATCGGCCCACAGCGACGCTTGCTGGTTAGGTATCAGTTGCAGGCGATTGCCTTTGAAATCGCCTTTTTGCACTTCGGACTTGGCCAGGGTGTAGGCGGCGATGATTTTCAGGTTGTCGGTCACATCGGACACCGCTTCCAGCTCCAGGCCCTTGACCTTCACTTCGCCGGTCTGGCTGGTGATCGGCGTGGAGCCGACGGTGGTGGTGACGGAAACGTTTTTCTGCGTCAGGTCATACACCGCCGCGCTGAGCAGGGTTTTGCTGCCCGGTGGCTGATATTTCACGCCCAGTTCCCACTGCTTGCCTTCGGTTGGCTTGAACGATTCGGTGGACGAGGCCAGGGCGCCGGTGGTTGGCTGGAAGGATTCGGCATAAGACAGGTACGGCACAAACCCCGAATCAAACACATAGCTGATCGCCGCGTTGCCGCTGAAGGCCTTGTCGCGCTCGGTGTTGGTGGCGTCGCCCTTGTTGAAGAATGTTGTGCCGGTGTGAACCCAGTCCTCACGGCCGCCGAGGGTCAGGCGCCATTGGTCGAGGGCCATCTGGTCCTGCACGTACACGCCCGTCTGGTGGGTTTTTTGGTCGTAGTCGTAGAACGCGGAGGAACGCGGTGGACGAACGATTGGCTGGCCATAAATTGGGTTGTTGACGTTGGTGATCAGCCCGTCACCGAAAATCGAGGTGTAGTTGGTGTTGCTGCGTTGGTGGTCGAGACCGAGCAGCAGGGTGTGGCGCACATCGCCGGTGGCAAAGTCAGCCTGGAAATTGTTATCCACGGCGAACTGGCTGATGTCTTCGTCGACGGTGGTGCTGGTGCGCCCGACGTTTCCTTGATTATCCACCTGCGTAAACGGGTAAGAGCCGACGGTGAGTGCCTGGAACGACAGGTCCGATTTGGTGTAACGCAGGTTCTGCCTGAATTGCCAGACATCGTTCAGGCGATGCTCGAACGCATAACCCAGCGCGTAGTAGGTGCGGTCGTAGAATTCCCAATCCGGATCGCCCAGGTTCTTGTGATGGGACACCTTGCCAAACGGCATATCGATCTTGGTCCCTTGCACCGGCAGGAACTGGCTGGTGATGCCGGTATCGTCGCGGGTGAATTGCGTGAGCAGGGTGAACGAGGTGTCGTCGTCGATGTTCCAGGTCAGGCTCGGCGCAATGTTGTAGCGCTTGTTGTCGACGTGGTCGATCTGCGTGCCACTGTCGCGCACCACACCGCTCAGGCTGTAGAGAAACTGGCCTGCGTCGTCGATCTTGCCGGTGCTGGCGAAGTTGATCTGGCGCTGGTTGTCGCTGCCGTATTGCAGCTCGATCTCATGGCTGTCTTGCGCGGTGGGACGGCGGCTGACCATGTCCAGCAGGCCGCCCGGCGGGGTCTGGCCGTACACCGATGAAGCCGGGCCGCGCAGCAGGGCGAGGCGCTCAAGGTTCCAGGTTTCCTGTTTCGGGTTGGCATACACGCCTTTGGGCAGTGGCAAGCCGTCCAGGAACTGAGTCGGTTCGAAACCACGCACGCGCAACCAGTCGGCGCGGGTGTCACTGCCGTAGCTGCTGGCGACGATGCCGGGCATGTAGCGCACGGCGTCATCGAGGTTCTGTACGTTGCGATCGTCCATCTGCTGGCGGGTGGCAATCGAAATCGAGCGCGGCGCTTCGACCAGCGCGGTGTCGGTCTTGGTGCCAGCGGCGGTGCGGGTCGCCAGGTAGCCGTCCACCGGACCCCAGGCACTTTCGGTGTTTTCGACGCCGATGACGGCGGTTTCCGGCAGGGCCAGCACGCCCTCGGGAATGGCGACCAAACTGTAGGTGCCAGCGCTGCTTTGTTCCAGTTGCAGACCGCTGCCACGCAAGGCTTCACGCAGCGCGCCGGCGGCGTCGAACTGACCCTTCACCGGAGCCGAGGTCTTGCCCGCCGCCAGCGATGGATTCAACGACAGCGCCAGGCCGGCCTGGCTGGCGATCTGATTCAGGGTGCTGGCCAATGGCGCGGCCGGCAGGTCGTAGGCGCGAACGCTGGACGCCTGTTCTGCGGCGATCAGAGGGCTGCTGGCCAGAGGGGCACAAAGGGCAATGGCGACTGCCAGCAAGCTGGGACGCAACAGGGTGTCGAGCGAACGGGACATACAGCGGCTCCTGAATGGAAATATTTCTCAATTGCCTAGGTGCCGCACGAGATTCCAAAAGTGATAGGGCTGGATGAAAATAATTTGTATTTAGATAGCGATCGTTCCCACGCTCTGCGTGGGAATGCAGCCCGTGACGCTCCGCGTCACAGCCCGAAGCGGACGCAGAGCGTCCATTGATGCATTCCCACGCAGAGCGTGGGAACGATCATCATCAGGCGCAACAGCTCTCAGGGCCGGGTGTCAGCCTTCGCCACCGTCACCCACCACGGCGTGTGCTGTTCGATCTGCACCGGCAAGGTCGGCAGCAGCGCGTTCAAGGCCTTGTCGGTGTCGTGCAGCGGGAAGCTGCCGGTGATTCGCAGGTCGGCGATCTCCGGGTCCAGCCCCAGATGCCCGCGACGGTAGCGAGCGAGTTCACGCACCAGGTCTTCCAGCCGCGCGTTGTCCACCACCAGCATGCCGCGAGTCCAGGCATCGGCACCGAGGTTGAGCGCGGTGATCGGCCCCAGGCCATTGCCGCGCATCAACACTTGCTGGCCCTCACGCAGAATCTGCTCTTCGGAACTTGATTGCGGATGCGCGGCCACCGCTGACTGCAGCACGCTCAATCGCGTGCCGTCATCTTCGCGCCGGACGAGGAAGCGAGTGCCGAGTGCGCGCAGGCTGCCTTCGCGGGTCTCGACGATAAATGGCCGGGCATCGCCATGGCCGGTCTCGACGAGAATTTCCCCATCCTGAAGGACGATCAGCCGCTGCTTTTCATCGAAGCGCACGTCGATGGCGCTGTGGGTGTTGAGGTTGATCAGCGTGCCGTCAGTCAGGCGCAGGGTGCGTTGCTCGCCGGTGGCGGTGCGTTGGTCGGCCAGCCAATAGTCGATGGGCAGAAAACGATCACCGGCGAATAGCGCCAATCCGATCACTGCAACAAGGCTGGCCACGCCGCTGCCCAGTTTGCGAACCCGGCGGCGAATGCTTTCGCGCGACTGCAACAGTGCCGTGCGGGCCGGGCCGCTGGCGACGCTGAAACGCTGGTCGAGCATGCCCAGTTGGTGCCAGGCACGAGCATGTTCTTCGTGGGCAGCGTGCCATTTGGCAAATTCTTCGCGCTCCACCGGGTTGCCGGAATCGAGGGACAATTGCCAGGCAATCGCCGCGTCCAGCACATGGGCGGACACCGGTTTGGAACTGACCGGATTCATACCGGTTCACCGTACAACGCGATGTAGCACTGACGAATGCCTTGGGCCAGGTACTGGCGAACCCGAGGCACCGACACGCCCAGGCGTTCGGCGATGTCGGCATGGCCGAGGCCGTCGAGACGGTTAAAGAGAAACGCTGCCCGCGCCTTGCTCGACAGTTTGCCGAGCAGGCGGTCGATGTTTTTCAGGTCTTCGAGAATCAACAGCTGTTCTTCCACCGACGGTTGTTCGCCTTCGGGGATCAGCATCAATTCGGTGAGGTAGGCCTGTTCCAGCGCTGCGCGGCGAAAGTAGTCGAACAGCAAGCCTTTGGCGATCGCCACCAGAAACGCCCGCGGTTCGCGAGGTTCCTTCAGCCCATCACGGCCCAGCAACCGCACGAAGGTGTCCTGACTCAGGTCTTCGGCCCGTTGCGGACAGGCCACGTTGCGTCGTAGCCAGGCCAAGAGCCAACCGCGATGGTCGCGATATAACGCACCAACGAGCTCACTCTGAGGGCTTTGGACTGACGACACGCGGCATCACCGATTGGGAAGTATTAACTAACGAGAATTATTCGCGATTGTGGCAGAGGCGGGGGAGGTAAGCAATTGGCCACTGGTCAGGTGGACTGCGTTATCGTTCTTCGCGGCGATCCGACAAGCCACGCGTTGTGTCGATTGCAAAATTGGCGAACGACACAATCTCCCCTGTGGGAGCGGGCTTGCCGCGAAGGGGCTGGAACAGGCACAGACAATCTAAAAGGAAGGCGCGCGCTGCCGACGTTTCCACTGATTCACCCGCTGCTGCAAATTCAGCGGACTGTGAATCTGCTGCTGCCGCGCCCGGCTGAACAAAATCAACGCCAGCTCGGCAGTGGCCAGTGCATCGGCGCTGGCGTTGTGGCGTTCGAAGACTTCCAGCTTGAACCAGTCGATCCAGTCATCCAGCCCGGCGTCGCGAATGTGCGCCTGAGGGCACAGCAGCGGTGCGATGTCCGCCACATCCAGAAACGGATGTTGCAACTTGTAGCCCAGATGGTCTTTGAGCGCGCGTCCGAGCATGTGCTGATCGAACGGCGCATGAAACGCCAGCACGGGACTGTCACCGACGAACTCCATGAAATCGAGCAGCGCCTGCGCCGGATCGCTGCCAGCGGCAATCGCGCTGGGCCCCAGGCCATGAATCAACACGCTGGGGGCCAGTTTCAGGTCGGCGCATTGCAGCGTGCGTTCGAACTGCTGGCTGAAATCAATCGCGCCGTCCTCAATCACCACTGCACCGATGGACAGCACGCGATCCTTGTTCAGGTTCAACCCGGTGGTTTCCAGATCCAGCACCACCCAGCGTTGCTCGCGCAGGCTGCACTCACCGAGCTCCCGGGCCGAAGGCAACCGTTGCAGGCGTTGCTGAAGTTCTCCGGGAAGGCTTGGACCCGCCGGACGCAGCCATGAAAACAGGCTCATAGCTGATACCGCAGGGCCAGGCTGCTTTGCAGGCGTTGAGCCTGGCGCAGGGATTCACGCAGGATCCGTCGGTCCAGATGATTGAGGCTGTCCGGGTCGACACGGTTGGAGTAGGGCAAGTTCTCCCGGGTTTGCAACTGATGCTGTTGCATACGGGTTTGCTGGATGAAGTGGTAAGCCTCTTCATAGGCCGCGCCGTCCAGTCGTTCGATGACTTCCTTGGCGACCAATTGGCGAAAACGCTCCAGGGTATTGTTCGCCTCGATGCCGTGGGCCAATGCCAGTAATCGGGCGGCATCAACGAAGGGCGTCAGCCCTTGGACTTTCAAGTCCAGCGTGGCTTTCTCGCCATTCTTGCGCGCCAGCACAAACTCGCGGAAACGTCCTACCGGCGGCCGGTTGCGCAACGAATTCTCGGCCATCATTCGCTGGAACAATCGATTGTCGGCGACCTGATCGAGAATCCCTTTGCGCAATTGCTCGCAACCTTGCTCATCGCCCCAGACCACGCGCAGGTCGAAATAAATGCTCGATCCCAGCAGGTTCTCAGGTGTTGCCTCGCGGATAAAGGCTGCAAAACGCCGCGCCCATTCAGCACGCGACAAACACAACTCGGGGTTGCCGGCCATGATGTTGCCTTTGCACAGCGTGAAGCCACACAGCGCCAGGCTTTGGTTGATCTGCTGGGCGATGGGCAGCAATTTGCCACGAATCTCCGCCGCGTGAGCCGCGTCCCGGGCTTCGAACAGGATGCCGTTGTCCTGGTCGGTGTGTAACGTCTGTTCGCGACGGCCTTCACTGCCAAAGCACAGCCAACTGAACGGCACGCCCGGGTCGCCTTTCTCCGCGAGGGTCAGTTCGATCACCCGGCAAACCGTATGGTCGTTGAGCAGGGTAATGATGTGAGTGATCTGGGTCGACGAGGCGCCGTGCGCCAGCATGCGCTCGACCAATTGGCCGATCTCGCCGCGCAGCGCCACCAGGTTTTCCACTTTCTGGGCACTGCGAATGGTCCGCGCCAGGTGCACCAGATCCACCCGTTGCAGGGAAAACAGATCCCGCTCGGACACCACGCCGCACAGGCGATGGTCTTTCACCAGACAGACGTGGGCGATGTGCCGTTCGGTCATGGCGATCGCCGCATCGAAGGCACTGTGGTCCGGCGTCAGGAAAAACGGCGCCCGGGTCATGTGGCGCTCGATGGCCTCGTTGAAGTCATTGATACCGTCGGCCACTACATGACGCAGGTCGCGCAGGGTGAAAATGCCCAACGGCGCTTTATGCTCGTCGACGATCACGATGCTGCCGACCTGTTGCTCGTGCATCAGGGTCACGGCTTCACGCAACGGCGTGGCGCAACCACAGGTTACCGGGTGACGCATGGCCAATTCGCCCAGGCGTGTGTTCAGCGAGTATTGAGTGCCGAGGGTTTCCACGGCTTTTTGTTGAACCTGCTGGTTGATCTGATCGAGCAGGCTGCTGACGCCGCGTAAGGCAAAGTCGCGAAACGTGTGGGAAAGCGCGAACAGTTTGATGAACGCCAGCTTGTTCAGCTGTAGGCAAAAGGTGTCTTCGGCGGCCAGGTGTTCGGTGCGGGTCGCACGCTCACCCAGCAGCGCGGCGAGGGGGAAGCACTCGCCGGTGGTGATTTCAAACGTGGTCTCGGTGCCACCCTTGGCCGTGTGCGGGCGTTCACCCACGACCCGGCCTTGCTTGACGATGTAGAAATGCTCAACCGGCCCATCGGCGGGTTTGATGATGCTTTCGCCCGGGGCATAAAAACGTAGCTGACATTGTTCAACCAGGTACGCCAGGTGAGCGTGTTCCATCTGATTGAAGGGCGGGAAGCGCTGGAGAAATTGCAAAGTGCCCTGGATGTTCTGCAACACCGCGGTTTTCCCTGCCTGTGTGAAGGCGTCCGCTTTACTCATAACCTATTACCGCAGTCTTTTTTTGAATTGTTGTGGTGGGGTGACTCCGTCATGGTCGGCCCCTGCGCGCAGAGTGCCCATTGGACGTAAGTCTAGGTAGGCAGTACGGGTGTCGGAAGTTAGGAAATGTCTGACGCAAATACGGGAAAAACCCCCTACATTGGCTATAGGAAAAGTTTCCGACGAAGTGCACATTGAAGGTCTGCTTAGCGATGTCTGACGAAAGTGCTAGGGGATTGAATCGAAATCGTAGAGAAAGCCATGTCCGACCACGATATTTTGAGTGACGCCGAGCGCGAGGCGCTGAGTGCCGTCATGCTGGAACCCGATTTGCCGCCACAGCGAGTGCTGATCGTCGATGACGATAAGGACGCGCGGGAGTTGCTTTCGGAGATTCTCGCGCTGGATGGCATCCGTTGCATGACGGCAGCAAGTGGCGAAGCAGCCCTCAAGATGTTGAGCGAGAAACCAGCGATTGGCCTGGTCATCACTGACTTGCGCATGGGGCATATAGATGGCCTGGACCTGATCCGCCAGGTTCGTGAGTCGGTTCGGGCGGCCATGCCGTTCATCATTGTTTCCGGTGACGCTGACGTCAAAGACGCAATCGCCGCGATGCATTTAAGCGTGGTCGACTTCCTGCTCAAACCTGTCGATACCGGCAAGCTGTTGGCGCTGGTCAAGCATGAGTTGGGATTAGGAATGGAAGTGCAGGACCCGATTTGAAATAAAAAGGCCCTGATCTTGCGATCAGGGCCTTTTTTTGTCCGGCGTCAGCGTTCAGTTACAGGCCATTGGCAGCCTTGAACTCGCGACGACGACGGTGCAGAACCGGCTCGGTGTAGCCGTTCGGCTGTTTGGTGCCCTCAACCACCAGTTCGACCGCTGCCTGGAAGGCAATGTTGCTGTCGAAGTTCGGTGCCAGCGGACGGTACAGCGCGTCATTGGCGTTCTGACGGTCAACCACCGGCGCCATGCGCTTGAGGCTTTCCATCACTTGCGCTTCGGTGACGATGCCGTGACGCAGCCAGTTGGCGATGTGCTGGCTGGAAATACGCAGCGTCGCACGGTCTTCCATCAGGCCGACGTCGTTGATGTCTGGCACTTTCGAGCAACCCACGCCCTGATCGATCCAGCGCACCACGTAACCGAGAATGCCCTGGGCGTTGTTGTCCAGTTCGTTCTTGATCTGCTCTGGCGTCCAGTTCGGGTTGACGGCCAGCGGGATGGTCAGGATGTCGTCCACCGAAGCGCGCGCACGTTTGGCCAGTTCGGCCTGACGCGCGAACACGTCGACCTTGTGGTAATGCAGCGCGTGCAGCGCGGCGGCGGTTGGCGATGGAACCCAGGCGGTGTTGGCGCCGGCCAGCGGGTGAGCGATTTTCTGTTCGAGCATCGCGGCCATCAGGTCGGGCATTGCCCACATGCCTTTACCGATCTGGGCGCGACCTTGCAGGCCGGTGCTCAAGCCGATATCGACGTTCCAGTTCTCATAGGCACCGATCCACTTCTCGGCTTTCATGTCGGCCTTGCGCACCATCGGGCCGGCTTCCATGGAGGTGTGGATTTCATCGCCCGTACGGTCGAGGAAACCGGTGTTGATGAATACCACGCGCTCGCTCGCGGCCTTGATGCATGCCTTGAGGTTGACCGTGGTGCGGCGCTCCTCGTCCATGATCCCGACTTTCAGCGTGTTGCGTGGCAGACCGAGGACTTCTTCGATGCGACCGAACAGCTCGTTGGTGAACGCCGCTTCTTCCGGACCGTGCATCTTCGGTTTCACGATATAGACCGAGCCGGTACGGCTGTTCTTGCGCGAGCTGTTGCCATTGAGGCTGTGAATCGCCGCCAGGCTGGTCACCAGACCGTCGAGAATGCCTTCCGGCACTTCGTTGCCATCTTTATCGAGAATCGCGTCGATGGTCATCAGGTGACCGACGTTGCGCACGAACAGCAGCGAACGACCGTGCAGGCTCAGTTCCTTGCCGTCGACACCGGTGTAGGTGCGGTCGGCGTTCATGGTGCGGGTAAAGGTCTGGCCGCCCTTGGAGACTTCTTCCGACAGATCGCCTTTCATCAGGCCGAGCCAGTTGCGGTAGATCACCACTTTGTCATCGGCATCGACAGCGGCAACGGAGTCTTCGCAGTCCATGATGGTGGTCAGCGCCGCTTCCATCAGGATGTCTTTGACGCCGGCAGCATCGGTCTGGCCGACCGGGGTGCTGGCATCGATCTGGATTTCGAAGTGCAGGCCGTTGTTTTTCAGCAGGATCGCGGTCGGTGCCGAGGCATCGCCGTGGAAACCGATCAGTTGGGCATCGTTGCGCAGGCCGCTGTTGCTGCCGCCTTTAAGGGCGACGACCAGTTTGCCGTCAACGATCTTGTAGCCGGTGGAGTCGACATGGGAGCCGGCCGCCAAGGGCGCCGCTTCGTCGAGGAAGGCGCGGGCGAAGGCGATAACCTTGTCACCACGGACCTTGTTGTAGCCTTTGCCTTTTTCCGCGCCGTCGGCTTCGCTGATGGCGTCGGTGCCGTAGAGCGCGTCATACAGCGAACCCCAGCGGGCGTTCGAGGCATTGAGCGCGAAACGGGCGTTCATGACCGGCACCACGAGTTGCGGACCGGCCATGCGGGCGATTTCGTCGTCGACGTTTTGCGTCGTGACCTGGAAATCGGCCGCTTCTGGCAGCAGATAACCGATGTCTTGCAGGAAGGCTTTATAGGCCACGGCATCGTGCGCCTGACCGGCACGGGATTGGTGCCAGCCATCGATACGAGCCTGGATATCATCGCGTTTGGCGAGTAGGGCTTTGTTCTTCGGGGCCAGGTCATGAATGACCTTGTCGGCACCGGCCCAGAACTTATCGGCGGTGAGGCCGGTACCGGGAATGGCTTCGTTGTTCACGAAGTCGAACAGGACTTTGGCGACCTGCAGGCCACCGACTTGAACGTGTTCAGTCATTGCTTGCCTCACTCTGCTCAGCTATTTCGCTTTTCAGCTCTTCAAATTAACAATGAAGCCTCGGGCTATTTAAACCACAAACCCCTTCCACCAGTACATGCCATTTCGGGCGGCTGGGATGGAACCGATCAACGGCTTTGAGGCCTTGCTGATAGGGCTTTCAGGGATGCGACTGTGCCTGTGGCAGACATCGATCCAACGTTATGTAGTGCGCGCTGCGGCATACTACATGATGAATTGCGGTTGTGAAAATTAGACTAAATACGTCGTTCTGCGACCCCATGACGCATTGCAGTCACGACGGGACACGGGATGTTCTCAAAAAACTATTGGATTGTTCCAGTTAAATATAAAAACTTGTACACGATTTGTTTTCGGCAGGTTTATCTGTGGCGCTCCAATCGCGAGCAGGCTCGCTCCCACAGAATCGCGCAGGCCTTTGTGGGGGCGAGCCTGCTCGCGAAGATGTCCGAGGACTCAGCGCAGGATCAACCCTTGCCTATACTTGGTCATCTATAACAAAAGTCATGACTAGAGGGCTGCTCCATGGATCACCTCGTACTCACTGTTTTCGCTCCGGACAAGCCTGGGCAGGTCGAGCGCATTGCCCAATGCATTGCCGAGCACGGCGGCAACTGGCTGGAGAGCCGCATGTCGCGCATGGCCGGCCAGTTCGCCGGGATTCTTCGCGTGGGCGTGCCGGCCGAGGCCTACGATGAATTGGTCGATGCCCTGAAGGCGCTGTCAGCCCAAGGCATTCGCGTAATGATTGCCGAAAGCAGCATCGAGCAATCCTGCACCTGGAAACCGATTGCCATGGAACTGGTGGGCAATGATCGTCCGGGGATTGTCCGCGACATTACGCGTCTATTGAGCGAGCAGGGGGTGAACCTGGAGCGTCTGGTGACTGAAGTCCGCCCGGCGCCGATGAGCAGCGAGCCGCTGTTCCACGCCGAAGCGATTCTCGCCGTGCCGCTGACCTTGTCTCTGGACGTGTTGCAGTCGCGTCTGGAAACTCTGGCCGACGATCTGATGGTGGAGTTGGTACTGCGTAGCGAAACTTGAGCAGGTTATCCAAGTTATACGTGCACCTGCCTGTGGATAACCTGTAGAGACAGCCCGCCAGGCCAAACGGGCCGGGGCTCTTCAGGAATTGATCAAAAAACCAGCAGTTTCAATAAGTTGCACACAAACGCCGGGGATCACGTTGTGGATAACCTTGGGAAAGAACGATGCAGGCCACGGAGGACGTGGCCTGTAGAGGTTTGTACGTTTTCTGATCAGCTGCGGCGGCGCAGGCTGATCACGGCATCGACGCTGTAAACCGCCAGGCCGGTCCAGATAAAGATGAACGCCAGCAAGGTGCTCGGCGACATTTTTTCGCCAAACAGCAAGACGGCCTGCAGCAGCACCAATGTCGGCGCCACATACTGGAGAAATCCCAGCGTGGTGTAGGGCAAATGCCGTGCGGCGGCGTTGAAACATACCAGCGGCACCAGCGTCACGGGGCCTGCCGCCACCAGCCACCAAGCTTGGGAGGTAGTCCAGAACTCAGGCTGCGCGCTGGTAGCCGTCTGATTGAACAGCAACCAGGCGATGGCAATCGGCACCAGCATCCAGGTTTCCACCACCAGCCCCGGCAATGCCTTGACCGGTGCTTGCTTGCGGATCAATCCGTAGAAACCAAAGGTCAGCGCCAACACCAGTGACACCCACGGCAGAGTGCCGACCTGCCACACCTGTTGCGCCACGCCAATGGCGGCGAGTGCTACCGCCAGCCACTGCATGCGCCGCAGCCGTTCGCCGAGAATCAACATCCCCAGCAGCACATTCACCAGCGGGTTGATGTAGTAACCAAGGCTGGCTTCGAGCATCCGTCCGTTGTTCACCGACCAGACGTAAGTCAGCCAGTTGGCGGCGATCAGTGTCCCGCTCAGGGCCAGGATCGCCAGGCGTTTCGGGTTCTCGCGCAGCTCGCGCCACCAGCCCGGGTGTTTCCAGACCATCAGCAACAAGGTGCCGAACAGCGCGGACCAGAGCACGCGGTGGATGATGATTTCTACGGCCGGCACCGAGGCGATGGCTTTGAAGTAGAGCGGGAAAAGTCCCCAGATGATGTAGGCACTCAGGCCCAGGATGTACCCGCGACGCGGGTTGGCAGCTTGCATGCAGAATCCTTGCTTAGGCAGCTAACAAAGGGGGGATTGTAAGGAGATTTGTCGGCGAATGTCCTGCCTGAACAGGTTGGACAATTGTGAACTTGGAAACTGTGGGAGCGAGCTTGCTCGCGATGGCGGTGTATCAGACAAAAAATAAGTTACTGACAGATCGCCATCGCGAGCAAGCTCGCTCCCACAGGGTTTTCGGTGTGTCAAAAAAGCTTCAGCGGTTCTTCATTCAGGGCAGCAAGTTGCTCGCGCAACGCCAACACCTGATCGCCCCAATACCGTTCACTGCCGAACCACGGGAAACTGTGCGGGAACGCCGGGTCATCCCAGCGGCGTGCGAGCCAGGCGCTGTAATGCATCAGGCGTAAGGCCCGCAGCGGCTCGATCAGCGCCAATTCGCGCGGGTCGAAGTCATGAAACTCGTTGTAGCCGTCCATCAATTCCGACAACTGACCGAGACATTCCTGACGATCGCCCGCCAGCATCATCCAGATGTCCTGTACCGCCGGGCCCATGCGGCAGTCGTCGAGGTCGACGATGTGGAACATCTCGTCACGGCACATCATGTTGCCGGGGTGGCAGTCGCCGTGCATGCGGATGTTCTGGTGCGGCGTAGCCTTGTAGACCTCTTCGACTCGCTTGAGCAGGTCGCGGGCCACCGATTCGTAGGCCGGTAGCAGGCTTTTTGGGATGAAATTGCCTTCGAGCAAGGTGGTCAGGGAATCATGACCGAAGTTTTTTACGCCCAGCGCTTCACGATGCTCGAAGGGTTTGGTCGCACCGACCGCGTGCAGTCGTCCCAGCAATTGACCCAGGCGATACAGCTGATCGAGGTTGCCCGGCTCCGGCGCACGGCCGCCACGGCGAGGGAACAGGGTGAAGCGGAAACCGGCGTGTTCGTGAAGGCTGGCGCCGTTGTGAATCATCGGCGCGACCACCGGGACATCGCACTCGGCGAGTTCGAAGGTGAACTGGTGCTCTTCCAGAATCGCTTCGTTGGTCCAGCGCTGCGGACGGTAAAACTTGGCGATCAGCGGCTCGGAGTCTTCGATGCCGACTTGATAGACGCGGTTCTCATAGCTGTTGAGCGCCAAAATGCGCGCGTCGCTAAGAAAGCCGATGCTTTCGACGGCATCGAGCACGAGGTCTGGGGTGAGGGTTGCAAACGGGTGGGCCATGCTGACTCCTGCGCGCAGCAGGCTGCCGCGTCCGGCCAAGCATGTTAGCGCAGACGGTGCTTCTTTAGGGGGTGGGTTGAGATGTGCGGTGTTTGGACTGCCGCCATCGCGGGCAAGCCCGCTCCCACACGGGCCTGTGTTGTGCGCACGATTTGTGACACAAAGCAGATCCCGGTGGGAGCGGGCTTGCCCGCGATGAGGTCCGATCAGGCGCCGACGACCCCGCCATCTTCACGCGTAATGGCCATCACCGACGACCGCGGCTTGCCGTCAGGCAGATGCTCAGGGAATGTTGATCCGCCGTTTTCCCCCGGATGCTGAATCCCGACGAACAGCGTTTTTTGATCCGGCGAAAAACTGATCCCGGTGACCTCGCAGCCAATCGGCCCGACCATGAAACGGCGTATTTCCCCGGTCACCGGGTCGGCACACAGCATCTGGTTGTTGCCCATGCCGGCAAAGTCACCGGCATTGCTCGAGTCGCCATCGGTGAGAATCCACAAACGTCCGGCCTTATCGAAGCCCAGCCCGTCCGGGCTGTTGAACATGTTCTGCGGTGTGATATTCGACGAACCGCCCTTGGGCGTGCCCGCGTGGACGCCGGGGTTGCCGGCGACCACGAACAGGTCCCAGGCAAAGCGCTTCGAGCCGTGATCGTCCTTGTCAGTGCGCCAGCGCAGAATCTGCCCGTAAACGTTTTTCTCACGGGGGTTCGGTCCGCCCACCGGTTGGCCGTCCTCGCCGCGTTTGGCGTTGTTGGTCAGCGTGCAATAGACCTGTCCATCCTTGGGACTGACGACGATCCATTCAGGGCGGTCCATGCGTGTGGCTTTCACCACGCTGGCAGCGAGGCGCGCGTGAATCAGTACTTGGGCCTGATCGGCAAAACCACTGCTGGCGTCGATGCCGTTTTTGCCGTGGCTCAGTTCGATCCACTCACCTTGGCCTTTCGGGTGGTCGGCGTTGCCGTCGCCTGCGTCGAAGCGCGCCACGTACAAGGTGCCGTGGTCCAGCAAGTCGCGGTTGGCCTTGGGGTTTTTGTGGTTGATCTTGTCGCGGCTGACGAATTTGTAGATGAACTCGCCACGTTCGTCATCGCCCATGTACACCACGGCGCGGCCGTCATGGGTTTCGGCCAGGGCCGCGTTTTCATGTTTGAAGCGACCCAGGGCGGTACGTTTGATCGGCGTGGATTGTGGATCGAACGGGTCGATTTCCACGACCCAGCCGTGACGGTTGAGCTCGTTGGGGTTTTTCGCCAGGTCGAAGCGATCGTCGTATGGGTGCCAGTTGATCTCTTTGCTGGCGGCCACGGCGCCGTAGCGCTTTTGCGCGGCGTCGAATTTTTGCTCGGCATTGCTGCTGCCGAAGCAGTCGGTGAAGTTCTCTTCGCAAGTCAGGTAAGTGCCCCACGGCGTCTTGCCGTTGGCGCAGTTCTGGAACGTGCCGAGGACGTTCTTGCCGAGGGGATCTGTGCTGGTTTTAAGCAATTCATGGCCGGCGGCCGGACCGCTAAGACTGATCGGCGCGTTGCCGTGAATGCGCCGGTTGTAACGCGAGCCCTGGACGAATTGCCATTGACCGTTCTTGCGCTGCACTTCGATCACCGACACGCCTTCGCAGGCCAGCGCCTTGCGAACTTCTTCGGCCGATTGCGGCATGCCGCCGTGCGGGTAGAGGTAGCGGTAGTTGGTGTATTCATTGTTGATCGCCATCAGCGCCCGGTTTTTATCATCGGGAAACTCGAACAGGCTCATGCCGTCGTTGTTGTCGCCGAACTGGACTTCCTGCTGCTCGGCGGTGCCGTTGCCGCTGGGGTCGAACGCCGGACCGTCTTTGTGCAGCGGCTGGCCCCAACTGATCAGCACCGAAGACTTGTAACCCGGTGGCAGGCTGATGGCGTCGCTGGTGGCAGAGGGGATGCTGTCAAAGCCCAACAGTTTGCTGGTGCCGGCGCTGACGCTCGCGGCCAGTACGCTGCGGCTCAGCAGGTTGCCACCCAAAAACATGGCCGCACCGCAGAGGGCGCCGGCACTGATGAAGCCGCGACGGCTGAGGCCGACCATTCTTTCAAGGTCGGTGGACTGGTCTTCTTCTAATAGGCTCACATCAGGCTCCCTGCTGGTTTTTGCAGCCACCTTAAAGAGCCTCAATGAAGCTTTTGTTTCAGAGCGGTGTCCCGAGCAACACGTTGGAGGGCGCGAACTGCACCAGCACCGGCTTGTCAGGGGCCAGCCCAAGTGTCCTCAGGTGCAGCGATGCCGCCAGCGCGCAGAGTGTCTGGCCATTGGGCAGGCCGATGCGCACTTCGCTGGGGCCGTCCTGGGCATCGAGAATGGCTTCGACGGTGCCGTGCAGAATATTGTTGCCAGGTGTTGCCTGTTGATCCACAGCCAGCAATTCCAGCCATCCCGCCTTGATCAACGCCACGACTTCAGTGCCGGTTTCCAGTTCCAGACGCACGGTGCTGTCATGCGTGATCTGCGCATCGAGGGTCAAGCCTTCGGCCAGTTCAAGACGGATTCGATCGTTGTGCCCCTGGCTTTCAATTACCAGGACCTTGCCATGCAACTGATTGCGCGCGCTGGTCCTGAGCATCAGCCGACCGAGGAGGTCCAGATCGCTGGCCTCTTCGGCGGCTTCCAGCACCTGGGCCTGCAAGGCCTGGAGCTTTTGATACAGGCGCAATACGCGCTCACCTTCGCTGGAAAGTCTGGCGCCACCGCCGCCCTTGCCGCCGACGCTGCGCTCCACCAGCGGTTTTTGCGCGAGGTTGTTCAGCTCGTCAATGGCATCCCACGCAGCCTTGTAACTCAGCCCCGCGCTTTTCGCCGCACGAGTGATCGAACCCTGTTCGGCAATGTGTTGCAGCAACGCGATGCGCTGAGGACGGCGGACAATGTGCTGGGACAACAACGTAGGCAGGGACATGGCGAGGTGCTTTGACTGATGACGTTGTGAAGACGTTGGCGGCTTGGCGCGAGGGAGTCAAGTCAGGCCGCATTCCTTGTGGGAGCGAGTTAAAGGGTGTCACCGGGTTTAGGTGTGCGCGCCAGGCAATAGACATCAACCCGTGCAGCGCCGGCGTCCATCAGCAATCGGGCCAGGGCCTGCGCCGTGGCACCGGTGGTCAGCACGTCATCGACCAATGCCAGATGCCGCCCCTTGATTGGCGCGTCCGGCACCAAGGCAAAAGCATTGCGCAGGTTCTTTTTGCGAGCATCGGCAGTCAGGTCCTGTTGCGCACTGGTGTCCTGAACTCTCAGCAGCAGCCGTTCGTCACACGGTAGGTCAAGGCGGCTGCCAAGCCAGCGGGCGAGCATCGCCGCCTGATTGAAACCACGCTGGCGCAAGCGCCTGGAGGCCAGCGGCACAGGGACCAGCGCATCTGGCCGGTTCAGGTCCTCATCGAAGCGATGTTGCAGGAACTGGGCAAGAAGTTCGGCCAGCAGGTGGCCAAATGGCCACTTGGCTGAGTGTTTGAAACGGGTAATCAAGGTGTCCACCGGAAAGCTGTAAGTCCACGGCACGGCGACTTGCTCGAAGGCGGGCGGTTGATTCAGGCACTGGCCACAGGTCAGGCCGGCGGAGGGTAACGGCAGCGCGCAGGTTTGGCACTGATCACCCAGCCAGGGCAACTCGGTTTCACAGGCTATGCAGATGGGTGTGTCCTCATCGGCCTCTTCCGAGCAAAGCAAACAGAATTGTTTATTTTTTAACCAGATGTAAACCGGTCCTTCGTATCGTGGTTGACAGCGCATCGCTCTTCCTTAAATATGCCGAACATCCGTGTCGCGTCTGTGGGTATTCCATCCCTCAGCCGCTTGCCAAGCATAAAACAAAGGAAGCACCCATGAGCGCCAGCACCACTGCAACCCTGCGTCATGACTGGTCTTTGGCCGAAGTCAAAGCACTCTTCGTCCAGCCATTCAACGACCTGTTGTTCCAGGCGCAGACGGTGCACCGCGCGCACTTCGACGCCAACCGCGTCCAGGTGTCGACGCTGCTGTCGATCAAAACCGGCGCATGCCCGGAAGATTGCAAATATTGCCCTCAGTCCGGTCACTACAACACCGGTCTTGAAAAAGAAAAACTGATGGAAGTGCAGAAGGTCCTCGAAGAGGCCGCTCGCGCCAAGGCCATCGGTTCGACCCGTTTCTGCATGGGCGCGGCGTGGAAACACCCGTCCGCCAAAGACATGCCGTACGTGCTGGAAATGGTCAAGGGCGTGAAGGCCATGGGCCTGGAAACCTGCATGACCCTCGGTCGCCTGGATCAGGACCAGACCGAAGCGCTGGCCCAGGCCGGCCTCGATTACTACAACCACAACCTCGACACCTCGCCTGAGTTCTACGGCAGTATCATCACCACCCGCACCTACAGCGAGCGCCTGCAAACCCTGGCCTACGTGCGTGAATCGGGGATGAAAATCTGCTCCGGCGGCATCCTTGGCATGGGCGAGTCGCTTGATGACCGCGCCAACCTGCTGATCCAGCTGGCCAACCTGCCAGAGCATCCAGAGTCGGTGCCGATCAACATGCTGGTGAAAGTCGCCGGTACGCCGCTGGAAAACGCCGATGATATCGACCCGTTCGACTTTATCCGCATGCTCGCTGTCGCACGCATCCTGATGCCGCAATCCCACGTGCGCCTGTCCGCCGGCCGCGAAGCGATGAACGAGCAGATGCAAGCCCTGGCTTTCTTTGCTGGCGCCAACTCGATTTTCTACGGCGACAAACTGCTGACCACCGCCAACCCGCAGGCCGACAAGGACATGCAACTGTTCGGTCGCCTGGGCATCCTGCCGGAAGCACGCGAAGAGCATGCCGACGAGGTGCATCAGGCTGCGATCGAGCAGGCACTGGTTGAGCAGAAGAGCAGCGAGCAGTTCTATAACGCGGCTGTTTGAAGCCTTCCCGACCTTTCTGAACAAATGCAAAACCCTGTGGGAGCGGGCTTGCCCGCGATGACGGCGTCACTATCACCATAAATATCGGCTGATAGATCGCTATCGCGGGCAAGCCCGCTCCCACATTGAGTTTGTGATCTGACCGCCGAGGCCTGCATGTCTTTCGATCTCGCCGCACGCCTTGCTGCCCGTCGTGCCGAAAACCTCTATCGCCAGCGCCCGCTTCTCCAAAGCCCTCAAGGCCCGGAAGTGGTGGTCGACGGCCAGCCGTTGCTGGCGTTCTGCAACAACGATTACCTGGGCCTGGCCAATCACCCGCAAGTGATTGAGGCTTGGCGCGCCGGTGCGTCTCGTTGGGGTGTCGGCGGCGGGGCCTCGCACCTGGTCATCGGTCATAGCAGCCCGCATCACGCGCTGGAAGAAGCTTTGTCCGATCTGACCGGTCGACCGCGTGCGTTGCTGTTCACCACCGGTTACATGGCCAATCTCGGTGCGGTCACGGCGCTGGTGGGGCAGGGCGATACGGTGCTGGAAGACCGCCTCAATCATGCGTCTTTGCTTGATGCCGGTTTGTTGTCGGGTGCGCGTTTCAATCGCTATTTGCACAACGATGCGGCGAGCCTGGCCAAACGACTTGAGAAAGCGACCGGCAATACGCTTGTGGTTACCGACGGCGTGTTCAGCATGGACGGCGATATCGCCGACCTGCCAGCGCTGGCCCGGGAAGCCAAGGCCAAGGGGGCGTGGCTGATGGTCGATGATGCTCACGGGTTTGGCCCGCTGGGCGCCAATGGCGGCGGGATCGTCGAGCATTTCGGCCTGAGCCAGGAAGACGTGCCGGTGCTGGTCGGGACCCTCGGCAAGGCTTTCGGCACGGCCGGGGCGTTTGTCGCCGGCAGTGAAGAACTGATCGAAAGCCTGATCCAGTTTGCCCGTCCCTACATCTACACCACCAGCCAACCCCCGGCGCTGGCTTGCGCGACGCTCAAGAGTCTCGAGTTGCTGCGCACTGAGCACTGGCGACGCGAGCATCTGAAAACGCTGATCCGCCAGTTCCGTCATGGCGCCGAGCAGATTGGCCTCGAGCTCATGGACAGCTTCACGCCGATCCAGCCGATCATGATCGGCGACGCCGGGCGTGCGGTTCGGTTGTCGCAGATGCTGCGCGAGCGCGGGCTGATGGTGACGGCGATCCGGCCGCCCACCGTGCCTGCCGGCAGCGCCCGTCTTCGTGTGACCCTGACCGCCGCCCACAGCGAGGCGCAGGTGCAGCTATTGTTGAATGGACTGGCCGATTGTTTCCAACAACTTGGACCGGAGCCAAGCCATGCGTGATCGACTGATTCTGCTCCCCGGCTGGGGCCTCGGAATATCGCCGCTGGAGCCATTGGCAGCAGCGCTGCAAGGGCTGGACGAACACCTGCGGGTCGAGATCGAGCCGTTGCCGGAACTGGAGTCGAGCGATCTTGAAGAGTGGCTCGATGAGCTCGATTCAACGGTGCCGCAGGATACGTGGCTCGGCGGCTGGTCGCTTGGCGGCATGCTCGCGTCCGAGTTGGCGGCGCGGCGTGGTGATCGTTGCTGCGGTTTGCTGACGCTGGCGAGCAATCCTTCTTTTGTCGCCCATGAACAATGGCCGAGCGCGATGGCCGGCGAGACCTTCGATGCGTTTCTGGCCGGTTGCAAGGCTGATCCGCGCCTGACGTTGAAACGCTTTTCACTGCTTTGCGCTCAGGGTTCGCAAGACCCTCGCGGACTGTCGCGATTGTTGCTCGGTGGTGCGCCGAATACGTCCGCATCGATTCTCATGAGCGGTCTGGAGCTGCTTGCACAACTGGATACGCGCCAGGCGTTGCAGGCGTTCCGCGGCCCACAACTGCATTTGTTTGCCGGCCTCGACGGGCTGGTCCCGGCTGAAGCAGCGGGGGACTTGCTGGCGTTGCTGCCGGATGTCGAAATCGGCCTGATCGAACAGGCCAGCCATGCGTTTCTTCTGGAAGACCCCCACGGCGTGGCCGGGGCGATCCAGGCCTTTTTGCACGAGTCCGGTGATGACTGATTTATCTTTTCCCCATCTGCCCGGCGGCTTGCCAGACAAGCGCCAGGTAGCGGCCTCCTTTTCCCGTGCGGCGGCTAGCTACGACAGCGTCGCTCAATTGCAGCGCGATGTCGGCAACCAATTGTTGAGCCTTTTGCCGGGTGAGTTTGTTCCGCGTGTCTGGCTGGATCTGGGCTGCGGCACCGGGTATTTCAGTCGGTCCCTGGGCGAGCGATTCCCCTCGGGTGACGGATTGGCGATGGACATTGCCGAAGGCATGCTCAACCACGCCCGACCATTGGGTGGCGCCAGCCATTTCATTGCCGGCGATGCGGAGCGTTTGCCACTGCGGGATTCGACCTGCGACTTGATCTTTTCCAGCCTTGCGGTGCAGTGGTGTGCGGACTTCGAATCGGTGCTCAGCGAGGCGTTCCGGGCACTCAAGCCGGGCGGGATTTTCGCATTTGCTAGTCTTTGTGTAGGGACGTTGTTCGAGTTGCGTGACAGCTGGCGTGTGGTGGATGGCATGGTGCATGTCAATCGCTTCCGCGAGTTGGACGTTTATCAACAGCTGTGTGCGGCCAGTGGCTTGGGCATTACAAGTCTGCAGGCCCTTCCTCACGTGTTGTATTACCCGGACGTGCGCAGCTTGACCCATGAGCTCAAGGCGTTGGGTGCGCACAACCTGAACCCCGGTCGACCGGGTGGTTTGACCGGTCGGGCGCGTATCCTCGGCTTGATCGAGGCTTATGAGCAGTTTCGTGAGGCCAAAGGACTGCCGGCGACTTATCAGGTGGTCTACGCCGTGTTGGAGAAACCCGTATGAGCGCAGCCTATTTCATCACCGGCACTGACACTGATGTCGGCAAGACCACCGTTGCTGCAGGCTTGTTACATGCTGCGCGGTCGGCGGGCATGAGTACGGCGGCGGGCAAGCCGGTCGCCTCGGGCTGCGACGTGACGCCCAAGGGGTTGCGCAACGCTGATGCGCTGGCGCTGCTGGCCGAGTGCTCGTTGCCTTTGACTTATGCACAGGTCAATCCGGTGGCATTCGAGCCAGCGATTGCTCCGCATCTGGCGGCGCGGGAAGCCGGGGTGGCGCTGACGGTGCAATCACTGTTGACGCCCATGCTCGAGATTCTCGACATGCAGGCCGATTTCACCTTGATCGAAGGCGCTGGCGGCTGGCGCGTGCCGCTGGCGGATCAGGACAATCTGTCCGATCTTGCGAAGGCGCTGGACCTGCCGGTGATTCTGGTGGTCGGCGTGCGATTGGGTTGTATCAATCATGCGTTGCTGACAGCCGAAGCGATTGCCCAGGACGGTTTGCAGCTGGCAGGTTGGGTGGCGAATATCATTGATCCAAAGACCTCGCGGCTGGAGGAGAACCTTGCGACCCTCGCCGAGCGTATTCCCGCGCCTTGTCTTGGGCGCGTGCCGAAACTCAAATCGGTGACGGCCGAAGCGGTGGCAGAACATCTTCAGCTGGATTTGCTGGACTGACGTCGGTTCTCTCTATGACAAGGCACTGTGCCATTAGTGTTTTTGTCGGGTCTTTTATCAGTGGGTCTGTTTCAATGGCCACTGTTGATCCTTTGCAGGACGAGGTCCTTTATGGAAATCTCAGGAAACAGCGCTTTTTATGCCGGTCTGAGCACTATTCAGGCAGGGCAGAACCGTGTCGATCAGGCCTCTGGCCAAATCGCCGGCAATACTGTCGAGCGTTCGGTGACCAGCCAGTCTTCCGAGGCTCAGGTCGATCGTCTGCGTTCGGTAGACCGCAGTCAGCAATCGGACCTGGCCAGCAACATGGTCGAGATGGCCCAGGGCAAGTTCCAGGTCGAAGCCGGTGCCAAGGTCGCCAAGGCTTCCGATGAAATGCTGGGAACGTTGATCGATACCTTCGCTTGATCCCTCGCTGAATCCGTCTCTCCAAACGCCGCGACTGTTCGCGGCGTTTTTGTGCGTAAGTCCTTCTCTCTCAACTAATCTTTCCTACACGACGTGTTGCTCGGTCAACGGCGGTGCGCGTCCGCGCGCCGAGCATTTGTATGGCGTGATGACGAACGGCAAAAGATCGGCGCTTGACAAGATTTGGGCGTAAACGTATGTTTCAAACAACTGTTTGACCGTCACAACAAATCAACACGGTCGTTCATTCCCGGTTACATCAGCAGAGGTTTATCGCTATGCCTGACTACAAGGCCCCCTTGCGTGATATTCGCTTCGTTCGTGACGAACTGCTCGGCTACGAAGCGCACTATCAGAGCCTTCCGGCTTGTGCGGACGCAACTCCAGACATGGTTAGCGCCATTCTCGAAGAAGGCGCCAAGTTTTGTGAGCAGGTGCTGGCTCCGCTGAACCGCGTGGGTGACACCGAAGGCTGCACCTGGAGCGAGTCCGGCGTTAAAACTCCGACGGGCTTCAAAGAAGCCTACAAGCAATTTGTTGAAGGCGGCTGGCCAAGCCTGGCTCACGACGTAGAGCACGGCGGCCAAGGCCTGCCGGAATCTCTGGGTCTGGCCGTGAGCGAAATGGTTGGCGAAGCCAACTGGTCGTGGGGCATGTACCCAGGCCTGTCGCATGGCGCGATGAACACCATTTCCGAGCACGGCACGCCTGAGCAGCAAGAGGCTTACCTGACCAAGCTGGTGTCCGGCGAATGGACCGGCACCATGTGCCTGACCGAACCGCACTGCGGCACCGACCTGGGCATGCTGCGCACCAAGGCTGAACCTCAGGCCGACGGTTCCTACAAAGTCACCGGCACCAAGATCTTCATCTCGGCCGGTGAACACGACATGGCCGACAACATCGTCCACATCGTACTGGCACGCCTGCCGGATGCACCGGCTGGCACCAAGGGCATTTCGCTGTTCATCGTTCCCAAGTTCATGCCAAACGCAGACGGTTCGATCGGCGCTCGCAACGCTGTGAGCTGCGGTTCCCTGGAACACAAGATGGGCATCCACGGTAACGCCACCTGCGTGATGAACTTTGACGCGGCCACCGGTTTCCTGATCGGCCCGGCGAACAAAGGCCTGAACTGCATGTTCACCTTCATGAACACCGCACGTCTGGGCACAGCTCTGCAAGGTCTGGCTCACGCTGAGATCGGCTTCCAGGGTGGCCTGAAATACGCTCGCGATCGTCTGCAAATGCGTTCCCTGACTGGCCCGAAAGCGCCGGAAAAAGCCGCTGACCCAATCATCGTGCACCCTGATGTACGTCGCATGCTGTTGACCATGAAGGCGTTCGCCGAAGGCAACCGCGCGATGGTTTACTTCACGGCCAAACAAGTCGACATCGTTAAGTACGGCGTGGACGAAGAAGAGAAGAAGAAAGCCGACGCACTGCTGGCCTTCATGACGCCAATCGCCAAAGCCTTCATGACTGAAGTCGGCTTCGAATCCGCCAACCACGGCGTGCAAATCTACGGCGGTCACGGTTTCATCGCCGAGTGGGGCATGGAGCAGAACGTTCGCGACAGCCGCATTTCGATGCTGTACGAAGGCACCACGGGTATCCAGGCACTCGACTTGCTGGGCCGTAAAGTGCTGATGACCCAAGGCGAGGCTCTGAAAGGCTTCACCAAGATCGTCCACAAGTTCTGCCAGACCAACGAAGGCAACGAAGCCGTCAAAGAGTTCGTCGAGCCATTGGCTGCACTGAACAAAGAATGGGGCGAGCTGACCATGAAGGTCGGTATGGCTGCCATGAAAGACCGCGAAGAAGTTGGCGCGGCATCGGTGGACTACCTGATGTACTCCGGTTACGCCTGCCTGGCCTACTTCTGGGCTGACATGGCGCGCCTGGCTGCCGAGAAACTGGCTGCCGGCACTTCCGAAGAGGCGTTCTACACCGCCAAGCTGCAGACTGCGCGCTTCTACTTCCAGCGCATCCTGCCGCGTACCCGCACTCACGTTGCAACCATGCTGTCGGGCGCCAATAACCTGATGGACATGAAAGAAGAAGACTTCGCGCTGGGCTACTAAGCCTTAACGCGGTCCTTAAAAAACCGCCGCTTCCTCCGGGAGCGGCGGTTTTTTTGCGTTGAGGTCAGGCCTTGATCACCATGGCGTCGGATCCAGCGGGCCGACGCCAGTCGGGGTGCTCACGCCTTCGCCATTACGTATGAACGGCAGATGCCAGAAGTCGTTAGGCACTACAGGATCGCCAGGCTTGACGCCTTCCGGAAAGATGAACTCAAACACCGGTGCCACATACTGTCCGGCAATCAGTCCATTGGCGACGGTCAGCCTGCCCGCATTCTGGAGGCAACTGTCCACGGCAGTCTGGGATAAGCTCTGCTGCGGAACGCAAAGTGACCGCGCAACGACGCGCAAGGTACGTGTCGGCTGGCTAAGAAGCCCAGCGGGCGCTTTGGTCGCACGCAATCTGGCGCGTTGTGGCTGAGCACCCGTGTTCTGTGTGGTAATCCCACCCGAGGCTCCCAGGCAAGTGGTCGCAAGGCCCAGCCCAGGGTTGCATTCACCCGTCATCTCATAGGGAGTAATCCAGCGATTGGTTTGTACACCTGTCGATGGATTGACATCTATCAGATAGATGTCGACCGGGGTCTTGATGTCGGTGGTCGAGGCTTCAAGGAAAATCCGGTCCTGCGTCTCTTGGGCTACCCCGTTGATGGCCGTTGCGGCGGGGTCGGCCGTACCGATGCCAAATTCCCCGATAGCCATGTAGCTGGGCTGCGAGCCAGGCTGAGTGTAGATCCCGACATTCGCCTCGATCGTGTGTGCAGAGATGAAGTCCGGGGATCCCGCTGTTGCAGACTTGAACAGAGTGCCGGACCAACTGATGAAGTCGCCAACTTCGAAGGGGGCCTGTTGTGTCGGATCGGGGTCCGTCGCCGTGCGTGTAGCATCGCTGAATCTCTTCATGACGTACTGGCTGCAATAGACCTGGCCCACTGCGGGCGCCGAGAGTTCCCCACTGGCTGGAAGCGTGACACCGGCCTGGCTGAAATTGCGGCAGTTGTTGGTCGTGGTCGGGGTGACCACTTTTGGGCGGTTTTTCTGTGGGCAGAGCGCATCGTCCCCGGAAATCGTGCGTGGCACGCACATCGGGTAGCCGGTGGCTGCATGGATGGTCGGGTTGGCATCATCGACGGAGAAGCGTGGGTCGGGGCTTTGGGGACGGCCAAAACGTCCGCTAGGGTCGTTGATCTGAATAATCGTGGGTTGCGTCGGGTTCCCGCTGTCAACTTCAAGGTTGCCGTTGGTGTAGTCGATCCGGGTAATGAATCCGCTTCCCGCGTTGACTGATTGCTGGGAGACAAAGATCAGTCCGGCAATCTGCTTGTTGGAGACGGCATTGCCTACCACATGAATTTCGAACGAGGGGTAGGCCGCCGCTGATTTTCCGAGTGCCAGGGTTCCACCCCTGACGAACTCGGCCCAGGTCAGGGTGTTAGCCGGCATCTGTATAACAGTGTTGCAAGGAACCGTTATCGTGACGCCGTTTAATTGGACTGTCCCCCCAAAGCGGCCCGGGGCGCTGGTATTGGGGCAATTCGCATTGGTGGAGTCCAGCGTCATGTTCTGGATAAAGCCTGTAACGCTAAACCCATGAATCGCAGTCGGGTTGGTAAAAACCGGGTCGGGCAGTGTGGGTGTCGTGAACGGCGAGGGCACGCCAGGGGGCTTGGCAGTCCCGCCGCCACCACCACCGCCAGCTC
This sequence comes from Pseudomonas sp. fls2-241-R2A-110, assembly GCF_030209165.1. Taxonomy (NCBI): domain Bacteria; kingdom Pseudomonadati; phylum Pseudomonadota; class Gammaproteobacteria; order Pseudomonadales; family Pseudomonadaceae; genus Pseudomonas; species Pseudomonas sp. fls2-241-R2A-110. The sequence goes on along the minus strand of NZ_JARVSN010000018.1, from coordinate 89,465 downwards.
CGTTTTTGGCAAATGCATCTCCGCCACCACCAATGGTCAATGCGACAGCGACGGCACTGGCGAGCAGTGCTTGGCGACTGAAGATGCCGTTGAATCGTTTGGCAGGCAGCAGCGGTATGCCGAGCGTTTTTTTGTACAAAGATAAGGTCATGGCTCACTCCAGTATCTTGCAAGACCAATTACCGGCCAATCGAGCCCGTAGATTTGCTGATGCGCTGAATCCTGCGCAGGGAAAACGCAAAGCCGTGAGTGTCGAATGTTGGCCCGATCCAGCGGGGTAAGTGCCTGTGTATGGTTGACACTTGCCGTTCGGATGCTTGCACCTGCGTTGCGTCGGCCGGTTACGGACGCAAACGCGAGAGGCATTTCCTTGAGCCTGAGCCACACGATGCAGTTGTCGTGCCTGCTTTGAAATAATTAGACACAAACAATCACCGGCGCACTCAGAATGCGGGGTGCGCGGCCAAGGATGGTATTGCGCACAACACTACCGAATTAATATCCACCAACATAGGGGGGGGTATATGCCCAAGTTTGGGAGTGTGCGAAGTGAAGTTTAGTATTTGCTGTATGGCTGTAAGCACTTCGTTTACAAGTGCTAAATGAGAAACGTTGTCTATATCTACTCCGGGCGGAATCATATTGCAAGAAAAATGTATTGGTCACAAAATTTGTTCTGATATTAATAAAAGCAATAGCTCACGCAGCGCAACTAGTGCACGCGCGAAGTATTGAATTCTTATAAAAGCTTATTTTCCTGAAGGCCTAACCTTGTCAACAAAGTCGTAAATTTTATTAGTTGCTATGAAGTGTGGGGAGCAATTGCTATGCCAGGTGTTTAATGAAATATTTATCTTTAAAATCATTAACTTGATGTTGTTTGTTAAATCCGGTGTTTGCATGCATTGGGGGAGATTACCCAGTATTGGGGGAAATTCACCATATTTGAGAGGCCTCCATAGTCTTTGTTGGTGCATGCTGTCAGGCGTGTTTGCGAGGCATTTTTATTTGTATCGATGTAGATAAAAATTTTTGATTTTTCCTGTTGAAATTATTTGTTACAGCTAAAGTTCGATTAGGCGCACCGTCGGTGCGACAGACCAGTGTCTTAATCAAGCCTGAGCCAAGAGAGTACTTTGCCAGTCAAGCTTTGCTTTGCCCTGAACCCTTTCGAGTGGTGTAACTACTGGTGCAAGCAGCAAGATGTGTGGCGATGAGTTCATCTCGTAACAGGAAAACCCCGGAGCCTGGCTACTCCGTACTGAATCGAGAATGTCATCATGGTGAAGCCCTTGAGCATCCTTCGTACTTCCAACTTTGCCTGCGCGATCGCAGTCAGTCTGGTTTGCAACTGCGCGTTTGCCGCGACAGCACCAGAGATTGTCACAACCGCGCCGGATGTCCCCACCTTGCAGTCGCTGCACGGGATCGTCCCGCCCGACCCTTCGGGAACTGAAGGCGGGCGAAAGGTCGATCTGATGACCGACTACGTGCTCAATCGCAGCGCGGCGGTCCTGTTGGGCAAGGCTCTTTTCTGGGACATGGAGATCGGCAGCGATGGCTCGACGGCGTGTGCGTCGTGCCACTTTCACGCGGGCGCAGATCACCGGATTACCAACCAGATCAACCCCGGCCTGGCGAACACCAACGCCAACGTCGCATCGATCTTCAACAAGCCGTTCATAGCGTCCAACATCCCTGGCGATGTGGCTTCCTATGCCACCCTGTCCGGCGGCAAGGGCGGCCCGAATTACACGTTGAAGAAAACCGACTTCCCGACCCATGTGCTGGCTGATCCGCTGGATCGCAATTCGCCGATCCTTCACTCGACTGACGACGTGGTTGGCTCACAAGGCGTGTTCGACGCCAACTTCGTCAAGCCGCGCCAGGCGCGTTTCGACAAGTGCACACAGCAACCGGACGGCATCTTCCAGGTGGGCGGCATCAACGTGCGCCGCAGCACCGGGCGCAATGCGCCTACCGTCATCAACGCCGTGTTCAACGTTCGCAACTTCTGGGACGGTCGGGCCAACAATGTCTTCAATGGCTTCTCGCCGTTCGGCAACCGTGATCCCGATGCCGGGATTTTCGTCACCAGCGATCGCAGCGGGGTGGCAACCAAAGTGCGGCTCGCCCTTAATGATGCCTCCGCGGCGTCCCAGGCCGTGGGCCCACCCGGCAGCCCGGTCGAAATGTCCTGCGGCGGGCGTACCTTCGCCGATATTGGACGGCGGATGCTCGACACGCTGATGCTCAAACAACAGCGGATTTCTTCCACCGATTCGGTTCTTGGCCCGGTCTCCGGCGCTCGCCGTCCCACCTACCGTGAACTGATCAAGGCCGCTTTCCATCCACGCTTGTGGAACGCAACCCAACAGGTTTCGCTGGGCGGTGCGCCGTACACCCAAATGGAGGCCAACTTCCCGCTGTTCTTCGGGCTGGCCATTCAGATGTACGAAGCCACGCTGGTCTCCGATCAGGCGCCGCTGGATACCTACTTGCAGGGTAATCAACAGGCACTGAACGCCCAGCAAGTCGAGGGCATGAAGCTGTTCCTCGGCAAGGGCAAATGCGTCAGTTGCCACGGCGGCGCCGAACTGACCAACGCCGCCAGCCGTTTGCTGTTTCATCCTCGCGAGCGTATCGAACGGATGTTGATGGCCGACAACCTGATCGCGCTGTACGACAACGGTTTCTACAACACAGGGGTGCGTCCGACCTCCGAGGACCTGGCACTGGGTGGGTCGGATGCCTGGGGCAACCCGCTGTCATTCACTCGTGAATACAACACTCAGCTCAAAGGCGGCAGTGTGCCCGATCCGCTGGACGTCGACGTGTGCAAGTTTGAGGTGCTGTTGAGCGCGGGACTGCCTTGTGATCCGACGCTCAAGCCCAATGTCGGATTCCACGATGCTGTCGATGGCGCATTCAAGACCCCGACCTTGCGCAACATCGCGCTGACCGGACCCTATTTCCACAATGGCAGCCGGGCGACGCTTAAACAGGTCATGGAGTTCTACAACCGCGGCGGCGACCGGCGTGGCTCGGAGGCAAACAACACCAGCGGATTCGATCATCCGAGTGCGAATCAGCACAACACCTCCAACCTCGATCCGGACATGACCCCGCTGAACCTGACGCCCGATGAGGTGGATGCCTTGGTCAAATTCATGGAAGTCGGGTTGACCGATCCGCGTGTCGCCTGGGAGCGGGCGCCATTCGATCACCCATCGCTGGTCATCCCACAAGGAGAGGTGGGTGACGAAAACTCTGTGTCGCTACGGCCAGTCAATCCGAAAATCACCACCCGCCAGGCGACGGATGCGCTGATAACGCTCAAGCAGGTAGGGGCCGAAGGGCGCAAAGTTGAAGAAGGACCGTTGCTGCCGTTCTACAACGACCTCTGATGGAATGACCGTTACTGGCCGCACCGTTGCGGCCAGTAACGCACTCGCTAAAAAAACCTGGCAATTGACTCAGCAAGTCAGCGTTTCTGCCGTTACAGTACGTGGGCACAATGCCATCTATTGTTATGACGGTCGGAGCTTTACCCTTGCCGCGTTCTTCAGCTGTACGTTTCAGCCATTTCCTACCGTCGTTACTGCTATTGCTTGCGGGGCTGGCGGCTGCCTACGTCAAGGATCTCAACGTCTTCTTCACCTCACTGTTCAACGTGCTGCCAACGTTGGTGCTGTTGCTCGGTGGTGCGTATTGCGCGGTTTACCGACGTCAGCGAGAGCTGTTTCTGATGGTCACGGTGTACATCGCCTACTTCCTGCTCGACACGCAGACCGACTATTACCGCGACAACGGCAAAGTCCGCGATGACGCTGCCGTGGTGTTTCACTTGTGTTGCCTGCTGTTGCCATTGATGTTCGGTGTGTTCGCTGCCTGGCAGGAACGCACCCATTTGTTTCAGGACATGGTGGCGCGCTTCGCTGTCTTGCTGGCCGTCGGCAGTATCGCGTTGGGCCTGGAGCAAAGTTACCCACAGGCTCTGCTGCTATGGCTGTCGGAGATTCGCTGGCCAGCCCTGCATGGCGCGTGGATGAGCCTGATCCAGCTGTCCTATCCGGTGTTCATCGCATCGTTCCTGTTGCTGAGCTGGCAATACTGGCGCAACCCGAGACCCTTGCACGCCGCGCAATTGGTGGGTTTGCTGGGTTTGTTCTGGGCGCTGCCGAAAACGTTCATCCTGCCGTTCACCCTGAACATCATGTGCAGTCAGGTGATGCTGATGATTGCGGCGGCGGTCGCCCACGAGGCCTACCAAATGGCCTTTCGCGATGAACTGACCGGTTTACCGGGGCGTCGTGCCTTGAACGAGCGGATGCAGCGGTTGGGGCGCAATTATGTGCTGGCCATGAGCGACGTCGATCACTTCAAGAAATTCAACGACACCCACGGACACGACGTCGGCGACCAGGTGTTGCGACTTGTCGCCAGCAAGCTGTCGAAAATCGGCGGGGGCGGTAGGGCGTATCGCTACGGTGGTGAGGAATTTGCGCTGGTGTTCGCGGGCAAGACGCTTGAAGAGTGCATGCCGCACCTGGAAGTCATTCGCGAATCCATCGCCACGTACAACATTCAACTGCGCAACCAGGACAGTCGCCCTCAGGACGATCAGCAAGGTCGTCAGCGGCGCTCGGGCCCGGGCGCTGCCAGTGTGTCGGTCACCGTCAGCATTGGTGTCGCTGAGCGAGTGGAACAGCGCACCCCTGAAAAAGTGCTCAAGTCCGCGGATGAGGCGCTCTACAGCGCCAAGGGTGCCGGGCGAAACTGTGTGGTGGCGTTCGGTCAGAGCCGTCGTGGCGCGGTACGCATGGACACCGCTGCGGGTTGAGTGATGATGGCGCATTCAGCGTCTGGACTGTGATTGTGAGGCGTGGTGGGCGGCAGTAGGTTTGAGCGATCTGCTGACGGAGAAATGACCATGCCCGAGTACAAAGCCCCCTTGCGCGACATGCGCTTTCTGATCGACCACGTCTTCGACTTCCACACCAACTACGCAGCGCTGGGCGCGACCGACGCCAGCCCGGACATGGTCAATGCGATCCTCGAAGAAGGCGCGAAGTTTTGCGAGAACGTCCTTGCGCCGCTCAATCGCAGCGGCGACGAAGAAGGCTGCCATTTCGACAATGGCGTGGTGACGACGCCTACAGGCTTCAAGCAGGCATTCGCACAATACGTGGAAGGCGGCTGGCATGGTCTGGCGGCTGATCCGGCGTATGGCGGCCAGGGCCTGCCGAGTTCGCTGGGGCTGGTTATCAGCGAAATGGTCGGCTCCAGCAACACCTCCTGGGGCATGTACCCTGGCCTGACCCACGGCGCGATGTCAGCCATCCACGCCCACGGCACCGAAGAACAGAAAAGCACTTACCTGAGCAAGCTCACCGCAGGCCAATGGACGGGCACCATGTGCCTGACCGAAGCCCATTGCGGCACCGACCTGGGCATCATCAAGACCCGTGCGGTGCCGGCGGCCGACGGCAGCTTTGCGATCTCTGGCAGCAAGATTTTCATCTCTGCCGGCGAACACGACATGAGCGACAACATCATTCACCTGGTGTTGGCGAAACTGCCGGACGCTCCGGCGGGCACCAAGGGTATTTCGTTGTTCATCGTTCCCAAATTCCTACCCAATGCCAAGGGTGAAGCGGGCGAGCGCAATGGCGTTTCCTGCGGCTCCATCGAGCACAAAATGGGTATCAAGGCGTCGGCCACGTGCGTGCTGAACTTCGATGAGGCCAAGGGCTTCTTGATCGGTGAGCCGAACAAAGGCCTGAACTGCATGTTCACCATGATGAATCATGCGCGGCTCGGCACCGGGATGCAGGGCTTGTGTCTGGGCGAGGCTAGCTTCCAGGGGGCGATCAAGTACGCCAATGATCGCCTGCAAATGCGTTCGCTCACCGGTCCGAAAGCCCCCGAAAAAGTCGCCGATCCGATCATCGTTCATCCCGATGTGCGGCGGATGCTGCTGACCATGAAAGCCTTCAACGAAGGTAATCGTGCGCTGACGTACTTCACCGCGCAGCTGTTGGACGCGGCGCATCTGAGCCCGGATGCATCCGCGCGCCAGGACGCCGAGGACCTGCTGGCGTTCCTCACACCCATCTGCAAAGCCTTCATGACCGACACCGGGCTGGAGGTGACCAACCACGGCATGCAAGTGTTCGGCGGTCACGGCTTCATTCGCGAATGGGGCATGGAGCAGTTGGTTCGCGACTGCCGGATTGCGCCGATCTACGAAGGCACCAACGGTATTCAGGCGCTGGATTTGCTCGGGCGCAAAGTGCTTGGCAGCCAGGGCAAGCTGCTGCGGGGCTTCACCAAAATCGTCCACAAGTTCTGCGCAGCGAACGCTGAACATCCGCAACTGGCCAGCTACGTGGCACAGCTCAACGAGCTGAACCAGCAGTGGGGCGAGTTGACTACCAAGGTCGGCATGGCCGCGATGAAAAATCCGGACGAAGTCGGTGCTGCATCGGTGGATTACCTGATGTACAGCGGTTACATCATCCTCGGCTATCTGTGGCTGCGCATGGCGCTGGTAGCCCAGGCCCAACTCGATGCTGGCAGTGGCGATGCCGATTACTGCAAGGGCAAACTGGCGACCAGCGAGTTTTACTTCAAGCGATTGCTGCCGCGCACCGCCGCTCATCGCGCCGCCATTGAAGCGGGCAGTGATTGCCTGATGAAGCTGCCGGCCGAGTTATTTGCGCTTTAATCCTTAAAACCGGTGACACAGGAGCCCGCGCTATCGCGGGCTTTTTCATGACTGTTTAGTCAGTGACTAAACATTACAAAATGGTCACCGGCTGACCCTATGTGTCACAAAAGTTGTTGGGGTACACTCTGACCCAACGAAAGCACTATTCCTACGAATCACCTGTAAAGATCTTGCGAGGTTTGCCATGGCTGACTACAAAGCGCCCCTGCGCGATATGCGCTTCGTCCTCAATGAAGTATTCGAGGTCGCCAAACTCTGGGCCGAACTGCCTGCGCTGGCCGATACCGTCGATGCGGAAACCGTCGAGGCCATTCTCGAAGAAGCCGGCAAAGTCACCAGCAAAAGCATCGCGCCGCTGAGCCGTGCGGCTGACGAAGAAGGTTGCCATTGGGCGGATGGTGCCGTCACCACGCCGGCGGGTTTCCAGCAGGCTTATCAGACTTACGCTGAAGGCGGCTGGGTCGGTGTCGGTGGCGATCCGACCTACGGCGGCATGGGCATGCCCAAGGCGGTTTCGGCGCAAGTCGAAGAGATGGTCAACTCCGCGAGCCTGTCGTTCGGTCTGTACCCGATGTTGACCGCCGGCGCCTGCCTGTCGATCAACGCCCACGCCAGCGATGAGCTGAAAGCCGCTTACCTGCCGAATATGTACGCGGGCGTCTGGGCCGGGTCCATGTGCCTGACCGAGCCACACGCCGGCACGGACCTTGGGATCATCCGCACCAAGGCCGAACCTCAGGCCGACGGTTCCTACAAAGTCAGCGGCACCAAGATCTTCATCACCGGTGGTGAACACGACCTCACCGAAAACATCATCCACCTGGTGCTGGCCAAGCTGCCGGATGCACCGGCGGGGCCGAAAGGCATTTCGCTGTTCCTGGTGCCGAAGTTCATGGTCAATGCCGATGGCAGCCTGGGTGCGCGCAACCCGGCGAACTGCGGTTCGATCGAACACAAGATGGGCATCCAGGCGTCCGCGACCTGTGTGATGAACTTCGACGAAGCCGTGGGTTATCTGGTCGGTGAGCCGAACAAAGGCCTGGCAGCCATGTTCACGATGATGAACTACGAGCGTCTGGGCGTCGGTATCCAGGGCCTGGCCACGGGTGAGCGCTCCTACCAGAACGCGATCGAGTACGCCCGCGACCGTCTGCAAAGCCGTTCGCCGACTGGCGCGCAGAACAAAGACAAAGTCGCTGACCCGATCATCGTCCACCCGGACGTGCGGCGCATGCTGCTGACCATGAAAGCTTCGAACGAAGGCGGCCGTGCCTTCTCGACTTACGTGGCGATGCAACTCGATACCGCCAAGTTCAGCGAAGACGCGACCACCCGCAAGCGTGCGGAAGACCTGGTGGCACTGCTGACCCCGGTGGCCAAGGCGTTCCTCACCGATCTGGGGCTGGAAACCACGGTCCACGGCCAGCAGATTTTCGGCGGCCACGGTTACATCCGCGAGTGGGGCCAGGAGCAACTGGTGCGCGACGTGCGTATCACCCAGATCTACGAAGGCACCAACGGCATTCAGGCGCTGGACCTCGTCGGACGCAAGATCGTCGGCACCGGCGGTGCGTTCTACAATCTGTTTGCTGACGAGATCCGTCATTTCACCGCCACGGCCAGTGCTGACCTGGCAGAGTTCACCAAGCCGCTGAACGATGCCGTGACCACCCTCGACGAACTGACCGCCTGGCTGCTGGATCGCGCGAAAAGTAACCCGAACGAAATCGGCGCTGCGTCGGTCGAGTATCTGCAAACCTTCGGTTACGTAGCCTACGCATATATGTGGGCGTTGATGGCCAAGGCAGCCGTGGGCAAAGAAGCGCAGGACGATTTCTACGCGAGCAAGTTGGGCACGGCGCGGTTCTACTTCGCCCGCCTGCTGCCGAGAATTCACTCGTTGAGCGCGTCGGTGAAGGCTGGCAGCGAATCACTGTTCCTGCTGGACGCCGCACAATTCTGACCCTGTAGCGTCATGTAAGCATTCTCTTACATGACGTACTGCTGTTCTCCCATATGCGAAGATTGGATCCAGAGCTAATCTACTTCACATGGACGTCGCGCAGGAAGCGCAAAGCAACAACACGGACACGTAGGATTCTGCCAGGACGGCGGAGTGAAATGGATGTCAGGGAAACAGTCTGCAAAGCCCCGCTTCGGCGGGGTTTTCTTTTGCCTGCAGAAAAGTATTCAGCTCAGTGCGTCGAGGGTTGGCGCGCTGTTCAAGCGGTCATCCGGCCCATTCATGACTTCCTCCAGCAATGTCCGCAACAGGGCCAGCGAAGCTTGTTGCCGTTGTACATCCCGGCACACCAACCCGACTTTCAGCGGCACCCGCGGCTCGGTCAGTGGTTTCCAAAGCAGTTCATTGTTGCCGAGCGCCTTTTGCGAGCGCCCGGGCAGGACCGTCGCCAGCCGCGTGTGGGGCAAGCTGTCGAGTATCCCCGCCATGTTGTTCAACTCCGCCTGCACCTGCGGACGCCGTCCCAGATTGGCCAGTTGTGTCTGCCAGATCTGCCGTACCTGAAACTCTTCACCGAGCAACAACATCGGCAATTCGGCGGCCTGACTCATCGAGACTTTCTTGAATTCACGCAACGGGTGGTCCGCCGGGATGACCAGCGTCAGTTCATCCTCGTACAGCATCACGCCGTGCAGACCCGGCTGACGGGGCGGCAAGTAGCTGATACCGATATCGAGGGAGCCATTGAGCAGCCGGCGTTCAATCTCCAGCCCGGTCAATTCATAAATCTGCACCACCAGGTGCGGCTGCGCCTTGCGCACACGTTCAAGCATCTGGGGCACCAGACTGCTGTGAACCGTTTGCAGCACGCCGATGGCCAAGGTGCGCAACGCCTGGCCCTTGAAATTGCCCAACGCCTCGCGCGCCCTTTGCAAGCCGTCGAGCAAGGGCAGGGCGTGGTTGTACAGCGTGTGCGCGGCCAGCGTGGGCAACAGGCGTTTGCTGCTGCGCTCGAACAGGCTCACATCGAGGTTTTGTTCCAGATGACGAATCTGCTGGGACAGTGCCGGTTGGGAGATTGAAAGTCGCTCGGCGGCCCGACCCACATGGCCTTCTTCGTAGACCGCGACGAAATAACGCAGTTGCTTGAAATCCATAAGGTGCGCTTATCGAAAATGCTCGGAAATCGAAATGGCTCAACGCCTTGTGTGGGCCTAGTCTAACCGCATTCACAAGGCTTACAGGGCCATAGAGCGCGATGAATACCGTTTATGTCGATAGTATTTGCATAGGCAAGACAAAAAATCTCAAGCGAGGTTTTTTTGTATGAATTTGTTCAGTTTGCGGCGCAATCCGCTAAGCCTTGATGATTTGGCCGTCGACACCTTCCAGCAACCGCGCAGCATCAGCCTTTCCAGTGAGTACCTGATGCCCAGTGTCGAGCGGCCGAAGCAGATATTCGTTCGAGGTCAGGGCTCGTGGTTGTGGGACAGCGATGACCGTGCGTACCTCGATTTCTCACAGGGCGGTGGCGCCAATAGCCTGGGGCACAGCCCTTCGGTGCTGGTCAACGCGATTTCGGAGCAGGCCCGGTCGCTGATCAATCCGGGATTCGGCCTGCATAACCGCGGCATGCTCAGCCTTTCCGAGCAACTCTGCGCCAGAACCGGCAGTGATCAGGCCTACCTGCTCAACAGCGACAGCGAGGCGTGTGATGCCGCAGTTCAACTGGCGCGTAAATGGGGTCAACGACATCGCGGTGGGGCTTCCCGGATTATCGTTGCCAGTAATGGCCGACGTCCGGGGATGGCATCCACTGGGGACTACCACCACGTCCCTTTCAATGACCTTGCGGCGATGCACGCGGCGGTCGATGCCCGGACCGTGGCAATCATGCTTGAACCGATCCAGAGCGAAGCCGGAGTGATTCCAGCCACCGAGTCTTACCTCAAAGGTGTCGAACGCCTGTGCCGGGAGCTTGGGATTCTGTTGATCCTCGACGAAGTACAAACCGGTATAGGCCGCTGCGGCACTCTGCTTGCCGAAGAGTACTACGGCGTTCGGGCAGACATCGTTGTCCTGGGTGGCGGGCTCGGTGGTGGCGTACCCTTGGCGGCGTTGCTGGCGCGAGGCAAGGCGTGCTGTTTCGACATCGGCGACTTGGCGGGCACCCATCACGGCAACGCGCTGATGACGGTCGCCGGGCTGGTGATCCTCGACAGTGTGCAAGACCAGGGCTTTCTCGATCATGTCGGGCAAACCGGCCAGCACCTGCGCGAAGGCCTGCAGCGTTTGTCCCATCGCTATGGTCACGGTGAGTTACGCGGGCAAGGATTACTTTGGGGACTGAGCCTGTCCGAAGATTCGGCTGATGCCGTCGTCAAATCAGCGTTGTACGAAGGCTTGCTGCTCGACGCCCCGCAACCTGACTGCCTGCGCTTTACCCCGGCGCTCACCGTCAGCAAGGCCAACGTCGACGAAATGCTCCTGCGACTGGCCCGCGCCTTCTCCCGAGTGCGCACCGCGCAATTGCAATGCCGCAAAGGGATCGCAGTCTGATCAGACCCGACCTACACGAATTTCCGAACCGTCTCGCGGTAATAACGCATCGCCCCACGTTTGATCTTTCGCGTGGGGCGTTTTTTTGTCTCTGCGTTTTGCCAGATGCAATAAGCGCTTGAGCGACCGTTCGATAAATGGCTTTTTGAGACAGTTGGCCGACTAGAGCGAGTTAGCCAAGTCATACGTTGGGCTGACCGAGATGGAAATCCAGCGCCTGCTGGATATGAAGGAATTCGTGGAGATAAATCATGAGTAAAAAATTCAAAAGTGAAGTGTCTGAATCGATACACGAATCGGCCAGTGCCCTGTTTGCTGTCGGAGCAATCAGCAAGGCAACCATGCGCGAATTCGACGAGTCGTGCCTTGCAACGATGCCAGAGTCAATTGATGCAGAGCAGATTAAAGCGCTGCGCGAGCGCAACAATGTCAGCCAACCCGTGTTCGCTCGTTATTTGAACACCAGTGCTTCGACGGTGAAGAAATGGGAGGCAGGCGATAAACACCCCAGTGGCATGGCGCTGAAGTTGTTGAGCATCGTGCAGAAACACGGTCTTGAGATATTGGCCTGATGGTCCGCACTGAACCCTGACGAATGACGCTGGTCGATTGACTGTGTGGCTCACACGAGCCAACTTCAATCAGGAGCTACCCCATGGACTTTATTCGAATCATCATTGCCATTCTGTTGCCGCCATTGGGTGTGTTTCTGCAAGTCGGTTTCGCCGGCGCGTTCTGGCTGAATATTCTGCTGACGTTGTGCGGTTACATTCCGGGGATCGTGCATGCGGTGTACATCATCGCCAAGCGCTGAGTTTAGCGACCTTAGATAGACCGCTATCGCGAGCAGGCTCACTCCCTGCAGGGATTTCTGCAACACCGCAGATCCAATGTGGGAGCGAGCCTGCTCGCGATGGACGCGCCGCTAATCAGGCATTGCCTCCAAGCGCCATCACCCGCCGATAAAACAACCCTTCCTGCTCAAGCGCATGTGCCTGGTTCCGCGCCTTGCGAAAACCGTGGCGCTCGTCGGCGTAGTAATGCGCTTGCACCAGAATCCCGTTGTCCTGCAGCGCGGTGACCATGTCGCGGGTCTGTTGCGGCACCACCACGGCGTCCAGTTCGCCCTGAAAGAAAATCACTGGCACGCTGATGTTCTGCGCATGCAGCAGCGGCGTTCGCGCAGCGTAGCGTTCGGCATCGAGCAGCGGATCGCCGATCAGCCAATCCAGATAATCGCCTTCGAATTTGTGGGTCGCGCGCCCCAATGCAACCGGATCGCTGACCCCGTAGAGGCTGGCACCAGCGCGGAAGACCTTGTGAAAGGCCAATGCGCAAAGCGTGGTGTAGCCGCCGGCACTGCCACCGCGAATAAATGCCTTGTCGCCGTCGATCAATCCGCGTCCGGCGAGATAAGCGACGACGGCGCAGGCGTCCTCCACATCCACCTCACCCCAACTCAAATGCAGGGCCTGGCGATACGCCCGGCCATAGCCGCTGCTGCCACGGTAGTTGAGGTCGGCCACGGCGAAACCGCGTTGCGTCCAGTACTGGATGCGTGGATCAAGCATCGGGTAGCAGGCCGAAGTCGGGCCGCCGTGGATGAACACCACCAGCGGCGGCGTTGCGTCTGCGGTCATCGCCGGATAGAAGAAACCGTGAGCTTCTCCCGCGCCGCTGGGGTAGCGCAGGGTTTGTGGGACGCTGATCTGTTCGGCGGGCAACGGGGCAATGCCTCCGGCCAATACGTTGACCTGCCGCGTAGTGCGGTCGATAGCAATGACCGCTGCGGGACTGACCGGCGAGGCGGCGATGCAGTAAATGAATTGCTCATCGAGGGCGAGATGGCGAAAGCGGCTGTAGTTGCCAGTGAAATCTTCACTGACGTCGCCACACAAACCCAAACGACCAAACCCGCCTTCCGTCCAGCTTGCCAGGTAGTTGCTGTCGCCCAGCGGCAACCAAGTGCTGCCACCCAACTGCCACGGCGCCGGTCCATGATCGGCGGCGGCGCTCGGCAGCGGGCTCAGGCCGTCTGCCGACTCCACCCAAGGCTGCCAATAACCGCCGCGATCGGTCAGGCAAAACAGACGGCCGCTGCTATCGAAACGAGGTTGTTGCAGCGACTCCTGAGCACCATCGCCCGCCACGCAACGCGATTGAGCGAAACCACCCTCGCTTTTACGTTCGGCAATCATCAATCGGGTCGCGGTCCATGGCTGATCCGGGCGGCTCCATTCGATCCACGCCAATCGTTGCGCGTCGGGACTCAGTGTCGGCGCGGCGTAGAAATCAGCGCCTTCGGCCAGCAGATGTCGACTGCCGTCCGCTACATCAATCGCCACCAGTCGATGCCGATCACGATGCTCTTCAACCGCCAGAACCTGACCATTGGCGAACTGCAGGTCGCCGTAACGGCACTCCCCCGACGTCAGCATTTCAGGCGCCTCGCCGGCCATGGATTGCTGATACAGCTGCTGATCCGCCTCGTTGACGAAAACAATCCCGTCATCGGTCAGGCAAAACGCGCCACCACCATATTCGTACACCCGACTGCGCACGCTGAAGCCTGCCGGTGTCAGGCACTGCGCCTGGCCATCGTGCCAATGCCAGATCCGGCAGGCGGCGTCTTCGGGACGGTACTCGTTCCAGAACAGGCCGTGTTTGCCGACCTGCAACTCGGCGAAGTCGATACCCGCCGCGACGGCCCGGGCTGCGCTGAAGGGTTCAGCTTTTGGCGATGAGTCGTGAGTTTCGTTCATTGCGAAAGGCCAGTTGTTCGATGGTCTGAGTCGCGTGCTCGGCTTCTTCGCGGGCCTTGAGGATCACGCCGTGATGTTCGGACTTGCTGCACACCGGGTCGGCATTGCTCGCGTCACCCGTGAGCATGAACGCCTGGCAACGGCAGCCGCCGAAGTCCTTTTCCTTCTCGTCGCAGGAGCGGCACGGCTCGGGCATCCAGTCGTAACCGCGAAAGCGGTTGAAGCCGAACGAGTCGTACCAGATGTGTTGCATGGTGTGGTCGCGCACATTGGGAAACTGCACTGGCATTTGTCGGGCACCGTGACACGGCAGTGCGGTGCCATCCGGCGTGACTGTCAGAAAGATGCTGCCCCAGCCGTTCATACAGGCTTTCGGGCGCTCTTCGTAGTAGTCCGGCGTGACGAAAATCAGCTTGCACGGATGCCCTTCGGCTTCGAGTTTGGCGCGGTATTCGTTGGTGATGCGTTCGGCGCGGACCAGCTGTTCCTTGGTCGGCAACAGGCCGACCCGATTGAGCTGCGCCCAACCGTAGAACTGACATGTGGCGAGCTCGACGAAGTCGGCCTCAAGGGCGATGCACAGCTCGATGATCCGGTCGATCTTGTCGATATTGTGCCGATGCGTCACGAAGTTCAGCACCATCGGATAGCCGTGGGCTTTCACCGCACGGGCCATTTCCAGTTTCTGCGCGAAGGCTTTTTTCGAGCCGGCCAACAAGTTATTCACTTGTTCGTCGCTGGCCTGAAAGCTGATCTGGATGTGGTCCAGGCCGGCCTTCTTGAAGTCGCTGATTTTCTGCTCGGTGAGGCCGATGCCGGAGGTGATCAGGTTGGTGTAGAAACCCAGGTTGCGCGCCTCGGCGATCAGTTCGGCGAGGTCCTGGCGCACCAGCGGTTCGCCGCCGGAAAAGCCCAATTGCGCGGCGCCCATCTCCCGTGCTTCGCGGAAAACCTTGATCCACTGCTCGGTGCTCAACTCTTTGCCTTGCTCGGCGAAGTCCAGCGGATTGGAGCAGTAGGGACATTGCAGCGGGCAACGATACGTCAGCTCGGCGAGCAGCCAGAGCGGCAAGCCGATTTCAGGTTTTGGCGGTAACGTGTCTGACACGGAATCAGACAAGTTCGATCCAGTGCTGAGCACGGGCGACCTCCATGAATTGCTCGATGTCTTCACCGAGTTCTGGCACGCCGGGAAATTTTGCGTCCAGCTCAGCGACGATTGCCGCGACGTCACGCTGGCCATCAATCAAACCGCCAATCAACGCGGCGCTCTCGTTGAGTTTGATCATGCCTTCCGGGTAGAGAAGGACATGGCCTTTCTGCGCCGGTTCGTATTGGTAACGGTAGCCAGGACGCCAGGTCGGGGTCTTGCTGCGATCGAAACTCATAAGGTGATTCCTTTATGCCAGACCCGTTGCCCGGTCACGCTGTGATACGGCGGGCGGTTCAGTTCGTAAGCCATGCTCATGGCATCGAGCATGCTCCAAAGAATGTCCAGTTTGAACTGGAGAATTTCCAGCATGCGTTCCTGGCCTTCGCGCGTGGTGTAGTGCTGCAAGGTGATTGCCAGACCGTGCTCGACATCGCGGCGCGCCTGGCCGAGGCGGGTGCGGAAATACTCGTAGCCGGCCGGATCGATCCACGGGTAGTGCTGCGGCCAGCTGTCGAGGCGCGATTGGTGAATCTGCGGTGCGAACAGCTCGGTCAGCGAACTGCTGGCGGCCTCCTGCCAACGAGCCCGGCGGGCGAAGTTGACGTAGGCGTCCACGGCGAAACGTACGCCGGGCAGGACCAGTTCCTGGGAGCGCAACTGGTCCGGGTCGAGGCCGACGGCCTGGCCCAGGCGCAACCAGGCTTCGATGCCGCCGTCTTCGCCGGGCGCGCCGTCATGGTCGAGCAGACGCTGAATCCACTCGCGGCGGATCTCGCGATCCGGGCAGTTGGCAAGGATCGCAGCGTCCTTCAGGGGAATGTTCACCTGATAGTAGAACCGGTTGGCGACCCAGCCCTGGATCTGCTCACGGGTCGCCCGGCCTTCATACATCGCCACGTGATACGGGTGATAGATGTGGTAGTAGGCGCCCTTGGCGCGCAAGGCCGCTTCGAATTCGGCGGGGGACATCGGGGTGTCAGTCATTTTGCTTCTCCGGGTACGACCGGTGGTTTCTTTGGTGTCAGGACCGGCCTCATCGCCAGCAGGCTGGCTCCCACAGTTGATCGCATTCCCCTGTGGGAGCCAGCCTGCTGGCGATAGACTGCGCCGCGGTCTTGAAGTCCTACAACACAATACTCATGCCGTCATACGCCACTTCAACCTTACGTCGAGCCAACTCCGCGCGCTCCGGCGAATCCTCATCGAGAATCGGGTTGGTGTTGTTGATGTGGATAAGCACCTTGCGCTGCTTGGGCAATTGCTCCAGCACTTCGAGCATGCCGCCGGGGCCGCTCTGCGCCAGGTGACCCATTTCCCGACCGGTGCGAGTGCCGACGCCACGGCGTTGCATTTCGTCGTCATCCCACATCGTGCCGTCCACCAGCAGGCAATCGCTGGCGGCCATGATCTCCAGCAGCGGCGCGTCGACCTTGCCCAGGCCCGGGGCGTAGAACAGTTTGCCGCCGGTGTTCAGGTCTTCGACGATCAGGCCGATGTTGTCGCCCGGGTGCGGGTCGAAGCGGTGCGGCGAGTAGGGTGGCGCGGCGCTGCGCAGGGGCAACGGGGTGAAACGCAAACTCGGGCAGGCCGGGATGGTGAAACTGCAATCGAGTTCGATGCGGTTCCAGTTCAGCCCGCCATTCCAGTGGGTCAGCATGGTGAACAGCGGGAAACCGGTGCTCAGGTCCTCGTGGACCATGTCGGTGCACCAGACCTGATGCGGGCAACCTTCGCGCAGGCTGAGCAGACCGGTGGTGTGGTCGATCTGGCTGTCCATCAGAATGATCGCGCTGATGCCGGTATCGCGCAGGGCGCGGCCCGGTTGCATCGGGGTGAAGCTTTGAAGCTGGGCGCGGATGTCCGGCGATGCGTTGCACAGGATCCAGTTCACGCCGTCATCGGAAATCGCGATGGACGACTGAGTTCGCGCCTTGGCCTTGAGGCTGCCGTTGCGAAAACCTGCACAGTTCACGCAGTTGCAGTTCCACTGGGGGAAACCACCGCCAGCGGCGGAACCTAGAATCTGGACAAACATGGCCGCTCCATCATTTCAGCACTGAAAATAAAAACGCCTCGGCAATACCGAGGCGCTGAACCACACGACAATCTTAGCGGCTTGCGAAGTACATAGTGACTTCAAAGCCGATACGCAGGTCGGTGTAAGCAGGTTTGGACCAGGACATGGGAGCGCTCCTCAGGGTGATGGGACGGTTGAGATCTATACATATAGTCCACCTCCAGTCGGAGATGTTCAGATAGTTAGGTGGCTATGTTACTCAAAATTACCGATTGATTGGCCTGCTATCTCGGAAAAAGCTAATTGCGCCAGCGGTAATGATCATTTTGTCACTTGCCAAGGCGCTTGCGGTTCCGAACTGCTGGCCAGGCAGCGCCAGCCACCTTCGGCGTTGCTCAGTCTATGCGCGGCGGCGACCAAGGCGTCGCGGTCGATGGCTAGAATCGACAAGGGCAGCTGCGTCAGGTAATCCGACGAACGGCCAGCCTGCTTGCCCTGCCAGAGCAGTTCGGCGGCTTGGGCCAAGGGTAATGCAGCCTCCTTGAATTGATCGGACAATGCCTGACGATGCGCGATAAACGTAGCCTCCTCGATTCCGTTGATCATGGCGGGCAAGTCACTCAGGAAGCGTTCCATGTGTTCCAGCAATTTCAATGGTGCGGTGCCCGGAGATTGCACACCCAACACAATACCGGTCTGCCCATGGATCTGGCGCAGTGCGCTGAACACTGCATAACCCAGTTGCAGCTCCACGCGCAGGCGCTGATAGATCGGGGTCTGACAGACGAGCGCCAACAAGCGCCAGACGGCTTCTTCGCCGATGTCCTGCGTTGCCGTCGGGCAGAACAGCACCAATGCATGTTCGCTGGAACCGGTGTCGAGCGTTGTCCACAGACGCTGCGAGTTGATCGAGGGTGGCGTAGACGGTTGGGTGTCGGCAACGCCGGGCACGCGGCTCAGGGTCAAACCCAAGGCCGCTTGAGTGTGAGCTGACAAGCCGACCGCCAAGCCTTCCCAGCGCGAACTCGACCACAATTGCTGCAAGTCGCCAGAGACGGCCGAGCGCGCGATGCAAAGATCGGGCAGTGCCTTGAGCAGGTGTTTAATCGGTATGAGTGCAGGGCTTTTCGGCACTTCCTGTGAGAAATCTCTGTCAGGCGTTGTCAGTGCTTTCAGCGCATGTTCGAGGGCAGTCGGCATCGGCGCCTGCAGCCCCGTCATCTTCAGCAACCATTCATTGCCTGAGGCGCTGAAAGACACATCAACGCCAGCCTGACGTGCATCTTCGCGCAACGACTGCAGGCCATTTTCCAGGTGGTATTGAAGGCGCGAGTGCGGCTTGGACTCGAGGCGCCAGCGCAGATAAATCGCACCGTGTTCCGTATTGTCCGGCAAGGCCTGGCTGAACTGCATTGGGGAGTTTTCCCGACGACTGCGCGAGCGGTCTTGGGCAAACGTTCTCAGGCCTCGGTGCTTACTGGTTTGCCCGCGAATCAGCCCGGCATTTTGCGCCGGTGCCTCGACGTGTAGAAACGGGTTGGACGCAGGCAGTTGCCAGTCGCCAATGAAGTTATCCACAGCGCCGATTTTCTTCAGGATATCCTTGAGTGCTACAACGCCTTGCTCGGTTAACCCGTCTTCAAGCTGTTCGCTGTCGAGCCGGGCCAATTCCAGTGCACTGCTGACCTGTTGCTGGCGCTGAAGCACGGTGGCGTACTCGTCGCGCAGACGAGCCCAGTCTTGCTGTGAGGCAAAAAAGCCCAGCCAATCCAGGAGTTTCTCGCGGATTACGCTCGCTGGCGCAGCCTTTGTCAGCTCGATGTGCAGTACGGCTTGTCCGGCAAAATGATACAGCAGTCTGGCGTTCAACTGTTCAGCCAAACCGCGCGAGCGCAATTCAGCCAGCAACCCACCGGGTTTCGCGGCGTTCAACCAATGGCACAGGAACGCCAACGCTTGGGCCGATGAAGGCAGTAGCGATTCGAAAGCAAACAGCAGATCGAGCCTGGCTTCGTTTGCCTGTTGATAATTTGTCTGTGAAGACTCCATCAGCGGCACAGGTGCCACTTGCGGGATGTTTGCTCCCGCAGGAATCGCCGCGCCGAAGCTCTGCGCCAATTGCTTGAGCTCTTCAATACTTTGCGGGCCGGCCATGCTCAGCGTCATCTGTCCGGTTCGATAAAACTGCTGATGGAAATCCTTCAGCGCTTGCTGAAACGGCAGTTGCTGCACGGGAAGGCTGTCGCGGTTACCGGCATGAAAACCACGCAATGGGTGACTCGGCGACAATCCGTCGAACAGCGCCAATTGCTGTTGCGCTCCCTCATCCTGCGACCAAGCGACAAACTCTGCATGCAGCACTTCCCGTTCCCGCTGCTGATCGTCCAGATTCATACGCGGATGAGCGAGCATGTCTGACAGACGCTCCAATCCTTCGTTGAATACCTGAGGTGGCAACTCGAAAAAGAAGTCGGTGGTGCGCTCGCTGGTCCGAGCATTCACCTGCCCGCCATGACCTTGTACGTAGGCCATCAGCCCTTGTTCTGCAGGAAAACGCCCGGTGCCAAGAAACAACAGGTGTTCAAGAAAGTGCGCCAGGCCTGGCCATGCCAATGGCACGTCATGACTGCCCGCAGCGACCCGCAAAACAGCCGCACAACGCTTCAGGTTCGGGGCATGACGCAGGGTCACCCGTAAGCCGTTTGCCAGGGTTTCAGTGTGGGGGCGAGGGGGATTCAGCACAGGCATGAGCACTTCCAGAACAGAGAAGTACTCATGCTAGCGGATAACGCTGACTCAGCGCTTGTTCAGTGCGCCGTAAAGCTCGGGACGACGATCGATCAAATAGCGGTTGGCCGCACGGGAATCGATCATTAACTGACGGTCCAACTCGCCGACAATCAGCGCTTCATCCAGGCCGGCCTGGGCGATGCGGCTGCCATCCGGCGCGGCGATGCTACTCTGGCCGCAGTATTGAATCTCGCCTTCCTGCCCGCAATAGTTGGCATACGCCACATAGCACTGGTTTTCGAAGGCGCGGGAACGCACGGTGACGTCGGCCACGAAGTCGAAGGGAATCATGTTCGCCGTCGGCACCAGAATCAGCTCGGCGCCAGCCAGAGCCAGGCGGCGAGCATTTTCCGGGAACTCCAGGTCGTAGCAGATCAGGAAACCGAGCTTCCAGCCGTTGAGTTCAACCAGCGGAAACTCGTCTTGCCCGGCGCTGAACATCGAGTGATCAAGGTCGCCAAACAGGTGCGTCTTGCGGTAGTTGCAAAGGCGCTCGCCGTTGGCGTCGATCAACTGCACAGCGTTGTAGATCTGCCCGTCCTCGGTGCGCTCGGGGTAGCCATACAAAATGGCGATCCCTGCCGTCTTTGCAATGCGCGCGATCTGCTGCGCCGATTCACCGTTGTGCACTTCCGCCAGCACGCTGACCGCATCGAGGCCGATGTTGTAGCCGGTCAGGAACATCTCCGGCAGCACCAGCAGGTCTGCGCCCTTGGCCTCCAGTGCCAGTTGATGCAAACGTTGCAGATTGCCGGCGACATCCAGGGGTAACGGTGGACATTGGTACAGGGCTACGCGCATTTCTCGATTCCTTTTACTCGGGCAGGGCGATCGGACCGATCTCGTTGAACACATCACCTGGACCCGGGTTCTCGGCGTGAGTTTCACCGCCGAAGTGTTTCATGATGCCCCACACCGCATTGAGCGAGGTCTGCACCGCGCCTTCGACCCACGCCGGCGTCCACGAAACGTCGTCGCCGGCAATGAAGATCCCGCGCTGCTCGGCCGGCATGTCGTCCTGCATGAAGTGGGCGTACATGCGCTGGTTGTAGCGGTAGTGACCGGGCAGGGCGCCTTTGAAAGCCCCGAGGAAATGCGGGTCGGCTTCCCACGACACAGTGATCGGATCGCCGATGATGCGCGCGGCGATGTCGACTTTCGGGTAGATCTTCTTCAACGCGTCCAGTGCCAGCTTCACGCGCTTCTCAACCGGGTGCGGGAGCATCTTCAGCGCATCGCTCATCCACGAGTACGACAGGCAAATCACACCGGGCTTGTCGTCGCCGTTGTCGAACAGATACGTGCCGCGGGTCAGGCGATCGGTCAGGGTCATGCTCATCAGGTCGCGGCCGGTTTCCGGGTCCTTGTCCTTCCAGAACGGGCGGTCGACCATCACAAAGGTTTTCGACGATTGCATGTAGCGGGTGCGATCCAGGGCCATCCACATCTTTTGCGAAAACAGCGTTTCGTCGCATTCGATCTGGGTGGTCAGCAGCCAGCTCTGGCAGGTGGTCAGCACCGCCGCGTATTCGCGGGTGTCGCCATAGGTGTCGGTGACGGCAAAACGGCCGCCCGGCGCGTGGGCAATTTTCTTCACCCCGGAGCGTGGCGCGCCCCGGTGCAACGAACTCAGGCTGGTGCCTTCAGGCCAGTGCACGCAACGCTCCGGCACATGGCGCCAGATGCCCAGCGGCACTTGTTCCACGCCGCCGACTACCAGGTGCTGGTGATCGTCGCAGTTGGTCATTACCACACGGAAGATTTCCAGCATCGAGTTCGGGAAATCCGAGTCCCAACCGCCGGTGCCGAAACCGACCTGGCCGAACACTTCGCGGTGATGGAACGACAGCTTGGCGAAGGCTTTGGAGGTGGCGACGAAGTCGTAGAAGGTGCGGTCGTCCCACAGCGGAACCAGAGTGTTCCACAGCTCTTTGAGGCGCGGCACATCGCGGTCGCGGATGGCTTGCTGGATATCGGAGAACTGCGAACCGGCTTCCAGTGCGTCCGCCCAGGCGTCCGCCACTTCCTGGAACAGTGCAGGAAGATCCGCCAGCTTCTGTGCGTAATGGGTTTTGCCTTCGATGTCGATCACCGTGCTACCCGATGCGGGCGTCAGCGGATTCGGGAAGGGCTTGGTTTGCAGGCCGAGCTTGTCGACGTAGTGATAAAACGCGGTGGACGATACCGGGAAGCGCATGCCGCCCAGCTCGGCGATGATGCCTTCGGCACCATTGAACGCCTGCGAGCGCAGACGGCCGCCCATTTTCGAGGCTTCGTAGACGACGGGTTTGAGACCCAGCTTCATCAACTCGTAAGCCGCTACGAGACCAGCGATACCCGCGCCGACAATCGCCACTTCGGCACCGTGGTTGTGCGCAGGAATACTGCCCAGGCCGGCCGGGTGTTCGATCCAGTCGTCAAAACCGAAAGGGAAGTCCGGGCCGAAAATAGTGACTGGTTTTTTACCGTCTGCAGGATGGCGATTGTTCTTGTTCATGGCTGACCTTGCTGGCGACCCGACGCGGAATGCGCATCTGAGTATAGGAAAAGATGGCAGCCATTCTAGAGAGCGTAGAACACGTTAATAAGACGCAATGTGTCGTCGTTTTGCCAAATAACTGATCAATATGACGGTCAGCTGCTACACACCGACCAATGTGGTAGCGATCCTGCTCGCGATGAGGTCCTCAAAGACGCTGCAAATCAAACCGGCTGGCCCCGATCAATCTTGCTGCTCAGGATGATCGAAGTCGTCGTCTTCTCCACCCCGTCCACACTGCCAATCTGATCGAGCAACTGATCCAGTTGCTCCGGCGAATCGGTGCGCAACCACGCCACGTAATCAAATTCGCCACTCACCGCACACAGTTGCTGCACCTGTGCCATGGCGCTGAGCCGGCGCAGCACTTCCTTGCCCGAGCGCGGTTGCACCGTGATCCCGACATACGCCTGCAAGCCGCCATCCACCACCCGCTGACCCAAACGCACGCCATAACCGGTGATGACTTTGGTTTTCTCCAGTCGCGCCAGGCGTGAGGTCACCGTGGTCCGGGCGATGCCCAGCTGGCGAGCGAGCATGGCCACGCTTTCACGAGCGTTGATCTGCAAGGCCGCGATCAATTGGCGGTCGATTTCGTCAAGAACAGGCGGGCGGGTGTCAGGCAAGGGTCGTCTCCAGCAACACAAAACATTGATTTGGCATGTTACAGCACGGCTCGCACAACGCAGGTTTGATCTGGCCTCAGTACCGTTCGGGACATTTTTATCTGCGACAAATTGCCATAAGTAACTAGGTAGTACATCATTTCGCGCTTGTCACAAATGGGGATAATTTCCGACATGAATAATTCTGGGGCTGCCGGCGGCGGCAAATGGTTGCTGTTGGGGCTGGGTGTCCTGATCGCGTTGATCGGACTCGGCCTGGCCGGCGGCGGTGGTTATCTGATGTCGCTCGGCGGGAGCGCGTACTTCCTGCTGATGGGCCTGGCGATGCTGGTTTCGGGGCTGATGATTGCCCGTTGCAAGCCGCAAGGCGCGTGGCTGTATGGCGTGGCGTTGATCCTGACAGCGATCTGGGCGGTATGGGACGGCGGTTTTGAATACTGGCCACTGGTCTCACGCGTGCTGACCTTTGCCGTGATCGGCCTGGACGTGGCGCTGATCTATCCGACGCTGGTGCGTGCTTCGGGCGCGACGGCGGGCCGTGGTGCATATGGCCTGGCCGGTATCCTCGGCGTCGGCGTTGTTGCAACGATGGCGTACATGTTCGTGCCGACTCACGTCGTCAAAGCCAGCACCGAGCCGGCTGTAACGCCGGTCACACCCGGCTCCGAACAGAAAGACTGGGCCCACTGGGGCAACACTACAGCCGGTAACCGTTTTGCCGCGCTGGATCAGATCAACAAAGGCAACATCGACAAGTTGCAGGTGGCGTGGACCTTCCATACCGGCGACATCCCGCAAAGCACCGGCGCCGGCGCCGAAGACCAGAACACGCCGCTGCAAATCGGCGACACGGTCTACACCTGCACCGCCTACGGCAAAGTCTTCGCCCTGGACGCCGACACCGGCACTCAGCGCTGGAAATTCGACCCGCAAGGCACCGCGCCTAACTGGCAGCGCTGCCGGGGCCTGGGCTATTCCGAAACCCCTGCGTCCTCGCCAACCCAGCCCACTGCCTGTACGAAACGTCTGTTTCTGCCGACCGGCGATGCGCGCCTGATTGCGATCAATGCTGATACCGGCAAGCCCTGCGAAGAGTTCGGCAACAAAGGCACGGTCGATCTGACCATCGACATGGGCGAAGTGAAGCCCGGTTACTACCAGCAGACGTCGACCCCATTGGTGGCGGGTGATGTGGTGATTGTCGGCGGTCGAGTTGCCGATAACTATTCCACCGGCGAACCGCCAGGCGTTGTCCGCGCATACGACGTGCGCAGTGGTGAACTGGTGTGGGCGTGGGATCCGGGCAACCCGAACACGACCAAACGTCCACCGGCTGGTGAGACCTACACCCGTGGCACGCCGAACGTCTGGTCGGCCATGTCCTACGACGCCAGACTCGGTCTCGTGTACCTGCCAACCGGCAACGCCACACCGGACTTTTTCGGCGGCCAGCGCACGGCATTCGATGACAAGTGGAACTCGTCCATCGTTGCCGTCGATGTGAAGACCGGTCAGGTGCGTTGGCACTTCCAGACCACTCACCACGATTTGTGGGACTTTGACCTGCCGGCGCAACCGCTGCTGTATGACGTGCCGGACGAAAAAGGCGGCATGCAGCCGGCCTTGGCGCAAGTCACCAAACAGGGCGAGATCTTCCTGCTCAACCGCGAAACCGGCGTCCCAATCGCCCGCGTCGAGGAACGCCCGGTGCCACAGGGAAACGTGCCCGGCGAACGCTACTCGCCGACCCAGCCGTTCTCGGTGGACATGCCGTCAATCGGCAACAAAACCCTGACCGAGTCCGACATGTGGGGCGCCACGCCGTTTGACCAGTTGATGTGCCGCATCCAGTTCAAAGGCATGCGCCATGAAGGCGTCTACACCCCGCCGGGCCTTGATCGTGCGTTGCAATTCCCGGGCTCGCTGGGGGGCATGAACTGGGGCAGCGTTTCGGTGGACCCGAACACGAACTACATGTTCGTCAACGACATGCGCCTGGGCCTCGCCAACTACATGATTCCGCGCAACAAGATTGCTGCCGGGGCCAGTGGTATCGAAATGGGCGTGGTGCCGCAGGAAGGCACGCCGTTCGGTGCCATGCGCGAACGCTTTCTGTCGGCGGCCGGCATTCCGTGCCAGAAACCGCCGTTCGGCACGATGTCCGCCATCGACCTCAAGACCCACAAACTGATGTGGCAGGTCCCGGTTGGCACCGTGCAAGACACTGGTCCGTTGGGCATCCGCATGCACCTGCCGATCCCGATCGGCATGCCGACCCTCGGCGCTTCGCTGGCCACCCAGTCGGGCCTGTTGTTCTTCGCCGGCACTCAGGATTTCTACCTGCGTGCTTTCGATACCGGCAACGGTAATGAGATCTGGAAGTCGCGTTTGCCCGTCGGTAGCCAGTCGGGGCCGATGACCTACGTTTCGCCTAAAACCGGCAAGCAGTACATCCTGCTCACCGTCGGTGGCGCTCGTCAGTCGCCGGATCGCGGTGACTATGTGATTGCCTACGCGTTGCCCAAGTAAAGTCTGAATCGCAGGTACGAAAAAGCCGCGCCATTGCGCGGCTTTTTCTATTGTGGAGTTCAACCCGGGTGGGGCGCGGATGCCGGGATGGACACCAACAGACAGTCATAGTCGAATGCGAAATCGAGGGATGCGAGGTGATGAATATGACGCAGAAAATGCCTTCCGCTGTACGGGATCATGCAGTGCAGATTGCCCATCACGAAATGGGGCACTACGTCGTTGCCCGCGCCTTAGGGTTTGAAACGGGCGGCGTGACCCTGAAAGTCACCATGGATTTGAGGCATCAAGCAGGGGCCTCCATTACCTTGGCGCGGTCAATGTCGTCGATAGATGCCGTACAGGACTATTTGGAGGCCCGGATGATGGTGCTCTTTGCGGGCGCGATGGGGCAGTCATTGGCCTCGGAACAGTCATCCGGCAAACGCGTCGATAAGCGCAAGGCAGCCACGATCCTGAAAGGGGAGCTGGGGGCGGAACAGGATTACGCAAAAATAAGGGAGTTAGGGCACTTGCTGCGCAACATCACTTACCCCGATACGAATTCGGCGTCGTCTGACCGTACAGCGGCCGAACTGAAAGAGATAACGGATCGCCTGTGGTTTCGGACTCAAACCCTCGTAGAAGAACTGGCCGATACGATTACCGGACTGGCGAGGATGCTGGTAGACGGCATGGTCATTGTGGAGCAATGGGGCAGGGCGGCGGATACGTATGAGGGGGTGTTGACGAGGGAGGTGCTGGAAGGGCTGCGGTTAGTGCAGGCGATTCCTGCGTCACGTATCAGAGCTTATTAACCCCGGCATTTCTGCCGGGGCTGTCAGCAATGTAGTCAGGCTCAAGCGCATACTTTTGCCTGATTGTGCCATTCGCCTTCGAACTCCAGATTCAATTTATAAAGGTCATGGTCCAGTTTGTTGATGGTATTGATAGCTGCCATGAGATCCGCTTCGCCAGTTTTGGCTTCAAGATAAAGACCACGCAAATACCGGTCGTTTACCATCGGAATTTTGTCGGTTTTTTCCCATATCGCTACGGCTTGACTCGTCAAACCGACGATCTCGGCGAGACTTTCCTGAGACAGCCCAAGCTCTTTCCTTAAAAATCTAAACTCAGCCCCCGTCAGCACTGAAGGTTTCTCAGCGATGGCCTTGCCGATTACGTCATGCAGGCCCTTCACATCCGTGATGGCGACAGACTCGCCATATGCGGTCTGTTTCACCACGAAGCCATTGCTAAGCCATACGTTCGGTAGGCCGCTTTCTACGTAGTGGTACATAAAATTCACCTTTTATTTTGACCCTCGACTTTAGTTTGCTGGCATGTCGAGGTGAACTCGTTTTGGGTAATTCAGATGCTTCTGACGGAAAAAGCGCTTGGAAAAGCTGAGCGCCAGAAACGGAAAAGCCGCGCATTAGCGCGGCGCCGGATAAGCGGGGAACCGTGAAAGGAAGGCAGATATACAGATTTGCTAGAAGCCTCTAGCAGCCATCCCAATCGTGATGACCCGCTCAAATATTGGGGAGCCCCATCAGAGATGGCTCGTTACTGTTCTTCGGATTCCGTTTCGGTCCGGGGAGGCCGAGGTGTCAACACCTTCACTACATCATCAATAACCGCCTTACCCATCGCCGTCAGATAGTGCGCGGCCCATGCGTGGCGGTCGGTGTCTTTTGCGTAGGCTGCGTCCTCGGCAAAAGATTTGGCGAGGAACAGCAAATCGGAGGCTTGTGACAACGCATCGACGATGGGGACACCAGCGCGGACGTTGAACAACGCCTGATCCGAGCAGTAGATGAGTGGGGTGAAACCGATGGTTTTCAGGTCTGATACTGCGGATGGACTTGTTTTATTCAAGGTAAAACTCCTGGGTTCGAGGAACTGCCACTTTCGTTACCACACGAAAGGGAGGCAGCTGTACGCAGGGTGGTAAACCGGGAACCAAGGAAACCGGCACGCCCGAAAGCGTCCCACGCACAGCCGCCATATCGAAACCACAGGATAAAAACCGCCTGTTTTCGTGATGAGTGCACTGTTGCGCTGGTTTCACCGGGTTACCACACCCGATCACTGCATTTGCAGCGACGTCCGGAGAGTATCCCGTCGAAGAGAACGCCAACAAGGCTGCAAAGTGCCCAAACGCACCCATTACGCAATTCTCGGAGTTTGCCTACAACCTTAGAGGACGTCATCCGATAACCCGACGATTGCGTAAAATATAACCTAAGGGCACAAAGGAAAATGACTCACGTTCCGCCGCGGAGCATTGCACAGGACGCGACCCGAGCCCCGATAGGATGACTGATGCTGCAAAATGACCGCGATAATCTGGAGCTCGATAAGCTTCAAGTCGAAATCCGGAAATTCATGGCCGAAACCCGCAAGTTTATGGCAGAAGAAAGCAAACTTAGGCAGGAGGCTTTTTGGTATCCATTTGCAGTGGGCGCTGGTCTGGTGACCGCCGTTGTCGCCGCCGTCGGACTGTGGTCCAAACTTTAAAATTCCAACACATGGAAGCGACCAATCATCGGGGATGCTTGAGTTTTACCGCTTAGCAGCTCACCTTACCTAACAAGGGTTAGCGCATAGGCGCGACCCGTGATCCCTGCAGGAAGACGCAGTATGTCCACACCTCCAACGACTCAGGCCAGCATTGAACAGTTACACCGTGACGTGGCCGCTTTGGCTGAAGACATGCGTAGCCCAACCCCAACCGCAACCCGAGCGATCCTTCTGCCGTTTGGCCTCGGTGCCGCGTTGGCTCTTGTAACTTTTGTTGCTGTCGCCTTTTTGGCTCGACTGGTCTGATCTCTTAGGCCAATCGTTAAGCTCAGAAAAACAGAAAGCCGCGCATTTGCGCGGCTTTCGTGTTTGGTGGGTCCACACGGATGAATCGTGGACTAAAGAACTATGAGTAGGTCTGTATTGGCTAGGGCAGAAACGAAAAAAGACGCCATAGGCGTCTTCTTCGATTTGGTAAAGCAGGTCCGGACACCACTTGCGAACCGCCTTGCGCGGTTACGGCTTTCGCCGCTGGGAAGCGCTCAATCTCATCCGGTCAGTCGCTTCGACAGCTCGAATCTAATGAAAGTCGATATTAGCGTCAATCATTAGATCTGAAGAACGCCGCGCATCAGCGCGGCTTTCTTGTTTGGTGGGCCCACACGGACTTGAACCGTGGACCAAAGGATTATGAGTCCTCTGCTCTAACCAACTGAGCTATAGGCCCTCAGTAGGCCGCGGATTATAGCGATGGTTTCTCGGCTGTGCTATCCGAAAAATCCGATACGGCTATATGAAGAAACGTCGCGGCGAATTCATCTGCGGGGAGAGGCAGGCTGACGATGTAGCCCTGGATCTGTTCGCAGCCTTCCTCAGTAAGGAATTGCTGTTGCGCCAAGGTTTCGACGCCCTCTGCGATGACCGTGAATTGCATGCTGCGACCCAAGGCAATAATGGCCCGGACAATCGCTGCATCGTGCGGATCGTCAGGCAGGCCACGGACGAAGGACTGGTCGATCTTGAGAATGTCCAGCGGCAGGCGCTTGAGGTAGCTCAGGGACGAGTAGCCCGTACCGAAGTCGTCGATCGCCAATTGCACGCCCAGGTGCTTGAGTTGGTGCAGCACTGTCAGTGCTTCTTCGGCCTGGCTCATGATGAAGTTTTCGGTAATTTCCAGTTGCAGAAAACCTGGCGCCAGGCCGTGGTCATTGAGCAGTTGTTCGATTCGTCCAAGCAGGTTCGGCTGACGTAATTGAGCGCCGGCGAGGTTCACCGACAGTGGGCCGACGCTTTCATACACCTGGTTCCATTCGTACATCTGCCGGCAGGCGGTTTCCAGTACCCAGTCACCGATTTGCAGAATCATGCCGTTTTCTTCTGCCAAGGGAATGAAGTGTTCCGGCGGCACCGCACCGAAGGTCGGGTGGTGCCAGCGTATGAGCGCTTCGGCGCCGACCAGTCGATGGTCCACGAGGCTGATTTTCGGTTGGTAGTACAGAAACAGCTCATTGCGTTCCATGGCTCGCCGCAATTCATGTTCCAGCGCCACGCGTTCGCTGGCCTGGGCCGTGAGGTCGCGGGTGTAGCTTTCGACCCGGTTACGCCCCTTGGCCTTGGAACGATACATGGCGGCATCGGCGTTCTTGACCAATGTGGCGACATCGCAGCCGTCCCTGGGGTACAGGCTGGTGCCGATGCTGGCGCTGATGAAAAACTCGTGTTCGCCGGCCTGGAAAGGGGCGGCGAAGCAGTTAAGCAACTTGGTCGCAATATTGTCTGCGTCGCTGGCCTGCTGCAGGCCGGGCAGCAGAATGATGAATTCGTCACCGCCCAGCCGCGCAACGGTATCGATATCGCGCAACTGCTCCTTGAGGCGCACGGCGATGCCTTTGAGCAGCAGGTCACCGACCGGATGGCCAAGGCTGTCATTGATGTGTTTGAAACGGTCGAGGTCGAGAAACAGCACCGCGCCCTGGCCGCCATTTTCCTGTTGGGTATTGAGTGCGGTCAGCAGCCGGCTCTCGAACAGCGTGCGGTTGGGTAGGCCGGTCAGCGGATCGTGGTGCGCCTGGTAGTCAAGTTTGGCTTGAGCGTGCTTGAGGCTGGAAATGTCGGCAAATACCGCCACAAAGTGGGTGATGAACTTTTCGCGGTTGCGCACGGCGCTGATGGTCAGCCAGCTTGGGTATAGCTCGCCATTTTTGCGCCGGTTGGAAATCTCGCCTTGCCAGTGACCCTCGGCCGTCAACTGGTGCCACATTGCCGCATAGAACGCGCTGTCGTGCAGGCCGGAGGCGAGCAGGCGGGGGGTGTGGCCCAATGCTTCGCTCTCGCTGTAGCCGGTAATCTCGGTAAAGGCGCGGTTGACCGCACTGATGTGCTGCTGGGTGTCGGTGATCAACACGCCTTCGGCGGTGCTCTCGAACACGGTGGCGGCCTGTTGCAGTTTCTCCTGCATCAGGTGCCGCTCGGTGATGTCCCGGGCAATGGTCAACATGCAGTCTTCATCGCCGATGGGCAGCGGGCGGCTGGACACTTCGCAGAGACGGATCTGCCCGTCGCTGCGGCGGATGTGGCAGGTGAAGTCGCGAACGAAACCATCGCGATGCAGCAAGTCGAGCATCTGTTTGCGTTCGTTCAGATTGACCCAAATCCCCAGTTCCAGGGCTGAGCGGTCCACAGACATGGCGCTGTTGAAACCTGTGATACGGCTGAAGCCTTCATTGACCTCCAGCAGCAACCCGTCGCTCTGTCGGGACAACAACAAACCGTCCGGGGAGGCATGGAAGGCCTTGGCGAATTTTTCTTCAGAGGTTTGCAGTTGTTGCTGGGTTTCCTTGAGCTGGCTGATATCGCGCACCACGACGACCAGGGCAGGCGTCGTATCGAGATCAAAAGGCTCAGCGGAAATCAGGCCGGTAAACACCTTGCCGTTGTTGCGCCGAAAGGGCATTTCCAGGTTGCGGATGCTGCCAGCCTGCAGGCGCTGCAACAAACCCGGGCCTACACCGGGTATGCCCCAGATATTGAGGTCGGTGGCGGTCTGGCCAATGACGTCTTCGGCCTTGAGGCCTATCTGCTCCTCGAACGCTTTGTTGACCTCCAGCAGGCAGCCGTCGGACAGCCGCGCAATCACCAGGATGTCCGGGCATTGCTTGAACACGGAGGCGAATTTTTGCTCGGAGAGGCGTAGTGCCTCTTCAGTGCGCTTGGCTTCGCTGATGTCGATCATCAAGCCGCGCAGCACCGGTTCATGACCATGCTCGATCAGGCTGACTATATCGCGCACCCAAAGGCACCGGCCATCAGCCGTGATGACCCTGTAATCAACGCTGTAATCGCGCCCGGCCAACACTTCGTGATCGCAGAATGTCTGGGTCCGGGTCAGGTCTGCCGGATGAATGATGTTGCGCCAGAAGCCTGGAATCAGCCAATGGGACAGGGGATAACCGAGCAGGGCTTCGGCGTGGGGCGACACGTAGCTGTAGGTGTAATCGCTCATCCGTGCTTCCCAGGCGATGGCCGAAAGGCTCTCTACCAGTCCACGGTAATGATATTCGCTACTGCGCAGTTCTTGCTCCAGATCGACTCGACGAGCAATTTCCGAACTCAATCGGCGGTTAATACGAATGACGATCGCCAGCATGAGTATCAAAAACAACAGCCCAGGCAGGCCATAAACCAGTAAGTCCGACCAGAAGGTTCGATGATCCAGGACATTGCCGACCCAATGCTCCTGAATGGCATTGACTTCACTTGGGGTCATATCCGCCAGGACTTTATCGAGGATGCCAACCAGTAGCTTGTTGTCAGGGGGCACGGCCATTGCCAGCTGATAGCGATAGGGTGTTTCGCCGCTGACATACAGGCCCTCGAGCTTGAGTTGACGCAGGCTCCAGACGCTGGAGGCGAGATCGCCCACAACGGCGTCTACTTTATCGGTAGCCAGCGCCTGCAAGGCCGAGCTGACATTGGGCATCGCCACCAGATTCAGGTCGGGGTGGTGCGTGCGCAACAGCTCATGGGGCGCATAGTTTTCTACCACGGCGATCTTCAACCCGTACAAGTCTTCAAGTTTGCGCGGTTGCGGGCCTCCGACATGGGCGAGGATGACGATCGGAAAGTCCAGGTAGGGACGGGTAAACGACAGGTACGATTGGCGCTCCGGGGTCGACATGATGCCCGGAAGGACGTCGAGTTTGCCCTGTTTGGCCTGCTGCAATACTTCGGTCCAGCTGATTGGCTCGATGGGTGTCAGCTTGATGGCCAGCCGTTGACGGATCACGTCGATGTAGTCTGCTGCCAAGCCTTGGTAGCGGCCTTGGTCGTCGCGAAATTCAAATGGCGGCCAGGATGCATCGACACCCAGGCGCAAGTCGGGGTGAGCCTTCAGCCAGCCACGTTCTTCGTCGGTAAGAGTCAGCGCGCCAGCCGTTGCGGTCCAGGTCATCAGAGACAGCAAAAAAAGCATGGACGGCAGTATGGGCATAACCGGTCTCGTTATGGCTCGGGGGGAATGTTTCGAGTGTAGACGGGCAATTCGGAGGGGGAGAGGTGCGGGGGATTTAATCTGTATAAAGCAAAACCCCCGGCCTGGGCCGGGGGTTTTGTGATCACTCGTCGAGGAAGGAGCGCAAATGCTCGCTTCTCGTCGGGTGGCGTAGCTTGCGCAACGCCTTGGCTTCGATCTGACGAATCCGTTCACGGGTCACGTCGAACTGTTTACCAACCTCCTCGAGGGTGTGGTCGGTATTCATGTCGATACCGAAGCGCATGCGCAGCACCTTGGCTTCACGGGCAGTGAGGCCGGACAGCACTTCGCGAGTCGCTTCTTTAAGGCTCTCAACGGTGGCGACATCGATTGGCGACTGCATGGTCGAGTCTTCGATGAAGTCACCCAGATGGGAGTCTTCGTCATCACCGATCGGGGTTTCCATGGAGATCGGCTCTTTAGCGATCTTCAATACCTTGCGGATCTTGTCCTCAGGCATTTCCATGCGTTCGCCCAGCTCTTCCGGGGTCGGTTCGCGACCCATTTCCTGCAACATCTGCCGGGAAATACGGTTGAGCTTGTTGATCGTCTCGATCATGTGCACCGGAATACGGATGGTGCGGGCCTGGTCGGCGATCGAGCGAGTGATCGCCTGACGGATCCACCAGGTGGCATAAGTCGAGAATTTGTAGCCGCGGCGGTATTCGAACTTGTCTACCGCTTTCATCAAACCAATGTTGCCTTCCTGGATCAGATCGAGGAATTGCAAGCCACGGTTGGTGTACTTCTTGGCGATGGAGATCACCAGACGCAAGTTCGCTTCAACCATCTCTTTCTTCGCGCGGCGGGCCTTGGCCTCACCGATCGACATGCGACGGTTGATGTCCTTGATTTCGGCGATCGTCAAACCGGTTTCGGTTTCCAGCGCTTTCAGCTTCTGCTGGCAACGAATGATGTCCGGTTGCAGGCGACCAACGGCTTCAGCATATTTGCTTTTGCCTTTGGCCAGTGCATCCGTCCAGCTTTCGTCGACTTCGTGGCCCGGGAACT
Source organism: Pseudomonas sp. fls2-241-R2A-110 (assembly GCF_030209165.1). NCBI lineage: Bacteria > Pseudomonadati > Pseudomonadota > Gammaproteobacteria > Pseudomonadales > Pseudomonadaceae > Pseudomonas > Pseudomonas sp. fls2-241-R2A-110. The sequence continues at coordinate 55,750 of NZ_JARVSN010000018.1, read as the reverse complement.
GGCGCAGGAAGTCGGCACGCGGCATGCGCGCATCACGAACACAAAGCTGCATGATCGCGCGCTCTTGCTGACGCAGACGATCCAGGGCACTGCGAACACGCTCGACCAGGCCTTCGAATTGCTTCGGAACCAGTTTGATCGGCATGAACAGCTCAGCCAGAAGCACCAGCTCGGCGATTGCCAGCTTGTTGCCACGACCGTGCTTTTTCAGCGCCTTGCGGGTGATTTCCATCTGATCGGAGACAGCGCCAAAGCGCTGGGCTGCGATGACCGGATCCGGACCGCTTTCGGCTTCTTCTTCGTCATCCGTCGCTTCAGCGTCGTCGTCATCGGTGTCGTCGTCCGCTTTCACGGCTTTCGGATCGATTGGCGGCGGCACTTCTGCAGCAGGCGGCGCAATGCCGTCGTCCGGGTCGATATAACCGCTCAGGACGTCGGACAGGCGGCCACCTTCGGTGGTGACGCGAGTGTATTCGGAGAGAATATGGTCAACCGTGCCAGGGAAGTGCGCAATTGCGCCCATCACTTCGCGGATACCCTCTTCAATACGCTTGGCGATTTCGATTTCGCCTTCACGCGTGAGGAGCTCTACCGTACCCATTTCACGCATGTACATGCGCACTGGGTCGGTGGTGCGACCAATGTCGGTCTCGACCGCTGCCAACGCTGCTGCTGCCTCTTCGGCCGCGGCTTCGTCGGTATCGGCGTCAGCCAGCATAAGGGAATCCTTATCTGGCGCAACCTCGAATACGTTGATCCCCATGTCATTGATCATGCGGATGATGTCTTCCACCTGTTCCGGATCTGAAATATCCTCCGGCAGGTGGTCGTTGACCTCCGCGTAAGTCAGGTAGCCCTGCTCACGACCAAGTGTGATCAACTCTTTGATACGAGACTGCTGTTGCGCTTTTCCGGACATAACACCCTATCCACTGAAGGTCTTGGCGGGCAAAAAACAAGCCGAGGATTATACCTGAGCTATGACCTCACGCGCCAGTTGAGGTCGGGGTTGATACAGCCATATTGCGTTTTAATAGGTCGCGCATCTGATTTGCTATCTGATTTGCTTCCTCCGCGGTCAGTCCAGGCTGCCTTGCTTTTCTGATTAGTGCTTCCAGGCTATCGGTGTGTTGAGAGGCTGATAGCCTAGTAATGGTGTCTAAAAACTGTTGTTCAAGGTTGTCGCCCTCAATCAGCCATTCCTTTTCCGCCAGCGCCTTGAGCAAGCGCCCCTGTTCCGTCCCGTGCCAGCGTGCCATTAACTGGATTGAGTTTAGCTTAGGATTTTTTTGCACCGCCTCGATCAGCGCGACCAGCAACTGAGCATAGGTATTGCTTTCGTTGGCGAAGTGGTTGGCGGTTTCGACCTTGCCAGCCAGGTCCGGATGATGGATCAGGGTGCGCAGCGCAATAAGGGTCGGGGCTTCCACTGCAATCGGCGTGCGTGGGGCGCTCGGTTGATCGCGATCACCGCCGCGCTTGCCATTCTTGTCCCATGGCTTCTTGTCCCACTTCTTGCCGCCGGCGCCGGGTTTTTTCGGTGTCCATTCCTGCTGCGGCGCATACATTTCTTGTGCCTGCGGCTGATGGTAGTCGCCGTAATCCGGCATGGCGTCGTAATCGACGCCCGGGTCGTAGGTCGGCGGTGCATCCTGAGGCGCGCTTTGCACCAGTTGGCTCACGGCTTCGCCGCTGAGTCCGGTAATCTCGGTCAGGCGCTGACGCATCAGGATGCGCAGGTTCGCGCCCGGGACCTTGTCGATAAGCGGCGCGGCGAGGGTGGCCATATGGGCCTTGCCTTCGAGCGAGCGCGGATCGGATTCTTCCGTCAGCTGCTGAAAGAAATAATCCGCCAATGGCTGAGCGTGCTGGTTGATTCGCGCGCGAAAAGCGTCAGTGCCTTCGGAGCGAACCAGTGTGTCCGGGTCTTCGCCTTCGGGCAGGAACAGAAAGCGTGCGCGCCGTCCGTCTTGCAGGCACGGCAGCGTGGCCTCCAGTGCTCGCCATGCGGCGTTGCGGCCAGCCTGGTCGCCATCGAAGCAGAACAGTACGTTGGGCACCACACGAAACAGTCGTTTCATGTGTTCTTCGCTGGTGGCGGTGCCCAGGGTCGCGACAGCGTTGCGCAGGCCTTGCTGGGCGAGGGCGATGACATCCATATAGCCTTCGACAACGATGATTTCGTCGAGGTTGCGATTATTTTTTCGCGCTTCATACAGGCCGTAGAGCTCCTGGCCTTTATGGAATACCGGGGTTTCCGGCGAGTTCAGGTATTTCGGCTTGTCGTCGCCCAGTACTCGGCCGCCGAAAGCGATGATGCGTCCGCGGCTGTCACGGATCGGGAACATCACGCGATCGCGGAAGCGGTCATAGCGTTTGCCGGTTTCGGCGTTCTCGATCAGTAGGCCGGCATCGACCATGGCTTTCTGTTGCAGGGTGTCGCTGCTCAGGTGCTTGAACAGATTGTCCCAGCCGGGCGGGGCGAAGCCGAGGCCGAAGTCCCGGGCGATTTCGCCGGTCAAACCGCGACCTTTCAGGTAATCCACGGCGGCTTTGCGCGATGGATGACTTTTCAGCGCCTGACGGTAAAAGTCGGCAGCGGCGGTGAGCAGCGGATACAGCGGCGAATCGGTCGGCTGGCGCGGTTTGTGCGGCCGGCCGCTTTCTTCGCGGGGTATTTCCATGCCGGCGGCTTTGGCCAGTTCTTCAACAGCCTGGACGAAATCCAGGTTGTCGTGGTCCATCATGAAGCCGAGGGCGTTACCGCCAGCGCCGCAGCCGAAGCAATAGTAGAACTGCTTGTCGGGGCTGACGCTGAAGGATGGGGTTTTCTCTTTGTGAAACGGGCAGCAGGCGGTGTAGTTCTTACCGGCCTTTTTCATTTGCAGGCGAGAGCTGACCACATCGACGATGTCGGTGCGGTTCAGAAGGTCGTCAATGAAGCTCTGGGGAATTAGCCCGGCCATGGCGTTCTCGTCAACTGCGCTGAAATGGACCCGAAACGAAGGGCGGCCGAACGCGGGTCGTTTTTTGAGGCGCGCAAAACATGCGGCTCGACCGGTGTCGTCTGCGTAATCGCTGTCGGGAAGTGTATCTGCCGAAAATCCACTGACGTTAGTACCAATCAGTATTCGACTATGTGAAAGTATTGCGCTGAACTCCGCTGCGGCCAGTCGATAGCCTCGGATAGCTCATAAGCGGGCACGCAAGAAGGTGCCTTGGGCTGATCGTCGTGAGAGGAATCAGTGGGTGTGCTCGTCAGTAGCCTTGGAAGGCTCGTCAGAAAAGACGTGCACCGCTGGCAAAAGAGCCAGGTCTGACGCTGTGAAGCAGTTTGTCTCGGTCGCGTCTGCGGCTTTGACGGTGAAGCATCAAGCGTACTCCGCAAATGCCATTAGCCCGGCTGAGGGCCGGGCTTGGCAGAAGCTTGCTACGAACGTCTGTGTATTAGTACAGACGAACGGCGCGGCGCTGTTCGCGCTGTACTTTCTTGGCGTGACGCTTAACAGCGGCTGCTGCTTTACGTTTACGCTCAGAAGTAGGCTTCTCGTAGAATTCGCGGCTACGAACTTCAGCCAGTACACCGGCTTTTTCGCAGGAGCGCTTGAAACGACGCAGAGCTACGTCGAAGGGTTCGTTCTCTTTTACTTTGACGGCTGGCATCCAGAGCTACCTTCATTCATTACCGGGGTCAACATCCTCGTGGCAAAAGAGCACTTGAAGACGTCGGTTTTTAAGGGTTGCGGATGTTAACCCCTCATCGCTCGGAATGCAAAGCCTCTGATCGAAAACCGCTAGTCGGGGCATCACGTGGCGACTATTATGCGCGCCTTCGAATTCAGCCTAAACAAGGCGTAAACCCATGCTAGTACTGGGATTAGAAACCTCTTGCGACGAAACCGGTGTCGCACTTTACGACAGTGAACGTGGCCTTTTGGCCGACGCGCTGTTCAGCCAGATCGATCTGCACCGTGCCTATGGCGGCGTAGTGCCGGAGCTGGCCTCGCGCGACCATGTCAAGCGCATGCTGCCCTTGATCCGTCAGGTGTTGGCCGAGGCCGACTGCGTTCCGACCGAGATCGATGCCATCGCTTATACCGCGGGTCCCGGCCTGGTCGGCGCGTTGTTGGTGGGGGCCTCCTGTGCCCAGGCGCTGGCCTTTGCCTGGGGCATTCCAGCCCTCGGCGTACACCACATGGAAGGTCACTTGCTGGCACCGATGCTGGAGCCGCAACCGCCCGAGTTCCCGTTCGTCGCTTTGTTGGTGTCGGGTGGTCATACGCAGCTCGTTCAGGTCGACGGTATCGGCCACTACACGTTGTTGGGCGAGACCCTCGACGATGCCGCCGGTGAAGCGTTCGACAAGACGGCGAAGATGATGGGGCTCAATTATCCGGGTGGTCCGGAGATTGCCAAGCTGGCGCAGCAGGGCGTTGCCGGACGTTTCACCTTTCCGCGTCCGATGTGTGACCGACCAGGGCTGGCGTTCAGCTTCAGCGGCTTGAAAACCTTTGCCCTGAACACCTGGCAGCAATGCGTCAGCGCCGGGGACGACGGCGAGCAAGCCCGTTGCGACATCTCGCTGGCGTTCCAGGAGGCCGTGGTGGAGACTTTGACCATCAAGTGCAAGCGAGCCCTGAAACAGGCGGGCATGAAGCGTCTGGTGATCGCTGGGGGCGTCAGCGCCAACAAGGTGCTGAGGGCATCCCTGGAGAAAATGCTCGGAGACATGAAGGGCGATGTGTTTTATGCCCGTCCGGAATTCTGCACCGACAACGGCGCAATGATTGCGTTTGCCGGTTGCCAGCGCCTGCAGGCCGGTCAGCACGAAAGTCTGGCCATCAGCGTGCAGGCGCGTTGGCCGATGGAGCAATTGTCAGCGCTTTGATGAGCGGCACTCACGTGCCGGATTCAAAAATGCCGTTCGCGCCCGGCAAACAGGTCGCGTAGATTGCCGCGATGGCGCCATACAATCAGCCCCGTAAGTGCGGTCATGGGCAGCAGGGCCGCCGGTTCCTGCCAGGCCAGCAGCGGCAGGGTCAGTGGCGTTGCGATCAGCGCGGCCAGTGAGCTGGTGCGGGTCAGGTAGAACGTCAGCAGCCAGGCACAGACCGCCAGCAGGGCCGCAGGTGGATAGAGTCCCAGCAACATGCCGGCCGCAGTGGCGACACCTTTGCCACCGCGAAAGCGGAAGTACAGTGGAAACAGATGGCCGATGACGGCGCAGATGCCGATCCAGGCTTGCTCCTGAAGGGAAAGCCCGGCAAGACCTGCGATCAGCACCGGCAAAAGGCCTTTGAACAGGTCTCCGAGCAAAGTCAGGACGGCGAGCTTTTTACCGGCCAGGCGCAACATGTTGGTGGCACCGGCATTGCCCGAGCCACTCATTCGCGGATCGGGATTACCGGTCAGGCGGCTGAGCAAAATGGCGAAGGACAGCGAGCCGAGCAGGTAGGCGAGTGTCGCCAATAACCAAAACATGCTAACTATTCCGGGCGAGGACGCCCTGATTCTAACGGCGCATTGCGCCCTTGTCGTGCAGCGGAGAAAAGTGCTTGGACAGAGTGTTTATCGAGGGCCTGGAAGTCGACACCGTAATTGGTGCCTACGACTGGGAACGAGGCATCCGACAGTGCTTGCGACTTGATCTGAGTTTCGCCTGGGACAATCGCCCGGCCGCCGCCGGTGATGACCTGACCCTGGCGCTCGACTACGCGAGCGTTTCGTCACGCATCCAGGCCTTTGCCGAGCAGGCACAGTTCCAGTTGGTCGAAACCTTCGCCGAGCGTCTGGTGGAAGTGTTGATGAGCGAGTTCAAGATCACCTGGATGCGCCTCAAACTGACCAAGCCAGGCGCTGTCCCGGCGGCCACCGGTGGTGTGGGCGTGGAGATCGAGCGCGGATGTCGCTGACTCAGGTGTACCTAGGGCTCGGTAGCAATATCGAGCGCGAAACCCATTTGCAGGCGGGCCTGGAAGCCTTGGCGGCTTTTCTGGTGGATATACGCTGCTCGGCGGTGTTCGAAAGCCAGCCGGTGGGGATCAAGAGCGGACCGTTCTTCAATTTCGTGGTCTCGGCTTACACCGATCTGCCGTTGATGGAACTGGATCGTCGCCTGAAATTCATCGAGGCGGATAACGGTCGTTATGCCCCGGACCGCAAGGGCTTGCCGCTGGACATTGATGTGCTGCTGTTCGGCGATCTGGTAGGCAATTTCGATGGGCTGACATTGCCCAGGGCAGAGATTCTGAAAAACGCCTTTGTGCTGTGGCCGTTGTCGCTGATAGCGCCGGATCGGGTCCATCCAGGTGTAGGCAAAAGTTTTTCGACGTTGTGGCGCGAAGCGCAGATTGATCAGGTGTTGGCGCCAGTGGCGTTCGAGTGGCGTGGCCAGCAGTTGACCCCGACGAATTTACTGAGATCTGGCTGACGTAATTGCGGGCAAGTCCGCTCCCATAGGGATTTACATAGAACCTGTGGGGGGCGGGCTTGCCCGCGATGTTTTTCAGGCGGACGCTGCCTCTTTGTAGGCTTTCAGCGCCTTGAGCCGTTCACGTTTAATCGCCTCGCCCAGTTCCGGCCCTTTAAATCCCTTCTCAAGCAGCGGCTGAACCGCCACGCTGCGGGCCGCGGTCGCTGCGCCGCGCAAATAATCCGCCTGTGGATAACTTCGCTGCTCCAGCCCTTTGCGCCCGCGCGCATCCATTTCGCACGCCGCAATAAACTCTTCAAACCGTTGAGGTCGACGGTACACGTCAAAACTCTGCAGCAGTTCCAACAAAGTCGAAGGCTTCAGCTCCAAGGCGCGATGGCCGTGCGTGTGATATTGGCCCACCAGCAATGCCAGTTCCTGGCAGTCCTTGGGTGCCTTGAAGCGTTCATTGACCGCTTTGATCAGCTTCAGGCCCGTGTGTTCGTGGGCAATATGACGCGGCCATTCTTCTTCGGGTGTCAATCCTTTGCCCAGATCATGCAGCAGGCACGCCCAGCGCACGGTCAGCGGTTGTTTGTGCAGCGCCGCTTGTTCAAGGACGCTCAGGGTATGCACGCCGGTATCGATTTCCGGGTGATGGGCTTCCGGCTGCGGCACGCCGAACAGGGCGTCGACTTCCGGCATCAGCACCTTAAGCGCGCCACATTCGCGCAACACCTCGATAAATACCTGAGGCTGGTCTTCCATCAGCGCCCGGGAGATTTCTTTCCAGCTGCGTTCGGCGGTCAAGGCTTGCAGTTCGCCGGACTCGCTGAGCTGGCGCATCAGCTCCAGGGTTTCAGGCGCGACAGTAAATCCCAGGCCGTAATAACGAGCGGCGAAACGGGCAACGCGCAGGACTCGGAGAGGATCCTCTGCGAACGCGGGGGAAACGTGGCGAAGTATGCGCGCCTCGAGATCACGTTGGCCATGGTAAGGGTCAGTCAGATTCTGTTGATCGTCTTCGGCCATGGCGTTGATTGTCAGGTCGCGACGGATCAGGTCCTCTTCGAGGGTGACTTCGGGGCTGGCGTGAAAGGTGAAACCGCCATAACCGCGACCGCTTTTGCGTTCGGTGCGGGCGAGGGCGTATTCCTCACCGCTTTTAGGGTGAAGGAAAACCGGGAAATCCGCGCCTACCGGGCGATAGCCCTTGGCGAGCATTTCTTCAGTGGTGGCGCCGACCACGACCCAGTCGATATCGGTGACAGGCTTGCCCAGCAGGCGATCGCGTACCGCACCGCCGACTTTATAAATCCGCATAAAAAACCTCCGTTAGCTCGACAGAATAACCTTTGCATCGAGCTACCGGAGGCGTAAAGACGGTTAAAGATGAATGACGGCGAGGTCCAGTCGCCCGTAATCCCCTTCGCCGTGCTCGCTTCTGGGGGGAACATGATGGGTTTTCATCACCTGATCCCCTTGCAGGGTTTCGAGGTGAATATCGAAACCCCACAGCCGGTGGAGGTGCTTGAGCACTTCCTCGGTGGACTCGCCCAGCGGTTTGCGGTCGTGTTGCTGATGGCGCAAGGTCAGCGAGCGGTCACCACGCCGGTCGATGCTGTAGATCTGCACGTTGGGCTCGCGGTTACCAAGGTTGTACTGCGCGGCCAGGGTTTCGCGGATGATGCGATAGCCACCCTCATCGTGAATCGCCGGAACCAGCAAGTCGTCCTTCTGGTCGTCATCGAGAATGCTGAACAGTTTCAGGTCACGGATCACTTTCGGTGACAGGTATTGCAGGATAAAACTCTCATCCTTGAAGCTGCTCATCGCGAACTTGATGCTCGATAGCCAGTCGGTGCCCGCTATTTCCGGGAACCAGCGGTAGTCCTCCTCGGTAGGGTTTTCACACATGCGGCGGATGTCCCGGTACATGGCAAAACCCAGGGTGTAGGGGTTGATGCCGTTGTAGTAGGGGCTGTCGAAGCCGGGTTGGTAGACCACACTGGTGTGGGACGTCAGGAACTCCATCATGAAGCCGTCAGTCACCAGCCCTTCGTCATACAGGTCGTTCATCAGGGTGTAGTGCCAGAACGTGGCCCAGCCTTCGTTCATCACCTGAGTCTGGCGTTGTGGGTAGAAATACTGGGCAATCTTGCGCACGATCCGCACGATCTCCCGCTGCCAGGGTTCCAGTAGCGGCGCGTGTTTTTCGATGAAATACAGGATGTTTTCCTGAGGTTCGGCGGGGAAGCGTGCGTTGTCCTTGTCACTGAACTTGTCCGCTCCTTTCGGAATGGTGCGCCACAGATCATTGATTTGTTTCTGCAGGTGCTCCTCACGATCTTTCTGACGACGACGTTCCTCTTCCGCCGAGATCGGATAGGGGCGTTTATACCGGTCGACCCCGTAGTTCATCAGCGCATGGCAGGAATCGAGGAGATCCTCGACTGCGTCGATGCCGTGGCGTTCTTCGCACTGCATGATGTACTGCTTGGCGAAGACCAGGTAATCGATGATCGAGCTGGCATCGGTCCAGGTACGGAACAGGTAATTGCCTTTGAAAAAGCTGTTGTGCCCGTAGCAGGCGTGGGCGACGACCAGCGCCTGCATGCAGATGGTATTTTCTTCCATCAAATAGGCGATGCACGGGTCTGAGTTGATCACGATCTCGTAGGCCAGTCCCATCTGCCCGCGGCTGTAGGATTTCTCGGTGCTGAGAAAGTGTTTGCCGTAGGACCAATGGTGATAACCCAGCGGCATGCCGACGGAGGCGTAGGCATCCATCATTTGCTCGGCGGTAATCACCTCTATCTGGTTGGGGTAGGTATCGAGTGCGTAGCGAGCCGCCAGGCGACTGATTTCTTTGTCGTAGGCCTGGATCAGCTCGAACGTCCATTCGGAGCCGGTGGAAATGGGTTGGCGCTTCTGCTCTTTGGCGGTCATGTCACTAACCTGCGCTGGAAGAGTTCACGAAAGACCGGATAGATATCCCCGGCCGAGACCAGTTGCTGTTGGGCAAAAGTGTCAGAGAAGGCTTCGGCGATGCGTTCGTACTCGAACCACAAAGCCTGGTGTTCGCGCGGTGTAATCTCAACGTAAGTGTAGTACTGCACGAACGGCATGATCTGGTTGATCAGAATGTCGCGGCAGATCGGCGAATCGTCGTTCCAGTTATCGCCGTCGGAAGCCTGGGCGGCGTAGATGTTCCACTCGTTGCTCGGATAGCGCTCGGCCATGATCTCCTGCATCAGTTTCAGGGCGCTGGAGACGATGGTGCCGCCGGTTTCCCGGGAGTAGAAGAACTCTTCCTCATCCACTTCGCGGGCGCTGGTGTGGTGGCGGATGAACACAACGTCGATCTTGTCGTAGTTACGCTTCAGAAACAGGTACAACAGGATGAAGAAGCGCTTGGCGATGTCCTTGGTCGCCTGGGTCATGGAGCCGGACACGTCCATCAGGCAGAACATCACGGCCTTGGAGCTCGGGTTCGGCTGCTTGATCAGCAGGTTGTACTTGAGGTCAAAGGTGTCGAGAAACGGCACGCGATGGATGCGCGCACTGAGTTTTTCGATTTCCGCTTCGATTTCCTGAATATCGCCAAAGTTATCCGGTTCATCGCGCTTGAGCCGCAACAGTTCCTCTTTGGCTTCGCGCAATTTAGCCCGGCTGCTGCCAGACAGGGCGATGCGCCGGGCATGGGCCGAACGCAGCGTGCGGATGATGTTGATGCGTGAAGGGTTGCCTTCGTTGCTGATGCCCGCGCGCACGGTCTTGAAGGTGTCGGTGCCGGTCAGGTTGCGCTTGACCAGGTTCGGCAGCTCAAGGTCCTCGAACATGAACTCGAGGAATTCCTCCTGGGTGATCTGGAAGACAAACTCGTCCATCCCTTCGCCCGAGTTGCCAGCCTTGCCGGGGCCTCTGCCGCCTCCCCCTCCAGGTGGACGGGCAATGTGCTCGCCGCTGGTGAATTCCTTGTTGCCGGGGTGCACGACGGTCTGCTTGCCACCACGGCCATGGTGAAGCACCGGCTCGTCGATATCACGTCCGGGAATGCTGATTTGCTCGCCGTGCTCCATATCGGTAATGGAGCGCCGGCTGACGGCCTCTTCGACAGCCTTTTTGATGTGATCACGGTAACGCCGCAGAAACCGCTGGCGGTTCACCGTGCTCTTGTTCTTGCCATTGAGACGTCGGTCGATCACATAGCTCATGACTGCTCCTTAGAAGCTGTCCTGAAAGGGGCGAGCGGTTATGCAGCATCGACCGTGCCAAGGGATGTTCACGCTCCCCCAAGCGCTTTGAATACTGCCTGAACCTCGCACCGACTTTCGAACACCTTCCAGAGGCCTGTGTAACAGAAAAAGCGCACACAGGTCTCTGGCTGACGACAACCGGTCTGACCGGCAGCGGGTTACTGTGATTTTCTGACCCGCAGGTACCACTCGGACAGCAGCCGTACCTGTTTGTCGGTGTAACCCCGCTCGACCATCCGTGTGACGAAGTCGTTGTGTTTCTGCTGGTCCTCTTTGCTGGCCTTGGCATTGAAGCTGATGACCGGCAGGAGGTCCTCGGTGTTGGAGAACATTTTCTTCTCGATGACCACCCGCAGTTTTTCGTAGCTGAGCCAGGTCGGGTTCTTGCCATTGTTGTTGGCCCGCGCGCGCAATACGAAGTTGACGATTTCGTTGCGGAAATCCTTCGGATTGCTGATGCCAGCCGGTTTTTCGATTTTCTCCAGCTCTTCGTTCAGGGCGACGCGATTGAGGATCTCGCCGGTTTCCGGGTCGCGGTATTCCTGATCCTGAATCCAGAAGTCGGCGTACAGCACGTAGCGATCGAAGATGTTCTGGCCGTACTCGCTGTAAGACTCGAGGTAGGCAGTCTGGATCTCCTTGCCGATGAATTCGATATAACGCGGTGCCAGGTACTCCTTGAGGAAGCGTAGATACCGTTCACGAGTCTCGGCCTGGAATTGTTCCTGTTCTATCTGTTGTTCCAGCACATAGAGCAAATGCACCGGGTTGGCGGCGATTTCGTGCGGGTCAAAGTTGAACACCTTGGACAGGATCTTGAACGCAAACCGGGTCGACAGACCGTTCATGCCCTCGTCTACACCGGCGTTGTCGCGGTATTCCTGGATCGACTTGGCTTTCGGATCGGTGTCCTTGAGGTTCTCGCCGTCATACACCCGCATCTTGGAGTAGATGTTGGAGTTTTCCGGCTCCTTGAGACGCGAGAGCACGGTGAACTGGGCAAGCATCTTCAGGGTGTCGGGCGCGCAATGAGCCTTGGCCAGGGAGCTGTTGAACAGCAGCTTGTCGTAGATCTTCACTTCGTCGCTGACGCGCAGGCAGTACGGTACTTTGACGATGTAGATCCGGTCGATGAAGGCTTCGTTGTTCTTGTTGTTACGGAAGGTGTGCCATTCCGATTCGTTGGAGTGCGCCAGCAGGATCCCGGTGAAAGGAATCGCCCCGAGGCCTTCGGTACTGTTGTAGTTGCCTTCCTGAGTGGCGGTCAGCAATGGGTGCAGCACCTTGATCGGCGCCTTGAACATTTCGACGAATTCCATCAGGCCCTGGTTGGCCCGGCACAGTGCGCCCGAGTAACTGTAGGCATCGGCGTCGTTCTGTGGGTATTCCTCCAGTTTGCGGATGTCGACCTTGCCCACCAGCGCCGAGATGTCCTGGTTGTTTTCATCTCCCGGCTCGGTTTTGGCCACCGCGATCTGATTGAGGATCGACGGATAGAGCTTCACCACGCGGAACTGGCTGATGTCGCCGCCGAATTCGGCCAGGCGCTTGGTAGCCCATGGCGACATGATGGTGTTGAGATAGCGCCGAGGAATGCCAAAGTCTTCCTCGAGGATCGCGCCATCTTCGGTGGCGTTGAACAGACCCAGGGGCGACTCGAATACCGGCGAACCCTTGATCGCGTAGAAGGGCACTTTCTCGATCAGCTGTTTCAGCTTTTCGGCCAGGGACGATTTACCGCCACCGACAGGACCGAGCAGATAGAGAATTTGTTTCTTCTCTTCCAGCCCCTGAGCGGCATGGCGGAAATACGACACGATCTGGTCAATGCATTCTTCCATCCCGTGGAAGTCTTCAAAGGCCGGATAGCGGCGGATGACCTTGTTGGAGAAGATTCGCGACAGCCTCGAGTTGGTCGAGGTGTCGAGCAGCTCCGGTTCTCCGATGGCCAGCAATAGACGCTCGGCGGCGGAGGCGTAGGCGCTGCGGTCCTGTTTGCACAGTTCAAGATACTCTTGCAGCGTGAGTTCTTCCTGGCGTGTGGACTCGAATCGTTGTTGGAAGTGGCTAAAGATACTCATGACGTCACCTCGCTCGATACGTGGAGCCGACGCCGGATCATTCAGTCGATGCTGGCAGCAACCGGATATGCAGTCGCTGTTTACCCCCCAGAACTCTTTCGGATCTGACTACCCCGAAAGCTACTCCCGATGACCCGCGCGCCGGTGTACCGGCTCTCCCCTGTTTTGGATGGCCTGCGCTTAAGGATAGTTGGGAATTCGTGAGGTAAAGGCAAGATGCGTAATTAGTTGTGGCAGACCGTTCGTCTGCCACCGCGCTAACCCACGGGGGCCGGGGCTTGCGCGTTACAAAAAAATTATTCTGAGGTGCCTTGCGCCGTTTCCGCAGGAAAAGTGGTACGCCACAGCTCAAAACCGCCATCCATGCTGTAGACGTCGGAAAAGCCCTGGCTGATGAGGTAAGCCGCCGCGCTCTGGCTGGAGTTGCCGTGATAGCAGACCACTACCAGCGGTGCGTCGAGGTCGGCGCTGCGGATGAAATCGGCGATGGAGTGGTTATCCACATGCCGGGAGCCGGCAATGTGCAGCGCGGCGTAGGTTTGCGGGTCGCGGATATCGACCACCACTGCGCCTTGTTCGCGCAGGGCATGGGCCTGTTCCGGGGGAATACGTTTGAATTCGCTCATGGCGGGCTCCTGTGGCTCGGCTGGAGGCGCAGTCTAGCGCGGGGCGCTGGCTGGCGTTGGTTCGCTGGTTTGTGGGGCGACTGCTGGCTCGGCGGCATGGCCATGCTCGTCGCATTTGCAGGACAGGCGTTCTCCGCTATCGACATCCATCAGGGTCAGGGCACCGCCCCAGACGCAACCTGTGTCGAGGGCGGAGACGCCCGGTTCGTTGCACTGGCCTTCAAGCGCGGCCCAGTGCCCGAAAATGATTTTCACGCCCTTGGTCTTGCGTTCCTTATGCTGGAACCAGGGTTTGTAGCCAGGTGGCGCAGTGTCCACGCCTTCCTTGGTCTTGAGGTCCAGCTTGCCTTCGGCGGTACAGAAACGCATGCGGGTGAAATAGTTGGTGATCACCCGAAGGCGCGTGACACCTTTGAGGTCGCTGTCCCATTTCGCTGGATCATTGCCGTACATACCGTCGAGGTAGGGTGGCAGCAAATTATCGTCGCGCAGGGTCGTCTCGACCTCGGCGGCGCATTTCAGGGCTTTGCGCAGCGACCATTGCGGCGGGATACCGGCATGCACCAGCACAACGTTACGTTGCTCGTCGTAGTGCATGAGCTTTTGCTGGCGTAGCCATTCCAACAGGTCGGCACAATCGGGGGCTTCAATAATCTCGCGAAGGGTGTCGGTTTTCTTCAGGCGTTCGATGTTTTTTCCGGCGGCCAACAAGTGCAGGTCATGGTTGCCGAGCACGCACACCAGCGATTCGCGAATGCTATAGAGGAAGCGCAAGGTAGCCAGCGACTGCGGACCACGGTTGACCAGATCACCCACCAGCCACAGACGATCCTTTGTCGGGTCGAAGGCTACTTTTTTGAGCAGGCATTGCAGGGCTTCAAGGCAGCCTTGCAAGTCTCCGACCGCATACGTTGCCATCAGTGCAAGGCTCCGGGCACCGCCAGCCGGAAGGGCGCAATGACAGCATCGAAATGCTTACCGTCGTCGGCAAGCATCTGATAAGTGCCTTGCATCGTACCGACCTTGGTGGTCATCACGGTGCCACTGCTGTAGGTGTGTTCTTCACCGGCCTGGATCAAGGGTTGCAAGCCCACGACGCCGGCACCGCGAACCTCCTCGACATGCCCGTCACCGTCGGTGATCACCCAGTGCCGTGACAACAATTTGGCCGGTAGCTCGCCATTGTTGTGCACGGTGATGGTGTAAGCGAAGGCAAAGCGGTTGTGCTCGGGTTGCGATTGTTCTGCCAGATAGCGGGTGACGACGCTGACGTCGACCTGATAACGAGGATCGGACATGCAAGAGGCCTTAAATCAAAGCGGGACGCGGGGCGTAGCTGATACAAATCAGTCTAGGCCAAGTACCGGGTAGTAAACCAGACATCGCGTCTGGCGTCCCACCCGATAACGCTCATCGCCTGTCAGTCGGCGGCAGGCGCCAGCGAGACTTGTTCGCTGAGCTTGTCGGCCAGGCGCACGAAAGCGGCGAGGTCGAGCTGCTCCGGGCGCAGACTGCCGTCGACACCGGCGGCGGTGATCTCGTCGTTGCTCAGCAGCAACTTGAGGGTGTTGCGCAGGGTCTTGCGGCGCTGGTTGAAGGCTTCACGCACCACACGCTCCAGCAGTTTGTGATCCTTTGCCGGGTGCGGCAGCACGGTGTGAGGCACAAGGCGCACGATGGCCGAGTCGACTTTCGGTGGCGGATTGAACGCACCGGGGCCAACGTTGAACAGGTGCTCGACCCGGCAATGGTACTGAACCATGATCGACAGGCGACCCCAGTCACCGCCACCAGGTCCCGCCGCCATGCGCTGGACCACTTCCTTTTGCAGCATGAAGTGCATGTCGCGAATCAGGCTGGCGTTATGCAGCAGGTGAAAAATCAGTGGCGTCGAGATGTTGTACGGCAGGTTGCCGACGACCCGAAGGCTGCCCGGTGCCGCATTCAGGCTGTTGAAGTCGAACTTCAGCGCATCGCCTTGATGCAGGTTGAAATTGCTCTTGCCGGCGAACTGCTGATTCAGGATCGGGATCAGGTCCTTGTCCAGCTCCACTACGTCCAGTTGCGCGCCGCTGCCCAGCAGGCCTTGGGTCAACGCACCCTGGCCCGGGCCGATTTCCAGCAGGCGGTCTTCCGGTTTGGCGTGGATGGAGCGCAGGATGCGGTCGATAACGCCGGCATCGTGCAGGAAGTTCTGGCCGAAACGCTTGCGCGCACGGTGTTGGTAATGCTCGGTCATAAACGGGTCTCGGCCATCTGGTAGGCAGTTTCCAGGGCGACTTGCAGGCTGCCGGTATCGATTTTACCGCTGCCGGCCAAGTCCAGGGCGGTGCCGTGGTCGACTGACGTGCGGATGATCGGCAAGCCGAGGGTCACGTTGACTGCCGCGCCGAAACCTTTGTATTTCAGTACGGGCAGGCCCTGGTCGTGGTACATCGCCAGCACCGCGTCGCAGTGCTCCAGATATTTGGGGGTAAACAGAGTGTCGGCGGGCAGGGGGCCACGAAGGTCCATGCCCTCGCCGCGCAGGCGCTCTAATGTAGGTTCGATGATATCGATTTCTTCATGGCCCAAGTGTCCGCCTTCACCGGCATGCGGGTTGAGTCCGCAGACCAGAATGCGTGGCTGGGCGATGCCGAATTTTTCTTGCAGGTCGCTGTGCAGGATCCGCGTGACTCGTTCCAGGCGCTCCGGCGTGATCGCATCGGCAATCTCGCGAAGGGGCAGGTGAGTCGTTACCAGCGCCACACGCAAGCCTCGGGTGGCCAGCATCATCACCACTTGTGCGGTATGGGTCAGGTCGGCGAGAAACTCGGTGTGCCCGGAAAAAGCTATCCCGGATTCATTGATTACACCTTTGTGCACAGGGGCGGTAATCATCCCGGCGAAATGCCCGTCGAGACAGCCTTGGCCCGCACGGGTAAGGGTTTCCAGGACGAAAGCGGCATTCGCCTTATCCAGTTGCCCGGCAGTGACCGGTGCACTGAGGGGGGTATCCCAGACATACAGGCTATTGGCAGGCGCCGGCGCGTCCGGCCAACTGTCCGGCGTCACCGGAATCAAGTCGACAGCCACGCCCAGCTGCGCGGCCCGCTCAAGGAGCAGGTCACGGCTGGTAATGGCAATCAGGGGGTGGGGCTGGGCTTGCGCGGCGAGCAGCAGGCACAGGTCGGGACCTATGCCGGCCGGTTCGCCGGGTGTCAGCGCGAAACGTTTGGGTTTCACTGTGCTGCCTGGTCTGCACCAGGGAGTTTGATCTCTACATAAGCTTCGTCACGGATCTGACGCAGCCAGGTTTGCAGCTCTTCGTCGTATTTGCGGTTGCGCAGTACGGTCATTGCTTGCTGCTCACGAGCCTGGGTGGTGCTGTCGGTGGCGCGACGGCCAAGGACTTCCAGAACGTGCCAGCCGTATTGGGTCTGGAATGGCTTGGACAGCTGACCTTGCGGGGTCTTGGCCATTACTTCGCGGAACTCGGGCACCAGCGCGTTAGGGTCGACCCAGTTCAGGTCGCCGCCATTGAGGGCTGAACCCGGATCTTCCGAGAAGCTTTTCGCCAACTCGCCGAAGTCTTCGCCGGCTTCGATACGGGCGTAGAGCGATTGGGCCAGTGCCTTGGTTTTTGCTTCGTCGCGGATCGGACTCGGTTTGACCAGGATATGACGCACGTGCACTTCATCGCGTGTCTGGGTTGCACCGCCACGCTTTTCGAGGATCTTCAGGATGATGAAGCCGCCCGGTGTGCGCATGGGTTGGGTGATGTCGCCGACTGCCATGGTGCTCAACATGCGATCGAATGGCGGTGGCAATTGAGCAGCTTTACGCCAGCCCATATCGCCGCCTTCCAGTGCAGTTTCGCTGGCAGATTTGGCAATGGCCAACTGACCGAAGTCAGCGCCTTGCTTAAGCTGCTGGTAGACCGCGTCCGCTTGTTTGGCCGCATTCTGAATCGCATCGGAGTTGGCGCTTTCCGGTGTAGGAATCAGGATGTTCGCCAGACGAAACTCTTCGGACAGCTGCATCTTGCCGAGGTCGGAAGCGAGGAAGTTCTTCACTTCCTGCTCGGACACCTGGATGCGTTCGGCTACACGACGCTGGCGCACACGGCTGATGATCATTTCGCGGCGAATCTGTTCACGGGCGTCGTCGTAAGACAGACCGTCGTGAGTCAGGGCGGCGCGGAACTGATCAATCGACATGTTATTGCGCTGGGCAATGGTGCCGACGGCCTGGTTCAGTTCTTCATCGGTAATGCGGATGCCGGAACGTTCGCCGATCTGCAGTTGCAGGTTTTCGACGATAAGGCGTTCCAGCACTTGCTGATCCAGCACACTGGCAGGCGGTGCCGCAGCACCGCGTTTGGCGATGGTTTGCTGAACTTCGTGGACACGCTGGTCCAGTTGGCTCTGCATGACCACGTCGTTATCGACAATGGCCACCACTTTATCGATGGACTGCACTGCGGCGTTAGCCGCAGTACCCAGGAACATCGCGCCCAGCAATAGCGGGCGCAGACAATCAGAAAGCTTGGTCTTCACGTTCACGATAACCTTGGATGCCTTTGTCGAGGAAGCTCTCTACTTTAGCGCCGGTGAGGCCGCCGAGACCTTTCAGAACGATTTGTAGGAAGACGCCGTGGTCGCCTTTTTCGTTTTGCGGAGCTTCCTGACTGAATTCGTCGTAGGAAACCCAGTAACGGTTGATCAGGCGCAGTTTCCAGCAGCAGTTGTCGTACTCGAAACCACCAAAGGCTTCCAGGGTACGGTTGCGGTTGTAGTCATACTGCCAACGGCTGATGGCGTTCCATTGCGGCACGATCGGCCACATCACCGAGAAGTCGTGCTGCTTGATTTTGTAGTAGTCCTTCACGAAGCCAGGCTGGCCAGGGGTGCCGTAGTCACCGCCACCCACGGACCACTTACCGGTGTTCTGGTCATAACGAACCTGGTCATTGCGATAGCGATAGCCGGCGTTGATGATCTTGTTCGGGTTGTCTTCAGGCTGGTAGTGGAACATCGCGCTACCCGAGCGAGGGCTGCGGCTGTCCGGATCCCAGTTGTAATCGGCGGTGGTGCGCCAATCGTGGTTCCAGCGGTATTCGTATTCCAGCGCATACGGCGAAACGTTGGAATGCGCGTCGTCGCGGGTTTTTGGATCGATACCCGGCAGCTGGACTTCACGGTTCTTGAAGTACATGGCCTGGCCGACACTGATCCGTTGACGCTCGAAACCGTCGTCTTCAATCCAGCGGTTGGTGATGCCCAGGGACAGCTTGTTCTCGTCGCCGACACGGTCGGAGCCCGAGAATCGGTTATCACGGAACAGCGACGCGTAGCTGAAGGTGTACTCGCTGGTGTCGAAAACAGGGATGTTTTCCTGATCCTTCTCGGGTACATAGAGGTAGTACAGGCGCGGCTCAAGGGTCTGGCGATAGTTTTTACCGAACCATTGGGTATTGCGATCGAAGTACAGGCCGCTGTCGATGCTGGCGATGGGTACGCCGCGGCTTTGGTTGCTGCCGAATGTACCGTTGAGCTGGTCTTGTTCTGCGTTCTGCGCAGCAATCTGGGATTTGCCGATACTGTCCAGGTCCAGTTGGTACTGAGTGTACTGGTACTTCAGGGATGGCTTCAGGAAACCATAGGTGGCATTCATCGGATAGCTGATAACCGGGGCCACATTCAGACGATCGCCGGTCGCGCGCGCCAGGCCTTGAACGTTGGTGTCCAGACGTGGACTTACATTGCCGTTTGCATCAGTGAAAGTGCCATTTTTCAGGTCACGATCAAATCGCACTATTTCAGTTTCGTAAGCGAAATCCAGTCCGCCCGGATGCTCCGGCAACTGACCGTTGAAGGTGATCTGCGGCAGACGATCATATGGCGTGATGTTGGAAACGGTTGCCAGCTCGTAAGCCTGGGCATTGAGGCGGGCCACATAGCTGTCGCCACGGTAAGTGACGGAACCCTGCTGGTTTACATAGTCAGCGCTTTTCACGCCAATCTGGTCAGTCTGCAGATCCTGGAAGTAGTACGGATCGCTGATCTTGGTGTAATCGACCTGCGTTAAGACCCGCGAATCCAGACCGCCCTTGTGCTGCCAGTTATACATGTAGCGGTTTTTCTGATAATCGGTCTGCTTGCTGCGATCGGTATCTTCGTCGTTGAGGTACGCGGCACCAAACTGACCTTCGCTCGACTTGGTCAGGTAGCGGAACTCGCCTTCCATCAACAGGCCGTGCTTGCTCATGTAACGCGGGTACAACGTGGCGTCGTAGTTCGGTGCCAGGTTGAAGTAATACGGTGTGACCAGCAGGAAGCCGGTATCGCTGCCCGCGCCGATGGTCGGCGGCAGGAAGCCGGACTGGCGACGGTCGTCGATCGGGAAATAGATGTAGGGCGTGTACAGGACTGGAATGTCCTTGACCCGCAATGTCACGTTGGTTGCGGTACCGAAGCCGGTCGCCGGGTTCAAGGTGATGTTGTTGCCCTTGAGCTGCCAGGCGTTGCTGTTCGGTTCGCACGTGGTGTACGTACCGTCCTTGAGACGGATGATCGCGTTTTCGGCCCGTTTGGCGTACAGCGCGCTACCGCGGATGCGGGATTTATGCATCACGTATTCGGCGTTATCGACCTTGGCTTCACCGGTGTCGAGCTGCACGTCGGCATGGTCGCCGACAAGCAGCGCGCCGTTGTCGCGAATACGGACGTTGCCGCTCAGTTCGCCACGGCTCTCGGCCTGGTAAAGGTTGGCCTCGTCGGCTTCGACCTGCATGCTGCCTTGGCGCATGACGACGTCACCGGCGAGCGTGCCGACCTGATCTTCGGTGTTATAGCGCGAAGCCTTGGCGCCGATAAAGGTCGGGGCGTCACTTTTATTCGTCGTGTCATTCATGCCAGGACGAATCGGTTCGATATAGGAACCAGAGCAGTAAGGACCGGTCTCGGCCAATTGCGCAGCCGTGAGGTTTTCACGAGGAACCCAATCGAGGTGACTGTAGTCTGCACTACGCGACTTCAGGCCGCGGCCTTTGGCCTCGGTAACCAGCACAGGCTTGGCGCCGGTATCTTCACGGGGGCCGCCTTCGGGCGAGGCTTCGCCCGTGGCGGAAACTGCGCTGCCCTCATGGACGGGACGCGGAGGCAAGGCCGCCGCTGGCGATTTTGGCGCACAGGCCCAGGCGCCCGAAGCAGAGACTGAGCAGTCATACTGTTCCGCGGCGACCACGAATGAAGTGGCTAGGGGTTGCAGGGCCAGCAGACTGCCGGTAACCAACAACGGAAATTTTTTACGAAACGCGGGGGATTTCAATGCCATCTTATTAGTCCGGGCTTCCTGCGTGCCATCTGCCCGCGGTGTGGGCCGCACGCCTCTCGATGGTCTGAAAAAGATGCTGGATAATAAAGCATGACCCGCTTGACGGCTAGCGCCGTCGGAGACCCTTGCAATGCCTGACCAAGATGTACGTTTGCAACACCTGAAAGTTTGGCTCGATGAGCAGTTGGCCGTCCTTTTTGCAGAACAGGATTGGGGCGTTGTACCCCCGGCCACGTTGACTGCGGCCAGTAGTGATGCGAGTTTTCGGCGCTATTTCCGTTGGGAAGGCGCCGGCAGAAGTTTCGTCGTGATGGACGCGCCACCGCCCCAGGAAAACTGCAAACCCTTCGTGGATATCGCTTTTTTGCTGGCGAAATCCGGAATAAATGTGCCGAAAATTTATGCCGAAGACCTCGAACGCGGTTTTCTTTTGCTCAATGACCTGGGCAACAAGACGTATCTGGACGTGATCGACAGCGAAAACGCCGACGATTTGTTCAAGGACGCCCTGGATGCCTTGCTGGCTTTTCAGCAGTTGCCAATGGTTGCGCCGCTGCCCAGTTATGACGTGGCGCTGTTGCGTCGCGAGCTGGAATTGTTCCCCGAGTGGTACGTGAAGCGCGAGCTGGGCATCGAGTTCGACGCGGCGCAACAAATGCTCTGGCAGAACGTCACCGATGTGTTGATCGACAGCGCCCTGGCTCAGCCCAAAGTGCTGGTGCACCGCGACTACATGCCGCGCAACCTGATGCTCAGCGAGCCTAATCCTGGCGTGCTGGATTTCCAGGACGCGGTCTATGGCCCGGTGACCTACGATGTGACCTGCCTGTTCAAGGATGCCTTCCTGAGCTGGCCAGAAGAACGCGTACGCGGCTGGCTGGAAAACTACTGGCAGCAAGCGGGCGAGCTCGGTATTCCCGTGCAGCCTGACTTCGAAGACTTCCTGCGGGCCAGCGACCTGATGGGCGTGCAGCGCCACCTGAAAGTGATCGGCATTTTCGCGCGCATCTGCCATCGCGACGGCAAACCCCGCTACCTGGCTGATGTGCCACGCTTCTTTGCCTATATAGATGCAGTGATAGCCCGCCGCCCTGAATTGGCTGAGCTGGATGTGTTGCTGCTGAGTCTGCGCGCTGGAGTCCCGGCATGAAGGCAATGATTCTGGCAGCCGGCAAAGGCGAGCGCATGCGCCCGTTGACCCTGTCCACGCCAAAGCCGCTGGTTCGTGCCGGCGGCGTGCCCCTGATCGAGTATCACTTGAAGGCCCTGGCGATTGCCGGGTTCACCGAGGTCGTGATCAATCACGCCTGGCTTGGTCAACAACTCGAAAGCTACCTGGGCGACGGTTCGCAATACGGCATGCGTATTGAGTACTCGCGAGAAGGTGAGCCGCTGGAAACCGGCGGCGGGATTTTCCGCGCGTTGCCATTATTGGGTGACGAGGCCTTTGTGGTGGTCAACGGCGACATCTGGACCGACTACGACTTCAGCGTGTTGCATCAACCCATTGCCGGGCTGGCCCACCTGGTGTTGGCGGATAACCCGCTCCATCATCCAGCCGGCGACTTCACACTGGTTGACGGGCAAGTGCAAGACGCTCAACCGGGCGCCGCGACCCTGACCTACAGCGGCATTGCCGTGCTGCATCCGCACTTGTTCGACGGTTGCTCGGCCGGTGCCTTCAAACTCGCACCGCTGCTGCGCAAGGCCATGGCCGATGGGCAGGTCACGGGCGAACACCTGCGAGGGCATTGGGTGGATGTCGGCACGCACGAGCGTCTGGCCGAAGTTGAATCCTTGATAGAAGCGAGACGCTGAGATGCTGTGGCCAGGGACTCTGATTGGAGCCGGAGCGGGCTTTGCCATAGCCAGTATTCCGGGGGCCATGCTCGGCGCTTTGTTGGGGCAGGCACTGGATCGGCGCTTGCACTTGCAGAGCTGGGGACAATTGCGTGAAAAGCTCGGCGGTCGTCCGATGCTGCGCAACGATGAGCTGTTATTCGTGTTGCTGGGGCGCTTGGCCAAGAGCGATGGGCGTGTGGTGGATGGCCATATCCAGCAGGCCCGTCAGGAAATGCGTTCGCTGGAGATGACCGAGTCGGCGCAGCGACGTGCCATTGCCGCGTTCAATCGTGGCAAGTCGGGCAGTGACCGGTTACGCGGGTATCTGCGCCGATTGAGTGCGCAGCCCCATGCGGCGGAAGGTGTGTTGCGTGCCTGTTGGCGGATGGTCTGGGCCGATGGCCGTGCCGGAAACCGCGAGCGCGAGCTGATTGCGCAGTGGGGGAAATGGCTAGGCTGGACGCCCCATCAGGTGCAGGCACTGGCGGCCGACTATGAACAGCACAAGCGGCCGCAAGTCAGCGCCACCCTCACTTATCAGGATGCACTGCGGCTATTGGGTGTGTCGGCGACCAGTGAGCCGGCGCAGATCAAGCGTGCCTATCGACGCCTGCTCAGTCGCCATCACCCGGACAAGATTGCCGGCAGCGGTGCGACCGCGTTGCAGGTGCGTGAAGCGACTGACAAGACACGTGAACTGCATAGCGCCTACACGTTGATTCGCCAGCGACGGGATTTTCGGTAACCGGCGGCGATGCGCTGGCTGTGAGACCGCCATCGCGAGCAGGCTCGCTCCCACACTTGATCCAGGCCGAACACAAATGATGTGTTTACCGAAAATCCAATGTGGGAGCGAGCCTGCTCGCGATAAGGGGGACGCGGTCTTTCAGTCCGCCGCTTTCTGCGGATTCAACCAGCCGCGCACTCGACGCACCAATTGCTCTTGCTCCGCCGCGGCGTTACCGGGCAGTGCCTTGAGCGATACCTGGCTGAACGCCGAAGTCTTCAAGCGCTTGCTGGCCTGCATCCGCTCCAGCGCCGCCTTGCGATCCAGTGGTTTATCCACATAGAAAATGTCTGCCGTCGGCAGCTTCAGCGTCGGCGTCAACTCAACCAGATCGGGTTTCGCCGCCACCGGCGTCTGCACCGCGACCATCACGAACTTCTCCACTTGCGCGGGTTGCTTTTCGCTCAGATATCGCGCGGCCCAGTAAGCGCCAGTGCCATGACCCAACACCACAATGCGCCGAGCGCTCTGTTGCTCTGCATAGGCAATGGCGGCATCGATACGGGCGAAGATGCGTTCGGCGTCGGCCTTGGCTTGTTCCTCGGTGGTTTCGGCGATGGCCTTGTCGGCCACTTCCGCTTCGCCGCCGGCCGCTTGCTCGATGGGGGCTGTCGTGGTCGAGTCCTTGCTGCCGGTTTGCGGCGCCTTGAGCGTTGGCGGCATTTCAACGACGCGTGGCGCAATGGCATCGCTTTGCAGGTCCGGCAGGGTGATACTCAGGCTGCTCCACTGGGCGTCAGGTAATTTGCGCCGCAATGGACCGATTACTTGCGGCCAGTCAACGGTTTCTCCGGCGCCCGGGATGATAATCACCGCACCTTTGGGCTCGGCGGTATTGGCCGGTTTCCACAGCGCGAGGAAAGTGTCGGCACCGGCTTGCAGTTGTTGCTGTTCCTGAACAGGGATTTTTCGCTCAAGTGCTG
Source organism: Pseudomonas sp. fls2-241-R2A-110 (assembly GCF_030209165.1). Classification (NCBI taxonomy): domain Bacteria; kingdom Pseudomonadati; phylum Pseudomonadota; class Gammaproteobacteria; order Pseudomonadales; family Pseudomonadaceae; genus Pseudomonas; species Pseudomonas sp. fls2-241-R2A-110. The sequence continues at coordinate 31,503 of NZ_JARVSN010000018.1, read as the reverse complement.
TCGCTTCTTCCTGACTACGCTCAAGCAGCGGCTGGCGTTCGACCGGTTTTTCTTCTGCGGGTTTTTCCGCAGCCACAGGTGCCGGGTCAGCCGCTTCGACAGAAAAGGCGCAAGGCAGGATCAGCGACAGGCACAATGCTGGCAGTGCCAGGCGGTAGACAGGGGGCATCGGATATTCCAGGCCAGAAGTTATTCCGGCAGCCTAAAGGGTTGGTCAGTATTTGTCAGTGTGTGGGACTTCAATGATGCGTTTTCGCTGCCTGTGGGTTATCGGCTGTTTGTGGTTTCCCTTGATCAGTTGGGCGGCCTCCGCGCCAGCGGCGCACGTCGCGCCCTTGTCGGCCCGGCAACAACAGTGGCTGGCAGAGCACGGCGAGTTGCGTGTCGGGCTGGTGTTGCAGGCACCTTATGCGCAATACGATCGCCGTTTGCAGCGGTTGTCCGGGGTTAACGTCGAGTTGATGAAATGGCTGGCCAAAGCGCTCAAGGTCGAGCTGAGCTGGCGCAATTTCCCCGACCTTGAACAATTGGAAGCTGCCGCGCGCGAGGGTGAAATCGACATCGCCCCGGGGTTGACCCAAACCCCCGCCAGTCTGAGGCTCTGGCAATTCACCGACCCCTACATGCGCGTGCCGCAACTGGTGGTCAGTGACCAGAAAAGCGCTGGCGTGGTGGAACTGGAAAAACTCGACAGCCGAATCCGCGTTGCCGTGCGCATGCCAAGCGCCACGGCAGATTATCTGCGCAGCAACTATCCACATCTGAACCTGCAAGGCGTACCGATCGACCGCCAGGCGTTGCAGCTGTTACTGAGTCAGCAGGCCGGTTACGCGATTGTCGATGAGGCGCAGTTGGGGCGTTTGTCGATTGAGCCCGAGTTCGCCGGACTGGTCGTGGTGGGGGACATCGGTTTGCCGCAATTGCTGCGCGTGGCCACGCGCCGGGACTTGCCGGAGTTGGCCGGCATCGTCGAAAGCGCGCTACGGGCGATTCCGGCCAAAGACCTGGAACAACTGCATAACCAATGGCTGCAACCCAAGTACCCGCGTTTGACCGAATCACCGGGATTCTGGCAAAACCTCTGCCTGCTGATGGCGGTGTTGATGCTGACCAGCATGGCCATCGTGATCTGGCAGCGTCGCCAGCAGCACAGCCTGGAGCAGCGCCTGTTGGCGGCACGCGAAGACATTGCCCAGCGTGAGGCCAGTGAAGAGGCGTTGCGCCTGACGCAGTTTTCCATCGACCAGAGCACCGTCGGCATCCTCTGGGTCAATTGGGACAGCCACGTGCGCTATGCCAACCGAGCCGCCGAAACCATGCTTGGCTACCCGGCGGGCGGGATCATTGATCGGCCGCTGATCGACTTCGAACCCGGTTTGCATATGGACCGTTGGCTGAACCTGTGGAAGCGTGCGCGCGCCAGTGAAGAAGGGCCACAAAGCTTCGAAACCAACTGTGTGCGGGCCGATGGCAGCATCCTGCCGACCGATGTTTCGTTGAGTTTCCTGCGCTTTCGCGACGGCGAATACCTGGTGGTCTACCTCAATGACGTCACTGAACGGCGTCGCGCCCTGGCCGCCTTGCAGGAAAGTGAGGCACGGTTGCAGGGGATTGCCGCCAACGTTCCGGGACTGGTCTTTCGCCTGGAGCGGGCGCCGGTGACAGGTCAGATCGACTTTGCCTACATCAGTGAAGGCAGCGAGAGCCTGGTCGGTTATTCGCCGGCTACCCTGGCGCATCGCGACAAAGGCCTGCGCAGCCTGGTACATCCAGACGACAAGGCCAGCTATCACCAGACCCAGGATCATGCACTGGACACCGACAGTGACTGGTCGTGGCAGGGGCGGATTCTCACGCGTTCTGGCGAACAGCGTTGGGCCGAGATCAAGGCCATTACCCGCCGGCTCGAGGATGGCGCCTATGTCTGGGACGGGATTGTCTGGGACATCAGCGAGAGCAAGCGCATCGAACTGGAACTGGCCAGCTCCCGCGAGCAACTGCGTGAATTGTCGGCTCACCTGGAGAGCGTGCGGGAGGAGGAAAAGGCTCGCATCGCAAGGGAAGTTCACGACGAGTTGGGTCAGATGCTGACCGTGCTTAAACTGGAAACGTCCATGTGCGAACTGGCCTACGCCCAGCTCGACCCTGGTCTGAATGAACGATTGAACAGCATGAAACGCTTGATCGCTCAGCTGTTCCAGTTGGTGCGTGATGTGGCGACGGCGCTACGGCCACCGATTCTCGATGCCGGCATCGCCTCGGCCATCGAGTGGCAGGCCCGGCGATTCGAGGCGCGCACGCAGATTCCGTGCCTGGTGCAGGTGCCGGAAAACCTGCCGGTGCTCAGTGATGCCAAGGCGATTGGCCTGTTCCGGATCCTTCAGGAAGCACTGACCAATGTCATGCGCCATGCCCAGGCGCATACTGTTGAGCTGACGCTGACCCTTGAAGGCGATGAGTTGTGCCTGACCGTCAGCGATGATGGCGTAGGATTTGTTCCGGCTACTGGCCGGCCAACGTCCTTTGGCGTGGTAGGCATGCGCGAACGGGTGTTGATCATGGGCGGGGAACTGTCGCTTGAAAGTGAGCCGGGGGAGGGCACAACGTTGAGTGTGCGGGTGCCGGTGGAAGCAACCTGAATTTTTGTGGTGTCTGTACTGACGCTATCGCGGGCAAGTCGAATCGTCGCACCGCCGCTACCACAGAAATTTGTGAACGCTGCAGATCCAATGTGGGGGCGGGCTTTGCGGGCGGTGTTGCGACGATAGATCTTGGCTCTGACATAAGAACAATGGAGAAGAACGTGATCCGTGTACTGGTAGCCGAAGACCACACCATCGTCCGTGAGGGCATCAAGCAGCTGATTGGCCTGGCCAAGGATTTGCTGGTGGTGGGGGAGGCGAGCAATGGTGAACAACTGCTCGAAACTTTGCGTCATGTGCCCTGCGAGGTGGTGTTGCTGGACATCTCGATGCCCGGGGTCAATGGCCTGGAGGCGATTCCACGGATTCGCGCGCTGAACAATCCCCCGGCGATCCTGGTGCTGTCGATGCACGATGAAGCACAAATGGCCGCCAGGGCGCTGAAGGTTGGCGCTGCGGGTTATGCGACCAAGGACAGCGATCCGGCACTGCTGCTGACCGCGATCCGCAAAGTCGCGGCGGGCGGGCGTTACATCGACCCGGACCTGGCTGACCGGATGGTCTTCGAAGTCGGCCTGACCGATTCGCGACCGTTGCACGCCTTATTGTCGGAACGCGAGTTTTCAGTATTCGAGCGCTTGGCCCAGGGCGCTAACGTCAACGACATCGCCCAGCAACTGGCCCTGAGCAGCAAGACCATCAGCACCCACAAGGCGCGCCTGATGCAGAAGCTCAACATCACCTCCCTGGCGGAACTGGTGAAATACGCGATGGAACACAAACTTCTCTAAGACACACCACCGTTCACTGTGGGAGCGGGCTTGCCCGCGATGACGGAGGAACATTCAAGGTATATACCTACTGGCACACCGCAATCGCGAGCAAGCTCGCTCCCACAGGACAGCGGTGACATACCCATTTGCGACAGCCTCAATCAATACTTCTGCCAATTCTTGTGGCTTTTAGCTTCAAACCACCGCAGCACCTATCCAATCCCGCCATCCTTGTAGGGCAATCCCTACCCCCAACCTTCCAAACGGCTGAGGCGATTCTCTCCTGCGCCCCGATTTGCGCGCATCCCAGCGTCCACTAGGCTTAGTCCACAGCAGTCATCAATAACAAAGGTGTGGGTATGAGCCAGGTCGATTCAAGTACAGGGGCCAATGACATTCTGGTCAGCTTTCGTGGAGTGCAGAAGAGCTACGACGGCGAGAACCTGATCGTCAAAGACCTCAACCTGGATATTCGCAAAGGCGAATTCCTCACCTTGCTCGGGCCGTCCGGTTCCGGCAAGACCACCAGCCTGATGATGCTCGCCGGTTTTGAAACACCGACCGCTGGCGAAATCCTGCTGGCCGGGCGCGCCATCAACAATGTGCCGCCGCACAAACGCGACATCGGCATGGTGTTCCAGAATTACGCCTTGTTCCCCCACATGACCGTGGCCGAGAACCTTGCATTCCCGCTGACCGTGCGCGGCTTGAACAAGAGCGACGTCAGTGACCGGGTCAAGCGTGTCTTGAGCATGGTGCAGCTCGACACCTTCGCCCAGCGTTATCCCGCCCAACTGTCCGGCGGTCAGCAACAGCGTGTGGCCCTGGCCCGTGCGTTGGTGTTCGAACCGCAACTGGTGCTGATGGACGAACCGCTCGGCGCACTCGACAAACAACTGCGCGAACACATGCAGATGGAGATCAAGCACCTGCACCAGCGTCTCGGCGTGACCGTGGTCTACGTGACCCACGACCAGGGCGAAGCCTTGACCATGTCCGACCGCGTGGCAGTGTTCCATCAGGGCGAAATCCAGCAGATCGCCCCACCGCGCACCCTCTATGAAGAGCCAAAGAACACCTTCGTCGCCAACTTCATCGGCGAGAACAACCGTCTTAACGGGCGCTTGCACAGCCAGACGGGCGACCGTTGCATCGTTGAACTCGGTCGCGGTGAAAAAGTTGAAGCGCTGGCGGTCAATGTCGGCAAGACCGGCGAGCCGGTCACGCTGTCGATCCGCCCGGAACGCGTGAGCCTCAATGGTTCGAGCGAGTCCTGCGTCAATCGCTTCTCCGGGCGGGTGGAGGAATTCATCTATCTGGGCGACCACGTCCGGGTTCGTCTGGAAGTCTGCGGCAAGACCGACTTCTTTGTGAAACAACCGATTGCCGAGCTCGATCCCGCGCTTGCCGTCGGTGACGTGGTACCGCTTGGCTGGCAGGTCGAACACGTTCGCGCGCTCGACCCACTTCTAGAGGCGCATTAATCGCCCCGGCTACACCAACACCAACCTGCACGTGGAGAGAACAATAAATGTTGAGATCCCTGAAATTAACCGCTTTGGTCATGGGCATGATCGGTGCGGCACACGCGATGGCGGCGGGCCCGGACCTGACCGTGGTGTCCTTTGGCGGGGCGAACAAGGCCGCGCAGGCCAAAGCGTTCTACGCACCGTGGGAAGCGGCAGGCAACGGCAAGATCGTGGCGGGCGAATACAACGGCGAGATGGCCAAGGTCAAAGCCATGGTCGACACCAAGAGCGTGTCCTGGGACCTGGTAGAAGTTGAATCGCCAGAACTGTCCCGTGGTTGCGACGAAGACATGTTCGAGCAACTGGATCCGAAGTTGTTCGGCAAATCCGAAGACTACGTCAAAGGCGCTATTCAGCCGTGCGGCGTGGGTTTCTTCGTGTGGTCGACCGTGCTGGCCTACAACGCCGACAAACTGGCTTCCGCACCGACCAGCTGGGTTGATTTCTGGGACACCAAGAAATTCCCGGGTAAACGTGGCCTGCGCAAAGGCGCCAAGTACACCCTGGAATTCGCTTTGATGGCCGACGGCGTCGCGCCTAAAGACGTCTACAAAGTGCTGGCTGGCAAAGACGGTCAGGACCGCGCGTTCAAGAAACTCGATGAACTCAAGCCAAACATCCAGTGGTGGGAAGCCGGCGCACAACCGCCGCAATACCTCGCTTCCGGTGACGTGGTCATGAGCTCGGCCTACAACGGCCGGATCGCTGCCGTGCAGAAAGAAAGCAACCTGAAAGTCGTGTGGAATGGCGGCATCTACGACTTCGACGCATGGGCAATCCCGAAAGGTCTGGACAAGGCACGCGCTGAAGCTGCGAAGAAATTCATCGCCTTCTCGGTGGCGCCGCAGCAGCAGAAGACCTACTCGGAAAACATCGCTTACGGCCCGGCCAACACCCAAGCCGTACCGTTGCTGGCCAAGGATGTCCTGAAAGACATGCCGACCACCCCGGAAAACATCGCCAACCAGGTGCAGATCGACGTCAGCTTCTGGGCTGACAACGGCGAGCAACTGGAGCAGCGCTTCAATTCCTGGGCTGCGAAGTAAGCACGACCCTGTGGTTTGAACACCGCAATCCTTGTGGGAGCGAGCTTGCTCGCGATAGCAGTGGGGCAGTCAACATCGATGTCGGATGGAATGCCCCCATCGCGAGCAAGCTCGCTCCCACAGGTTGTTTGTATGCCTCTGTAACGATCAAAGATTTCCGGAGTACGCCATGGCCACCGCCATTCCCCTGAACGCGGGCGCTGACCCCACCTTGAAGCAGCGGCTCAAGCACGCCGAGCGGATCAACCGCTGGAAGGCACAGGCCTTGATTGCGCCCTTGGTGCTGTTTCTGTTGCTGGTGTTCCTGGTGCCCATCGTGGCGCTGCTCTACAAAAGCGTTGGTAACCCGGAAGTGGTCGGCGGCATGCCGCGCACCGTGGCGGCCATCGCCAGTTGGGATGGCCGCGGCCTGCCCGCTGAACCGGTTTACAAAGCAGCCAGCGAAGACCTCGCCGAAGCCCGCAAGAATCAAACCCTGGGCGATCTGTCCAAGCGCTTGAACATGGAGTTGGCCGGCTACCGCAGCCTGCTGACCAAAACCGCACGCGCCTTGCCGTTCACCACTGAGCCGGCCTCTTATAAAGAAGCACTCGAAGGTCTCGACGAGCGCTGGGGCGACCCGGCCTACTGGCAAGCGGTACGCCGAAACACAAGCAATATCACGCCGTACTACCTGCTGGCGGCCGTCGATCACCGCATCGACGACCTCGGTGAACTGGCCCCGGCCACGCCCGATCAGGCGATTTACCTCGACATCTTCGCCCGTACCTTCTGGATGGGTTTGATCATCACCGGCATCTGCCTGCTGCTGGCGTATCCGCTGGCCTACTTGCTGGCGAACCTGCCATCGCGCCAAAGCAACCTGCTGATGATTCTGGTGCTGCTGCCGTTCTGGACATCGATCCTGGTGCGAGTCGCCGCGTGGATCGTGTTGCTGCAATCGGGGGGCTTGATCAACAGCGGCCTGATGGCGATGGGCATCATCGATAAGCCGCTGGAGCTGGTGTTCAACCGCACCGGGGTTTACATCTCCATGGTGCACATCCTGCTGCCGTTCATGATTCTGCCAATCTACAGCGTGATGAAAGGCATCTCGCCGACCTACATGCGCGCCGCGATTTCCCTCGGTTGCCACCCGTTCGCCAGCTTCTGGCGGGTGTACTTCCCGCAGACCTATGCCGGTGTCGGCGCCGGTTGCCTGTTGGTGTTCATCCTCGCGATTGGCTACTACATCACCCCGGCGTTGCTGGGCAGCCCGAACGATCAGATGGTCAGTTACTTCGTCGCTTTCTACACCAACACCAGTATCAACTGGGGCATGGCGACCGCACTCGGTGGGCTGCTGCTGTTGGCGACTGTGGTGCTTTATCTGATTTACAGCTGGCTGGTGGGCGCCAGTCGCCTGCGCCTGAGCTAAGGGGAGAATGAAATGCTGAGTCCTTATATGTCGCCCATTGAACGGGTGTGGTTCTACAGCTTGCGGATTCTCTGCGGCCTGGTTCTGCTGTTCCTGATTCTGCCGGTGCTAGTGATCATTCCGCTGTCGTTCAACTCCGGCAGCTTCCTGGTGTACCCGCTGCAAGGTTTTTCGCTGCACTGGTATCAGGACTTCTTCGCTTCGGCCGAATGGATGCGCTCGCTGAAGAACAGCATCATCGTCGCCCCGGCGGCGACGGTGCTGGCGATGGTCTTCGGTACGCTGGCGGCGATCGGCCTGACCCGTGGCGACTTCCCCGGCAAAGCGCTGGTCATGGCGCTGGTGATTTCGCCGATGGTGGTGCCTGTGGTGATCATCGGTGTGGCGAGTTATCTGTTTTTTGCCCCGCTGGGGTTGGGCAACAGCTTCTTCTCGTTGATCGTGGTGCATGCGGTGCTGGGTGTGCCGTTCGTGATCATCACCGTGTCGGCCACGTTGCAGGGCTTTAACCAGAACCTGGTGCGCGCCGCCGCCAGCCTCGGTGCTTCGCCACTGACGGCGTTCCGCCGGGTGACGTTGCCGCTGATTGCGCCAGGCGTGATCTCGGGTGCGCTGTTTGCCTTTGCAACGTCGTTCGATGAAGTGGTAGTGACGCTGTTCCTCGCAGGTCCTGAACAAGCGACCTTGCCTCGGCAGATGTTCAGCGGCATCCGCGAAAACCTCAGCCCGACCATCGCCGCCGCAGCAACGCTGCTGATCGCTTTCTCGGTGATCCTGCTGCTGACCCTGGAATGGCTGCGTGGCCGCAGCGAGAAACTGCGCACCGCCCAGGTCTGATCCCCCCACAATGATCGTTCCCACGCTCCGCGTGGGAACGATCGGCAGTCGGGGCTCGGTCATTCACAGGCTGAATAGCAGACAAACCCCAATCCCCAGCTACTCTTGTGCCCAGCTCCCCTATTTATAAGAGGCTGCGCGCATGAGTCTTTCCTCTTTCAAAATCGCTCACAAACTGATCACCGGCGCTGGAGCCATCGAGCAACTGGCCGCTGAACTGAACCGCCTGGACATCGACAACCCGCTGATCGTCACCGACGCCGCCCTAGTCAAATCCGGTACGGTCGAGCTGGCGCTGGCGCAGTTGGGCGATCGAACCTACGAAATCTTCGATCGTGTATTGCCAGACCCGGAAATCGCCATCGTCGAAGACTGCATGCGGGTTTATCGCGAAGGCGGGCACGACGGTCTGATTGGCCTTGGCGGCGGCAGCGCCATCGACATTGCCAAAAGTGTCGCGGCCTACGCCGGTTACCACGGCGCGCTGGAGGATTTGTTCGGCGTCGATCAGGTGCCGCGCAAAGGTCCGCCGCTGATCGCCATCCCGACCACGGCCGGTACCGGATCGGAAGTGACCAACGTTGCCATCCTCTCCGACAAGGTCGCGCAGCTGAAAAAAGGCATCGTCAGCGACTATCTATTACCGGACGTCGCGCTGGTCAGCCCGCAAATGACCCTGACTTGCCCGCGCAGTGTCACCGCCGCCAGTGGCGTCGACGCATTGGTGCATGCCATTGAATCCTACCTGTCACTCAACGCCTCGCCGATTACCGACGCGCTGGCCATCGGCGCGATCAAGCTGATCGCCAAGGCACTGCCCAAGGCGTACTCCAACCCGTCCAACCTGCAAGCCCGCGAAGACATGGCCACCGCCAGCCTGATGGCCGGCATGGCATTCGGCAATGCCGGTGTTGGCGCGGTGCATGCGTTGGCGTATCCGCTGGGCGGGCGGTTCAATATCGCCCACGGCGTGAGCAATGCCTTGCTCCTGCCTTATGTCATGACCTGGAACAAGATGGCCTGCGTCGAGCGCATGCAGGATATTGCCGAGGCCATGGGCGTGAAGACCGCTCATCTGAGCGCCACTGACGCGGCCGACAAAGCCGTGGAAGCGATGACCGAACTGTGCGCCGCCGTGGAAATTCCGCTGGGCCTGCGCAGCTTTGGCGTTCCCGAGGATGCAATTCCGGCGATGGCCGTGGAAGCGGCAGGGATTGAGCGCTTGATGCGCAACAATCCACGCAAATTGAGCGCGATTGATATCGAGAAGATCTACCGCGCGGCTTACTAGGGGCTGGCCCAATCATCGCGGTCACGGTGCGCGCGCCAAAGCATGAGGTATACAATGCGCGCCATCGTGATTCTGTTCAAAAAAGGTGCGTCATGCAGCCCTTCGTCATTGCTCCATCGATCCTCTCCGCCGACTTCGCCCGCCTGGGTGAAGAAGTGGACAACGTCCTGGCCGCTGGCGCCGACTTCGTGCACTTCGATGTCATGGACAACCACTACGTGCCGAACCTGACCATCGGCCCGATGGTCTGCGCTGCGCTGCGCAAGTACGGCGTGACCGCGCCTATCGATGCACACTTGATGGTCAGCCCGGTGGATCGCATCGTCGGCGACTTCATCGAAGCGGGTGCTACCTACATCACCTTCCACCCGGAAGCCACGCAGCACGTCGACCGCTCCCTGCAGTTGATCCGCGAAGGCGGTTGCAAGTCGGGCCTGGTGTTCAACCCGGCGACGCCGCTGGATGTGCTCAAGTACGTGATGGACAAGGTCGACATGATCCTGCTGATGAGCGTCAACCCGGGCTTCGGCGGGCAGAAGTTCATTCCCGGCACCCTCGACAAGCTGCGTGAAGCACGCGCGCTGATCGATGCGTCCGGCCGTGACATTCGCCTGGAAATCGACGGTGGCGTCAACGTGAACAACATTCGTGAAATCGCGGCGGCGGGCGCGGACACCTTCGTCGCCGGCTCGGCGATCTTCAATGCACCGAATTACCAAGAGGTGATTGAAAAGATGCGTTCCGAACTGGCGTTGGCTCGTCCATGAGTGGCTTTGAGCAGCTGTTCCCGGGGCGTTTGCCGCGGCTGGTGATGTTCGATCTGGATGGCACGCTGATCGATTCAGTCCCTGACCTCGCGGCGGCTGTGGATAACATGTTGCTCAAGCTGGGGCGTGAGCCGGCCGGCATCGAGTCGGTGCGCGAGTGGGTCGGCAACGGCGCGCCGGTGCTGGTTCGCCGTGCGCTGGCCGGTGGCATCGACCATTCGACCGTCGATGACGGTGAGGCCGAGGGCGCGCTGGAGATTTTCATGGAGGCTTACAGCCAGAGCCATGATCTGACGGTGGTGTACCCCGGTGTGCGCGACACCCTGAAGTGGCTGAACAAGCAGGGCGTGGAAATGGCGCTGATCACCAACAAGCCGGAGCGCTTCGTCGCGCCGCTGCTGGATCAGATGAAAATCGGCCGCTACTTCAAATGGATCATCGGCGGCGATACCTTGCCGCAGCAGAAACCTGACCCGGCTGCGCTGTTCTTTGTGATGAAAATGGCCAACATCCCGGCCTCGCAATCATTGTTTGTCGGCGACTCGCGCAGCGACGTGCAGGCGGCGAAAGCAGCGGGGGTCAAGTGCGTCGCCCTCAGTTATGGCTACAACCATGGCCGGCCGATTGCCGAAGAATCGCCAGCGCTGGTGATCGACGATCTGCGCAAGCTAATTCCCGGTTGCCTGGATCCAGCCGCTGAGATAACGTTGCCCGACGTTGCTCAATCCCCTTCTGGAAACGCCATCGTGGTGGTCACTCGCAAACTCTGGATGAAAGTCATCAAGGCCCTGGCCCGCTGGCGTTGGCGCGCCTGACTCGATTCTGGCCGGCTCGCCGGCGCGTTTGCATACCTGACTGTTAGCACCTCAAGCCACGAGGCTACCCCATGATCCGTGAAGAATTCCTGCGTTTGGCCGCTGCCGGCTATAACCGTATCCCGATGGCCTGCGAAACCTTGGCCGACTTCGACACTCCGCTGTCGATCTACTTGAAACTGGCCGACGAGCCCAACTCTTACTTGCTGGAATCGGTACAGGGCGGGGAGAAGTGGGGCCGTTATTCGATCATCGGCCTGCCATGCCGCACCGTGCTGCGGGTTCACGATCATCACGTGAGCGTGACCCACGACGGCGTCGAGATCGAAAGCCATGAAGCCGAAGACCCACTGGCATTCGTCGAAGCATTCAAGGCCCGCTATAACGTGCCGACGATCCCGGGCCTGCCACGCTTCAACGGCGGGCTGGTGGGGTACTTCGGTTATGACTGCGTGCGGTATGTGGAGAAGCGCCTGGGCAAATGCCCGAACCCGGATCCACTGGGCGTGCCGGACATTCTGCTGATGGTGTCCGACGCGGTCGTGGTGTTCGACAACCTCGCCGGCAAGATGCACGCCATCGTTCTGGCCGACCCGTCACAGGCCGAGGCTTTCGAGCAAGGTCAGGCACGCCTGGAAGCGCTGCTGGAAAAACTCCGTCAACCGATCACGCCGCGCCGTGGCCTGGATTTCAGCAAGCAACAATCGGCTGATCCGGTGTTTCGCTCCAGCTTCACCCAGGACGATTACGAAAAAGCCGTCGACACCATCAAGGAATACATCCTGGCCGGTGACTGCATGCAGGTCGTCCCGTCCCAGCGCATGTCGATTGACTTCAAGGCTGCGCCGATTGATCTGTACCGCGCGCTGCGTTGCTTCAACCCGACGCCGTATATGTACTTCTTCAACTTCGGCGACTTCCATGTCGTCGGCAGTTCGCCGGAAGTGCTGGTACGGGTCGAAGACAACCTGATCACGGTGCGCCCGATCGCCGGCACCCGCCCACGCGGGGCCAACGAAGAGGCCGACCTGGCGCTGGAAAAAGACCTGCTGTCGGACGACAAGGAAATCGCCGAACACTTGATGCTGATCGACCTGGGCCGTAACGACACCGGTCGGGTTTCCGAGATCGGTTCGGTGAAGCTCACCGAGAAAATGGTCATCGAGCGTTATTCCAACGTGATGCACATCGTGTCCAACGTCACCGGTCAATTGAAGGCCGGGCTGACGGCGATGGACGCACTGCGGGCCATTCTGCCGGCGGGCACGTTGTCGGGCGCACCGAAGATTCGCGCGATGGAAATCATCGACGAACTGGAACCGGTCAAACGCGGCGTCTATGGCGGAGCGGTCGGTTACTTCGCGTGGAACGGCAATATGGACACTGCGATTGCGATCCGCACCGCAGTGATCAAGGACGGCGAACTGCACGTTCAAGCCGGTGGCGGCATCGTCGCCGACTCGGTGCCGGCGCTGGAATGGGAAGAAACCCTGAACAAGCGCCGCGCGATGTTCCGTGCCGTGGCCCTGGCCGAACAGACCCCGGACAGCTAAGTTTACGCAAAAAACCTGTGGGAGCGAGCTTGCTCGCGATGGCGATCTATCAGTCAACATAGATGTTGAATGTCCCAGCCTCATCGCGAGCAAGATCTCTCCCACATGGACTTTCATCAGCATAAAAAAATGCGGCGCCTGTGAGGGCGCCGCGTTTTTTGTTGCCTGGGATCTAGAAGTCCAGCGCAACCCCGAGATTAATGCCTTGCTGGGTGAAGTCATCATCCTTGCGAATGTCGTAGCTGGCGCGCAATGACAGGTCCTTGGTGAGGTTATGGCTGACGCCCAGGTTCAAGCGGTTCAGGTTGGACTGCGGGGTGTAGCCGGCCAGGGTGTAGTGGTTGTTTGGAAGACTGTTGAGGTTCATGGTCACATTCTGGGTGTCGTCGTTGTACTCGCGCTCGCGGGCCAGTTCGCCAAACACTTGGGTTTGCGTGGTGATCTGGTACTTGCCCTGGATTCCGAGGCCAAGACGCCGGGAAATGCGTGACTGGTCGTCATAGGTCAGCGCGGTGGAGTCGGCGCCGTTTTCCGAGTAACCATTCACTTCAACTTTCGAGAAGTCCGAGCTCACGAATGGCGACAAGTGCCACGGGCTGCTCGCCTCTGGCGCGATGTCGTAACCCAGGCGGCCACTGATGGCGACCAGGTAACCGTCGGTGTCGCCTTTCTCCCCGCGTTCGTTGACCCCCAACTGGAATTTGCGTTTGAGGCTATCGTAGTCCAGATGCCCGGCCGTCAGCGCCGCGTCACCCCAAATGCGATTCTGCTGGTATTGGGCGAAAGCGGTGCCCAAGTAGGTGTTGAGTTTGTAATCCGAATCTTTATCGCCGGCTTCGAGTTTCTGGTTATAGAAGCCCGCCGCCAAGCCAACGCGCCATGCGTCGTTGAGCCGATAGCTGCCACCAATGTTCACGTTGGCGCCATTGCCGTCAGCACTCGCCCCACTGCGCTGGCTGTCGAAATCCTGGTGTTGGCCGCCGGCGGCGACAATCGCCCGCCATTGACCCACGCCTTGCCAATTTTCCCAATCGGCCAGCCACTGGTTACGCAACTCGTCCTGATGAGAACGCAAAGTGCCCTGGGCCATTTGTGGCAACAGGCTTGCTTCCCATGGAGCGGACAGCAGCGAGTACGCGTAATCGGCAATCAAGCGTTGCCCGGCTTCGGTCGGGTGCACCGAGTCGTTGTAGATCAGTTTGGTCGGGTCCGGGGTGGCACTGTTGATGCCGTATCGGGCGTTCTCGGTGCAACTGTCGCCGCTGAAGCAGGTGGCACTGAGGTTCTGGTCGGTAGCCAGGCCGAACTGGCCAGGGTTGGCGAATGTCTCTTTGAGCAGTACCGGAATGTTCAGCGGGATGATGTTGGCGTTAATGCCCTGCAGTTGGCTGACCAGTTCAGTGTTGAACTGGGAACTGAGCTGGGACGTGAAGGCCTGCAAAGGTGTGCCGTTGAAGGCCGGGGTAAAGCCAATATCCGGCAGCAACCAGACCATGATGTAGCGGGCCCCGGCCTGCTGCAGGGTTTGCACGCTGCTGGCCAGGCGATCGGCGGCGGCGCTGGCTTGAGGCAGGCTGGTCACGCGCCCCTGCAGGAAGTCATTGCCGCCTCCCGAGAGGTAATAGAGCGCATTCGGGTCGGCGCGGAAATTGTTCGACGGCAGATAGCCCGCGCGGGTGCGTTCGCCGGTAGCGGAGGTGCTGGTGATCGAGTCGAGAATCTGATCGGTGCGATAACCGCCGACAGCCCAGTTGTTGCCATCGGGCAGGCCTTCGCTGGCACGTACTGCAGAGGAGGATGACGCCGTCTGATCCGGCGAGAACCCCAGTTTCCCTCCAAGGACCTGGGTGGCGTTGAGCGAACGGACTTCACCGCTGCCATCCAGATACACCGGCCCTGTACGGTTGGTATAGCGCTCCGTCGCCCCGGCGGGTCCGCCGGTATCGGCAAATGTGCCGGCGTCATTGAGGCTGTCGCCGAAGACGATGAAATTGGTGTAGGGATTAGGCGAGGCGTTCGCCTGGGCGCAGGCCATCGCGAGCAGGCATCCTGCGAGTGGTACAAACAACGTCTGTTTGATCATGAGCAAGTCCGTTTTATTTATTGTTTTAGTAAACGAAACGACAGTACCAAAAACTTCCAGCGTTTTGCCATCGGTCGCGAACCCTTCGATTGTTTCGCGAGCTGTCACTCCGGCCATATTGCACGCTCTGCCCAGCTAAGTTACTGTGCCGAGACGTATGAATGAGACCTTCCCCGTGTTGATCATCAGCAAACTCCTGGATCAAGTCATCAAGGCACATGCCCGCTGGCGTTGGCGCGCCTGAATCTTTTCTGCCGGCCTGGCCGGACCTGTACCGCTTTGCCTTCTTCACCCGTTAGACATACCGCTTTGCTGGCGCATCTTGCGACAGACAAAGTGCAGGACGCTGCGGGTAATCGTTCGAAGGCTGTCTTAAAAGTCAGTGAATTCAAGAGGTTCTAAACGCCATGTTGCTGATGATCGATAACTACGACTCTTTTACCTACAACGTTGTGCAGTACCTTGGTGAGCTCGGCTCCCAAGTCAAAGTCGTGCGCAACGATGAACTCACGATTGCCGAAATCGAAGCCCTTAACCCCGAGCGTATCGTCGTGTCCCCCGGTCCTTGCACCCCGACCGAAGCCGGCATCTCGATCGAAGCGATCAAGCATTTCGCCGGCAAGCTGCCGATTCTGGGCGTCTGCCTCGGCCACCAGTCCATTGGCCAGGCGTTTGGCGGTGATGTGGTCCGCGCCCGTCAAGTCATGCACGGTAAGACTAGCCCGGTATTCCATGAGGACAAGGGCGTATTCGAAGGCCTGAATCTTCCGTTGACGGTAACGCGCTATCACTCGCTGATCGTCAAGCGCGAAACCTTGCCCGATTGCCTGGAGCTGACCGCCTGGACCCAGCTCGAAGACGGCTCGATCGACGAGATCATGGGCCTGCGCCACAAGACGTTGAACATTGAAGGTGTGCAGTTCCACCCTGAGTCTATCCTCACTGAACAGGGCCACGAGCTGTTCGCCAACTTCCTCAAACAAACCGGCGGCACGCGCTAAGGACTTTCCATGAATATCAAGACAGCCCTGAGCCGTATCGTCGATCACCTCGACCTCAGCACCGATGAGATGCGCGATGTGATGCGCGAAATCATGACCGGGCAATGCACGGATGCGCAGATCGGCGCGTTCATGATGGCCATGCGTATGAAGAGCGAGAGCATCGACGAAATCGTTGGCGCCGTGTCGGTCATGCGCGAACTGGCAGACAAGGTCGAACTCAAGACCCTCGACGGTGTGGTCGATGTCGTCGGCACCGGCGGCGATGGTGCGAACATTTTCAACGTGTCGACGGCTTCCTCTTTCGTCGTGGCGGCTGCCGGTTGTACCGTGGCCAAGCACGGTAACCGTGCGGTATCCGGCAAGAGCGGCAGTGCCGACTTGCTGGAGGCCGCTGGTATTTACCTCAACCTGAGTCCGGTCCAGGTGGCGCGCTGCATCGACAACGTCGGCATCGGTTTCATGTTTGCCCAGACCCATCACAGTGCCATGAAGCACGCTGCCGGTCCGCGCAAGGATCTTGGTCTGCGTACCCTGTTCAACATGCTCGGCCCGCTTACGAATCCGGCCGGCGTGAAACATCAGGTGGTGGGCGTGTTCAGTCAGGCGCTGTGCCGGCCATTGGCCGAAGTCTTGCAGCGTTTGGGCAGCAAGCACGTGCTGGTGGTGCACTCCAAGGATGGTCTGGACGAGTTCAGCCTGGCGGCGCCGACGTATGTGGCAGAACTGAAGAATGACCAGATCACCGAATATTGGGTCGAACCTGAAGACCTGGGCATGAAGAGCCAGAGCCTGCATGGCCTGGCGGTAGAAAGCCCGGCGGCTTCCCTTGAGCTGATTCGCGATGCCCTGGGCAAACGCAAGACCGAATTTGGCCAGAAAGCCGCCGAAATGATCGTGCTCAATGCGGGTGCCGCACTGTATGCAGCCGACCTGGCGACCAGTTTGAAAGAAGGCGTTGCCCTGGCGCACGATGCGCTGCACACAGGCCTCGCCCGGGAAAAACTCGAGGAGTTGGGTGCATTTACCGCGGTATTCAAAGTGGAGAATGAGGGATGAGTGTACCGACGGTTCTGGAAAGCATTCTGGCTCGCAAAGTCCAGGAAGTTGCCGAGCGTAGCGCCCGTGTGAGTCTGGCGGAGCTGGAAAGCCTGGCCAAGGCGGCCGATGCACCCCGTGGTTTTGCCAAGGCATTGATTGCTCAGGCCAAGCTGAAACAGCCGGCAGTCATTGCCGAGATCAAAAAAGCATCACCGAGCAAAGGCGTGATTCGCGCGAATTTCGATCCCGCCAGCATTGCCAAGAGTTACGAGAAGGGCGGCGCAACCTGCCTGTCAGTGCTCACCGATGTCGATTTTTTCCAGGGCGCCGATGCTTACCTGCAACAGGCCCGGGCGGCATGCAAACTGCCAGTGATCCGCAAGGACTTCATGATCGATCCGTACCAGATCGTCGAAGCCCGTGCCTTGGGTGCTGACTGTGTGCTGTTGATCGTCTCTGCACTGGACGATGTGAAGATGGCCGAGTTGGCGGCCGTGGCCAAAAGCGTCGGCCTCGACGTGCTGGTGGAAGTGCACGACGGCGACGAGCTGGAGCGGGCCTTGAAAACCCTCAACACGCCGCTGGTTGGTGTGAACAACCGTAACCTGCACACCTTCGAGGTCAGTCTGGAAACCACCCTCGATCTGTTGCCGCGCATCCCTCGTGATCGCCTGGTGATTACCGAAAGTGGCATTCTCAACCGGGCCGATGTCGAGTTGATGGAAATCAGCGATGTGTATGCGTTCCTGGTCGGCGAGGCGTTCATGCGCGCCGAAAGCCCGGGCACCGAGTTGCAGCGCCTGTTCTTTCCTGAACGTGGTACTGCAGTGAGTGGTTCTACACTCGACTGACAACATCTTCGCAGGCAAACCCGATTCCCTGTGGGAGCGGGCTTGCCCGCGAAGAGGTCATCAAGCCCCCCCAAAAGACTTCATGTCTTACGGAATCGTCCATGTTCCAGCCAATCTCTCTGACTGTCGAAGCCGGCCTGCAAGCCGAGCAAGATCTGTTGGCTCATGTCTGCACCGGCGATTCGGACTTTGGCCTGCTGTTCTGGCAGCCCAATGATCGGGCGCTGGTGATGCCGCGCCGCTTGAATCGTCTGCCAGGTTTCGAAGCCGCCTGTGAAGTTTCGGCAGCGGCCGGTTGGCCAGTGTTGCTGCGAGAAACCGGTGGTGAGCCGGTGCCGCAATCCGCATCGACCATCAATATCGCTCTGGTCTACGCACCTCCGCGTCGTGAGGGTGACCAGAACCGGATCGAAACCGCCTATCGCCGACTCTGCGATCCGATTTGCCAGTTGCTTGATGAGTTGGGTGGCGTTTCGTCCCTGGGTGAAGTGGACGGCGCATTTTGCGATGGCCGTTTCAACGTCAACCTCGACGGTCGCAAGATGGTCGGCACCGCTCAGCGCTGGCGTCAGAGCAAGGGTGGTCAGCGTCCGGTGGGGTTGGTGCACGGCGCTTTGTTGCTCGATAACGAGCGAGAGTCGATGGTCGCAGCGGTCAATCGCTTCAATCAAGCGTGCGGTCTGGAGCAGCGGGTTCGCGCCGAAAGCCACATTGCCCTGCATGAGAAGTTTGCCGCGCCTGACGCATTGGAGCGGCTTGACGCGTTGTATCGCCAGTTGCTGGCAGACATGCTTGAGGCTTGAGTTTTCGAACTAGCGTGTACCGAAGACCACCATGGTCTTGCCTTTGACGTCCACCAGGTTGCGCTCTTCGAGATCCTTGAGTACGCGACCGACCATTTCACGCGAGCAGCCGACAATCCGGCCGATTTCCTGACGGGTCACTTTGATCTGCATGCCGTCAGGGTGAGTCATCGCGTCCGGTTGCTTGCACAACTCCAGCAGGCAGCGTGCGACGCGACCGGTCACATCGAAGAATGCCAGGTCGCCGACCTTGCGCGTGGTGTTGCGCAAACGTTGTGCGATTTGTCCGCTGAGTACGTAAAGAATGTCTGGATCTTGTTGGGACAGCTCACGGAATTTCGCGTAACTGATTTCCGCCACTTCACATTCGATCTTTGCCCGCACCCAGGCGCTGCGTTCCTGTTCAAGCCCCGCTTGTTCAAACAGCCCCAACTCACCGAAAAAGTCCCCGGAGTTCAGGTAGGCGATGATCATCTCGCGGCCGTCATCATCCTCGATCAGGATCGTGACCGAGCCTTTGATGATGAAGAACAGCGTGTCCGAGCGATCACCTGCACAAATGATGTTGCTCTTGGCCGCATAGCGACGGCGCTGGCAATGCATCAACAGCTTGTCGAGGTTCTTGATCTTGGGGGTTGGGGCAATAGCAACCATGGTTGTATCCCGAAAGGCTTCACGGTGTGTTTGGTTTTTTTATGAGTCGTTGACAAGGTTGCTGCAAAGCTGGCTATGCGCCAGCGAATTGGCGCCAGCTTAACAGACGCTTCCTGCATTTTTCGAGAAATTACCTACTGCCCGGAAGGTTATGCCCTACAAAGCCAGGGCACTGTCAATCACGGGCCCTGTGCTAAGCTGGCGACCCTTTTTTATACAGTGGAGTCTTGGCGATGAAGGCACGCATCCAATGGGCTGGCGAAGCCATGTTCCTCGGTGAATCCGGTAGCGGTCACGTCGTGGTCATGGACGGTCCGCCCGATGCCGGCGGTCGCAACCTGGGTGTCCGGCCAATGGAAATGCTCCTGCTGGGTGTCGGCGGTTGCAGTAATTTCGACGTAGTCAGCATCCTCAAGAAGTCCCGTCAGGCCGTCGAAAGCTGTGAAGCCTTCCTCGAAGCCGAGCGTGCGACCGAAGATCCGAAGGTCTTCACCAAGATCCACATGCACTTTGTGGTCAAGGGGCGCGGGCTCAAGGAAGCTCAGGTCAAGCGCGCGATCGAGCTGTCTGCGGAGAAGTATTGCTCGGCCTCGATCATGCTCGGCGCGGCCGGCGTAGCCATCACCCACGACTACGAGATCATCGAACTCGGTTGATGTGACATTCAACTATCATAAAAGCAGTGCAGAATCTGGCGATCTCAAGTTGACGTCTGCACAATGCGCCACTTTTTTCTGGGGCGTGGCCCGTCACCCGACAGGCCCCGCGCCCGAACAGATAACCAAAGTCGCCATCGCGAAGAGGTGTTAACCGTCCTACGCAGCTGCGTTGTTCGCATCTGACGGGCATGCTTGATCACGCGGCCCGGGCCGCATACATAGAGAGTCTTTAACGGTGAAAAGCAAACTCAAGCTCCACGGGTTCAATAACCTGACAAAGACCTTGAGCTTCAATATCTATGACATCTGCTACGCGGAAACCCCGCAAGACCAACAGGCTTACGTCGAGTACATCAATGAAGAGTACAACGCGAAGCGCCTGACGCAGATCCTCACAGAAGTTGTCGATATCATTGGTGCCAACATCCTGAACATTGCCAGTCAGGACTACGACCCACAGGGCGCCAGCGTCACGATTCTGATATCGGAAGAGCCGGTGACCCCGACTGAAAGCCAGATCGAAGAGTCCCCAGGCCCGTTGCCCGAAATCATCCTGGCCCACCTCGACAAGAGCCACATCACGGTGCACACCTACCCGGAAATCCATCCGGTCGACGGTATTGCAACCTTCCGTGTGGACATTGATGTGTCGACCTGTGGCGTCATTTCACCGCTTAAAGCACTCAACTTCCTGATTCACCAGTTCGATTCGGACATCGTGACTGTGGATTATCGCGTGCGCGGTTTCACCCGTGACGTTGAAGGCAAAAAGCACTTCATCGACCACGAGATCAATTCGATCCAGAATTACCTTTCCAAAGACACCCGCGACGCGTACCAGATGACCGACGTGAACGTGTATCAGGAAAACCTGTTCCATACCAAAATGCTGCTGAAGAACTTCGAACTGGACAACTACCTGTTCGGCGACGCGACCAGCAGCCTGTCTTCTGAGCAGCGCGCTCAGGTGACCGACCGTGTGAAACACGAAATGTTGGAAATCTTCTACGCGCGCAATATGTCGAGCTAAGATTTTCGAGCACAAAAAAGGCGACTACCTCACGGCAGTCGCCTTTTTTCATGATTGTGTCTACAGGTCAGATTCGATAAGTGCTCTTGGTCATCACTTTGGCCAACAGACTCATCCCGAATTTCACCGGCGCCGGAAAACGAAATCCTCCCGCATCCAGCGCGCTTTCTGCGTGATGTTCTTCATCAATACGCATCTGCTCAAGAATGGCCCGGGACTTCTCGTCCTCGGCCGGAAGTTGCTCAAGGTGTTCGTTCAGGTGCTTGCACACTTGATGCTCGGTCGCGGCAACGAAACCCAGGCTGACCTTATCGCTGATCAGTCCGGCCACCGCGCCGATCCCGAACGACATGCCATAGAACAGTGGATTGAGAATACTGGTATGGCTGCCCAACTGGTGGATGCGTTGCTCGCACCAGACCAGGTGATCGATTTCTTCTTCGGCCGCATGTTCCATGGCTGCACGCACGTGCGGCAGCTTGGCGGTCAGGGCTTGCCCCTGGTACAGCGCCTGGGCGCAGACTTCGCCGGTGTGGTTGATGCGCATCAGACCGGCCACGTGCCGGGTGTCTTCGTCGCTCATTTGCGCATCCGGCTGAACAATCGCAGGCGACGGACGGTACGGTTGGCCACTGAAGGGCAGCAAGGTACGCATCGCGGCATCGGCTTGCAGCAGTAGACGGTCAATCGGCGAGTAGTGACGTTGGGTAGTCATGCTGACCTCCGGGAAGAATCTCGGCGGTCAGTTTAACCCAATCGGCCGGGGAAGGTTTGCGCTGGGTCATTGTGAAGCAGGCGCATTGCCAAGAGCCCCTGTGGGAGCGGGGTTGCTCCCACAGGATGGCTGAAATCAGCCCGGCGGCCAGTGCATCTGGCGCTGGCCGAGCACATGCATATGAATGTGATAGACGGTCTGCCCGCCCAATTCATTGCAGTTCATGACCACGCGGAAACCGTCTTCGCAACCCAGCTCCTTTGCCAGACGCTGGGCGGTGAACAGAATATGCCCGGCCAGTGCCTTGTCGTCCTCGGTGAGGTCGTTAAGGGTGCGCACCGGTTTTTTCGGAATGACCAGAAAATGCACCGGCGCCTGTGGGGCGATGTCGTGGAAGGCCAGTACCTGGTCGTCCTCGTAAATGATCTTGGCCGGGATTTCCCGGTTGATGATCTTGGTGAACAGAGTATCCACAGCTGTTTTCTCCGTTGATTGGGCTGGCCTGAGTGTACTCATGGGTTATCCCCGAGCCCAGCCCTGCCTTTTATCAGCGCGGGCAGTAGGCCTTGTTGACCATGCCGGTAATTGTGCGGTTCAACCAGCGAGAGCCGAGCCGCGGCAGAAAGGCGCGCCAGCGGTTGCCTCGACCCGGAATGATGATCGCGCGATCTTTCTCCAGGGCCCGTACGGTATACAACGCTACCTCTTCCGGGCTCATCAGCATTTTACTGTCGGCCAGTTTGCCGGTATCCAGTTGCGCCGTACGGAAGAACCCGGTGCGAGTCGGGCCCGGGCAGAGCACCGAGACCTTGACCGCACATTTCTTCAGCTCGACGCGCAAGCCTTCGGAAAAGTGCAGTACATAGGCTTTGCTGGCGTAGTAAGTGCTCATCCACGGGCCGGGTTGGAATGCTGCCATTGAAGCGACGTTGAGAATCTGCCCGCCCCCCTGCAAGGCCATGCTGTTGCCAATGGCATGGCACAGGCGGGTCAGCGCCAGGATGTTCACTTCGATCAGGTCCTGCTCGGTCATCCAGTCCTGGGCCAGAAATGGACCGCAAGTGCCGATACCGGCGCAGTTGACCAGCAAATCGATTTGCCGGTCTCCTTCTTCCAGTTCCAGCAGGAACCCCGACAGCCGTAACGGTTCACCAAGGTCGCAAGCGCGAAACAACACTTCCACGCCAAACCGTTGAGTCAGCTCAATCGCAATACTTTCCAGCTGATCACGCTGTCGGGCCACCAGAATCAGGCTGCGGCCGCGCCGGGCCAGCGCTTCGGCCATCGCCAGGCCGATGCCGCTGGAAGCGCCAGTGATCAGAGCGTAACGGGTCATGCAGTTCTCCATCGCAACAGCTCCGCGCCGGCGACGCAGGTGTCACGGGCGGGGAGCGCTGTTCATTCTTTTGCAGAGTCTACAGGGGCCGGGGCTTCTTCGGCTTCATCGTCTGCGGAATCGGGTACTTGTTCAGCCTCTGCGGCGGGCTCTACTTCAACGTCTTCGGTGGTAACCGAGCTGCTGTCATAGCTGGTTTGTGCAGCGTTTTCGTACTCGTTCTGGATAGCAGTGATGCCGCCCGCCAGTGCGCCAATAAAAATGAGCGCGATGAACACGACCCAAAGTGAAGACAAGACCTTGACCGCAGTGCTGTTGGGCGGAGGCGGTGCGCCATAGCGATTGGCAATGTTGGTGCCGGGCACGACCATGATGACCAGTGGAAAGAAGCTGCCCACGAACGGTACAAGGTTCAACAGCCAGAGCCAGCCGGACCAACCGATGTCATGCAGGCGCTGAACACTGAACTGAACGCTGACGACCGCCAAGGCGATGAACAGGATAAAAGCAACCAGGCCTCCAAGAATAAGGCCTGCGGTGGAATCGGCGCTGATGATGGCAAAGGCGAAAATCGCCAATACCGAGCCGACGGCCAGTGTTACCAGCGTCAGGGCCATCGTCCAGGCGAGATAACGCAAGCGGCCGATGCGGCCTTCGATGCTGAAAGGCTTGAGTGTCGCGTAAGCGGGCAGGCTTTCGCCGACAGTGGACCGAGGCGGGGCGTACGGGGAAGCCGGGTCGGTGAAGACCGGCTGGCTGTTTGCGGGAGGGTGTTCGTGAGCGTCGGCCAGGTTCAGCTCGATGGACGGCTCGCTTTCTACCCGGGCATCGATGCCGGTTTTCTTCAGGGCCTGCAGGTAGGTTTGCGCGTCGGTGTGCGACAGGTCTTGTTTGAGCGTAACCGACTTGCCGGTGAACAGCCGTTCGACTGCAGCGACCTCGCTTTTGTACAGCGCGGCCAGATTCAGTTTGGCGGTTGTGACGTCAACACCTGGCAGCAAAGCGCCGTCGAATACGATCTTGAAACGGTTGTCGCTCATTGCGAGGCATCCTTGTCGCGAATAATTGAGTTTTAAGAGCTTGCGGGTGTTAAGTGTAAGGCCAGCCAGGGCGGACTGGCCAAGCTTTCATTTCAGCGCGGCCAGCGTTTTGGCAACTGTGCTGCCAGTTCCAGTGCCTTGCGGTATTCGGCGTCCAGCCGTGCGACCAATTCATCGACACTGGGCAAATCGTCGATTTCGCCGACGCCCTGGCCTGCGGACCATACGGTCTTCCAGGCTTTGGCTTCATCGTTCAATGGTTTGAGCTTGGAGCCGAAATCCACTTCACCTTTGGCTTGTAGCGCCTTCATGTCGAAACCGGCAGCTTCCAGGCTTTGGCGCATGAAGCTGGCCGGTACACCCGATACCGCTGGAGTATGAATGATGTCAGCGGCTCTGGACGTTAGCAGCATCTCTTTGTAGGCGTCAGGGGCATGACTTTCAGTGGTGCCGATAAATCGCGTACCGAAGTAGGCCAAATCCGCACCGAGCAATTGTGCCGCGAGAATCTCGTGGCCATGGTTAAGGCAGCCGGCCAGCAGCAAGGTCTTGTCGAAGAACTGGCGGATCTCGGCAATCAGCGAGAACGGGCTCCAGGTCCCGGCGTGCCCACCGGCGCCGGCGGCCACGGCGATCAGACCGTCGACACCGGCCTCGGCCGCTTTCTCGGCATGACGACGGGTTGTCACGTCGTGAAACACCAAGCCGCCGTAGCTATGGACGGCATCGACCAGTTCTTTCACGGCACCGAGGCTGGTGATCACGATCGGTACTTTGTGCTCGATACAGATCGCCAGGTCGTCTTGCAGTCGCGGATTGCTGTTGTGAACGATCAGGTTCACAGCGTAAGGCGCCGGGTTCTCCAGTGTCGCCAAGCCTGCTTCGATCTCTTCCAGCCAGGCCTTGAAGCCGCTGCTCTCGCGCTGGTTCAGCGCGGGAAAGCTGCCAACTACTCCATTCCGACAGCAGGCAAGGACCAGTTGCGGGTTCGAAATCAGGAACATCGGCGCTGCCACCACGGGCAATCGCAAACGTTGTTCGAGCAAAGCGGGCAGCGACATTGGAAGTACCCCGGTGAGTTGTGCTTTTTAGAATGGCCGAACGACGACCAGAATGACGATAGCCAGCAATATCAGAACCGGCACTTCATTGAACCAGCGATAAAAGACATGGCTGCGGGTGTTCTCGCCACGGGCAAAGCGTTTTACCTGTGCGCCGCACATGTGGTGGTAGCCGATCAGGATGACCACCAAGGTCAGTTTGGCGTGAATCCACGCGCCCGAACTGAAGATGCTTGGGTTAAGCCAGATCAACGCAATGCCGAAAATCAGGGTAGCGATCATCGCCGGGCCCATGATGGCGCGGTACAACTTGCGCTCCATGAGGCTGAAGCGTTCTTTGCTGACGCTGTCCTCGCTTTGCGCGTGATAAACAAACAGGCGCGGTAGGTAAAACAGGCCGGCAAACCAGCAGACCATGCTGACGATGTGAAGCGCTTTGAGCCACAGATAAAGCATTTTTAGTTATTCCCAGGTTCACGGTAGTCCGGATAGTAGAGGCTTGTTCGGCCACACGTCACCTAAGCGGTTGTCGCAGGGCCGCGCGGCCCCTATTATCGACGGCTTTCCAGTGGGTTCGTTGAGGGCAGGTTTATGGTCAAGGTCGGTATCGTCGGCGGCACGGGTTACACCGGTGTCGAACTGCTGCGTCTGTTGGCACAGCATCCGCAAGCAGAAGTGGTCGTGATCACTTCCCGATCCGAGGCCGGTCTGGCCGTGGCTGATATGTATCCGAACCTGCGAGGCCATTACGACGGCCTGGCGTTCAGTGTTCCGGATATCAAGACACTGGGCGCTTGCGACGTGGTGTTCTTCGCCACGCCGCACGGTGTTGCCCATGCGCTGGCTGGCGAGTTGCTGGCAGCGGGCACCAAGGTCATCGACCTGTCGGCGGATTTCCGTTTGCAAGACTCTGCTGAGTGGGCCAAGTGGTACGGCCAGCCGCACGGTGCGCCGGAGCTGCTGGAAGAAGCGGTCTACGGTCTGCCGGAAGTCAATCGCGAGCAGATCAAGGACGCTCGCCTGATTGCCGTGCCGGGGTGCTACCCGACCGCAACGCAATTGGGTTTCCTGCCATTGCTCGAAGCGGGTCTGGCTGACACCACACGTTTGATCGCTGACTGCAAATCCGGTGTGAGCGGTGCAGGGCGTGGCGCTTCGGTCGGTTCGCTGTACTCCGAAACATCGGAAAGCATGAAGGCCTATTCCGTCAAAGGTCATCGTCACTTGCCGGAAATCCGCCAGGGTCTGCGTCGCGCAGCGGGCAAGGACGTGGGTCTGACCTTCGTACCGCACCTGACACCGATGATTCGCGGTATTCATTCGACGCTTTACGCCACTGTCGTGGATCGTTCGGTGGATCTGCAGGCGTTGTTTGAAAAGCGCTATGCCAATGAACCGTTCGTCGACGTAATGCCAGCCGGCAGCCATCCGGAAACCCGCAGCGTGCGCGGTGCCAACGTTTGCCGTATTGCCGTGCATCGTCCACAGGATGGTGATCTGGTGGTGGTGTTGTCGGTGATCGATAACCTGGTCAAAGGCGCGTCGGGTCAGGCGGTGCAGAACATGAACATCCTGTTTGGCCTGGATGAACGTCTGGGCTTGTCCCATGCGGGCATGCTGCCTTAAGGCGTCATCTCGCACAGCAAAAAGGCCCGTCTGACGGGCCTTTTTGTATTTCGGGCTGACAAATGTGTTGATTGATATACCGTAACAATAGTTGACCAATTTTCTAGGAGAAGCGGATAATGCGCGTCATCACGCATTATGGCGGCGTAACGCCGGGAGATAGTTAGCATGAGCGTCGAATCCTTCACCCCCACGGCTTTGCAATTCACCCACGGTGCCGCGCACAAGGTGAAGAGCCTGGTCGATGAAGAGGGGAATGATCGCTTGAAGCTGCGCGTATTCGTTACGGGCGGTGGTTGTTCAGGTTTTCAATACGGCTTTACCTTCGATGAAGAAGTGGCCGATGACGACACCATCGTCGAGCGCGAAGGTGTGAGCCTGGTGGTCGATCCGATGAGCTTCCAGTACCTGGCGGGTGCCGAGGTGGATTATCAGGAAGGTCTGGAAGGTTCGCGCTTCGTAATCAAGAACCCGAACGCCAGCACTACCTGTGGCTGCGGCTCTTCGTTCTCGATCTGATCGCGCTTCACGGCATTATCAAGCGCCGCATGGCCTCCGGGCTATGCGGCGTTTTGCTGTGTGGCGTTTATGCCGGGTAGATAGCGCCGAGCACCCTCAGGCCTCGGGCGCCAGTGACGCTTGGGCGATTGGCGGCAATGCCTTCCAGGCAGCAATGGGCCAACCAGGCGAAGGCCATGGCTTCGACCCAATCCGGGTCCACCCCGTGCGTAGCGGTGCTG
Organism: Pseudomonas sp. fls2-241-R2A-110; assembly: GCF_030209165.1. Classification (NCBI taxonomy): domain Bacteria; kingdom Pseudomonadati; phylum Pseudomonadota; class Gammaproteobacteria; order Pseudomonadales; family Pseudomonadaceae; genus Pseudomonas; species Pseudomonas sp. fls2-241-R2A-110. The sequence continues at coordinate 4,193 of NZ_JARVSN010000018.1, read as the reverse complement.
CCGACCTTCGCATTCGGCAACAGGGTAGCTAAACGCTTCATCAGCGTAGCGTTGTGCGCACCACCGCCACAGACCAGCAGTTCCTGAGTGTCCGACTGGGCGTGTTGCAGTGACTCGATGATGGTCAGTGCGGTCAGTTCAAGCAGTGTTGCCTGCACATTTTCGGCGGAGAAGGTTGGCAGTTTCGAAAGATGCTGCGTCAGCCATGGCAAGTTGAACACTTCGCGACCGGTACTCTTTGGGCCTTTGGTTACGAAAAATGGATCACTCAGCAACTCATTCAGCAGGATCGGTTCGACCTTGCCGCTGGCAGCCCATTGGCCGTCGCGATCAAAGTTTTCACCTCGCTGTTGGTGAATCCAGGCATCCAGCAGAACATTACCCGGGCCGCAGTCGAAACCGGCTACTGGCTTACCGGGTTCGATCAGGCTGAGGTTGCTGAACCCGCCCACGTTCAATACCGCGCGATTGCCTGCGTGCTCTTTAAACAATGCCTCATGAAAGGCGGGCACCAGCGGCGCGCCTTGTCCGCCGGCCGCAACATCACGGCTGCGGAAATCGCTGACCACCGTAATACCGGTCAATTCAGTCAGTAGGGCAGGGTTGCCGATCTGAACGGTGAAGCCGCGCGCCGGCTCGTGGCGGATGGTCTGCCCATGACTGCCTATCGCGCGAATGTGTTCAGGTTTCAGGTTCTGTTGGACGAGGAGAGCGTGAATGCCCTGTGCTGCCAGTTTCACCCAGTTCTGCTGAGCGATGGCGGAGCGGGCGATCTCGTCCGGGCCGCTGGCGCACAAGCCAAGCAGCTCGGCGCGCAGGGAATCGGGCATGGGGGTGTAGTGCGTGGCGATTAGATTGATCGCTGGAGTCAGCTCGATCAGCGCAATGTCCAGGCCATCGAGGCTGGTCCCGGACATCACGCCTATATAGAACGTCATGGCTTAGCGCTTGCTCGAAGCGAGCATGGTGGCCTTCTCTTGGTCCATGCGTGCCATCAGTGGTTGGCTTTGAGCCAGGAAACGCGCGCGTTCAGCTTTGGCGATCGGATCGGCCATCGGCAGCTTCTGGCCCAGCGGGTCTACGTGCACGCCATTGACCTGGAACTCATAGTGCAAGTGCGGACCGGTTGAGAGACCCGTCGTGCCAATGTAGCCAATCACCTGGCCTTGCTTGACGTTGCCGCCAGTCTGCACGCCTTTGGCGAAACCCTGCATGTGGCCGTACAGCGTCCTGTAGGTGTTGCCGTGCTGGATGATCACGGTATTGCCATAGCCGCCACGACGACCCGCCAACAACACTTTGCCGTCGCCCGCTGCCTTGATCGGTGTGCCGCGCGGTGCTGCGTAGTCGACGCCTTTGTGGGCGCGGATTTTGTTCAGGATGGGGTGTTTGCGGCCCATGGAGAATTTCGAGCTGATGCGGGCGAAGTCTACCGGGGTGCGGATGAATGCCTTGCGCATACTGTTGCCATCAGCGGTGTAGTAGCTGCTGTTGCCTTGTTTGTTGGTGTAACGCACGGCGGTGTACGTCTTGCCGCGGTTGGTGAAGCGTGCTGAGAGGATCGGGCCGTTGCCGACAGCTTTGCCGTTGACGACTTTCTGCTCATAGATCACGTCGAACTCGTCACCCTGGCGAATATCCTGGGCAAAGTCGACGTCGTAGCCAAACACGCTGGCCATGTCCATGGTCAGGCTGTGGGACAGGCCGGCACGCGCGGCAGACTGCGACAGCGAGCTGTTGATCACGCCATGAACGTAGGCAGATCGTACGGTGGGCTTGGCGGTAATTCGATTGAACGTGTAGCCCTTGTCGTTCTTGGTCAAGGTGATGCTTTCGAGGTCGCTGACCTTGCTGTGCAAGTTGGTCAACTGGCCATCGGGGTTGAGTTCGAATTCGAGTTTCTGGCCGTGTTTGAGCTGGCTGAACTGCTTGGCCTGCTTGTCGCTGGCCAGGACTTCATGCACAGAGGCGGCAGGGAGCCCGACTTTCTCAAACAATGTAGAAAGCGTATCGCCTTTGCCAACGATCACTTCCCTGTGGTTTGGTGCCTTCTTCGTTTCGGCTGCGTGCGCAGGTGCCGGTGCGGCCTGGGCGGTTTCCTGAGTATCTTCTGCACTGTTTTCGATCTGCGCGAAAGGGGAGACTGCTGGCTCATTTGTGGCTTGAACGGCTTCAGCAGCGTCTTGATCTTGTGTCAGTTGTTCTGCGGGGCTTTCCAGTTCAAGACTCAGGGTCGTCTTTTTGGCTTCTACATCACTGGAAGGGAATACCAGAAGCGCCAGACTCAATAGAGCGGCGATACCACTTGCGGCTAGCAGGTGGGTCTTCGGGTAAAGCGGGGGCGCTTTAGACGATTCTTTGGTCATAAGTAATTTTTGACTTTGAAAAAGATGAATTGGAAAAGATGAATGACATGATGAAGATGAAATAACTGTATAAAATATAACCAAATCATCTCTGAAGCAAGTCCGCGGACGCTCTGTCACCGGATTGGCGTCATTGCGCCGGCAAAACTTTGTATTTGACGCGTGATCTTGTATGGTTGGTTCCCTTTGAATTCGAGCCTTGCGGGTCTGTTATGAAGTCGGTTGAAGAGCAGCTAGCGCTGATTAAACGTGGTGCGGAAGAACTGTTGGTCGAGTCCGAGCTGATCGAAAAGCTCAAGCGTGGCCAGCCGCTGCGTATTAAGGCAGGCTTTGATCCGACTGCGCCGGATTTGCACTTGGGTCATACCGTGCTTATTAATAAGCTGCGCCAGTTCCAGGAGCTGGGGCATCAGGTGATCTTCCTGATAGGTGACTTCACCGGGATGATCGGCGATCCGAGTGGCAAGAGCGCGACGCGTCCTCCGCTCACTCGTGAGCAGGTTCTCGAGAATGCCGAGACCTACAAGACTCAAGTCTTCAAGATTCTTGATCCGGCCAAGACCGAAGTGGCGTTCAACTCCACCTGGATGGATCAGATGGGGCCCGCGGACTTCATTCGCCTGACCTCGCAATACACCGTGGCTCGGATGCTGGAGCGCGACGACTTCGACAAGCGCTACACCACCAATCAGCCAATTGCCATTCACGAGTTTCTCTATCCGCTGGTTCAGGGCTATGACTCGGTTGCATTGCGCGCGGATGTCGAGCTGGGCGGTACCGATCAGAAGTTCAATCTGCTGATGGGGCGTGAGTTGCAGCGCGGCTATGGTCAGGAAGCTCAATGCATTCTGACCATGCCTTTGCTCGAAGGTCTGGATGGCGTGAAGAAGATGTCCAAGTCCTTGGGCAATTACGTCGGTATCCAGGAAGCGCCAGGTGTCATGTACGGCAAGCTGGTTTCTATTCCGGATGCCTTGATGTGGCGCTACTTCGAGTTGCTCAGCTTCCGTTCCATGGATGAGATCAATACGTTCCGTGCCGATGTAGAGGCGGGTGCCAATCCGCGCGATATCAAGATCAAGCTGGCTGAAGAGATCGTTGCGCGTTTCCATGGTGACGAGGCTGCGGCCAATGCCCATCGTGCAGCGGGTAACCGTATGAAGGAAGGTGAGTTGCCGGATGATCTGCCGGAGATCGAATTGACTGCGGCGGAAGACATGCCGATCGCTGCTGTCCTTAATAAGGCGGGCTTGGTCAAGAACTCGGCTGTCGCTCGAGATCTTCTCGGCTCTGGTGGTGTGCGTATAGATGGCGAGGTCGTCGATCGCTCCTTTATATACGTACTGGGCGCGACCCATGTTTGTCAGGCTGGGAAGAAGGCATTTGCGCGTATTACGCTCAAATCTGAATAAAGCTGAAAATAGGTGTTGACGGCAGATTCTGGAAGTCTATAATTCGCCCCACTTCCGGCGCAGTCGAAAAGGAAAACTCCTTGGTAAACAAAGAGTTACGCAGTTTTCGACAGCGAGTTGCTTCAGGTCATCGAAGCCCAGAAGGAGTCGGTAAGGCAGGTGGGTTTGGCCTTATAGACGTTTCGATCTTCTCGGTCGAAAGCGGAGAAAAAGAGGTGTTGACAGCAGCGAGTAACGCTGTAGAATTCGCCTCCCGCTAACGAGAGATCGGAAGCGCAAGTGGTTGAAGTTGCAAAGGAAACTTTGAAAACTTCTGAAAATAACCACTTGACAGCAACAGAGGCTGCTGTAGAATGCGCGCCTCGGTTGAGACGAAAGATCTTAACCAACCGCTCTTTAACAACTGAATCAAGCA